>RXJO01000019.1 GCA_003987795.1 Curvibacter sp.
CGAGCTGATGCGCCTCAAGCGCGGCATCGCGATTGCCGGCACCCATGGCAAGACCACCACCACCAGCCTGGTCACCAGCGTGCTGGCCGAAGCCGGTCTGGACCCCACGTTTGTGATCGGCGGCCGCCTCAACAGCGCCGGTGCCAACGCCAAGCTGGGCAGTGGCGAGTACATCGTGGTCGAAGCCGACGAGTCGGACGCCTCGTTCCTGAACCTGCTGCCGGTGATGGCGGTGGTCACCAACATCGATGCCGACCACATGGAGACCTATGGCCATGACTTCAACAAGCTGAAGTCGGCCTTCGTGGATTTCCTGCACCGCATGCCCTTCTACGGCACGGCCATCCTGTGCTCGGACGACGCCGCGATCCGCGAGATCATGCCGCGCGTGCAGTGCCCCATCACCAGCTACGGCTTCGGCGAAGAAGCCCAGGTGCGGGCTGTCGATGTGCGCGCCGTGGACGGCCAGATGCACTTCACCGTGCAGCGCCGCAACGGCATCACCCTGCCGGACCTGCCGGTGGTGCTGAACCTGGCCGGTGAGCACAACGTGCTCAACGCGCTGTCGGCGGTGGCGGTGGCGGTCGAACTCGGCATTCCCGACGAGGCCCTGCAGCGGGGCCTGGCCCAGTTCAAGGGTGTGGGCCGACGCTTTCAGCGCTACGGCGAACTGCCCTCGTCTGACGGTGGCCGTTTCACCCTGATCGACGATTACGGCCACCACCCGGTGGAAATGGCGGCCACGCTGGCGGCCGCACGCGGGGCTTTTCCGGGCCGGCGCCTGGTGCTGGCCTTCCAGCCGCATCGCTACACACGCACCCGCGATTGCTTCGAGGATTTCATCAAGGTCATCGGCGGGGCCGATGCCGTGCTGCTCACCGAGGTGTATGCCGCGGGCGAGGCGCCCATCGTGGCGGCCGACGGCCGGGCTTTGGCCCGGGCCTTGCGCGTGGCCGGCAAGGTCGAGCCGCTGTTCGTCGACCGGGTCGAGGAACTGCCCCAGGCCATCGCGGCCAACGCCCGGGCAGGCGACGTGGTGATGTGCATGGGGGCGGGCTCCATTGGTGGGGTGCCGGCCAAGGTGGTCGAGTGGCTGCAACAGCAGGCGCAGCCGGGTGTGGCGAGTGATGTTGGAGGGCAGGGTTGATGAACATCCAGGCAAGTGATCTGGGCAAGGTGGCGGTGCTGTTGGGCGGCACCTCGGCCGAGCGCGAGGTGTCGTTGATGTCGGGGCAGGGCGTGTTGCAGGCCCTGCTGTCGCGTGGTGTGGATGCCCACCCCTTCGACCCCGCGGGCCGCGACCTCTCCGAGCTCAAGCAGCACGGCTTTCAGCGCTGCTTCATCGCCTTGCATGGCCGCCACGGCGAAGACGGCACGGTGCAGGGCGCTCTTGAGTTGCTGGGCATCCCCTACACCGGTTCGGGCGTGATGGCCTCGAGCGTGGCCATGGACAAGGTCATGACCAAGCGCCTGTGGAGCGCCGAGGGCCTGCCCACGCCGCGCTATGTGTGGCTGTCGCCCGAACAGCAGACCCGCGAGCTGGTGCGCCAGGTGCCCGATGAACTGGGCCTGCCCCTGATCATCAAGCCCCCGCGCGAAGGATCGTCCATCGGCGTGACCAAGGTGCGTGGCTACTCGCAGATGCAGGACGCGGTCACCCTGTCGGCCCGCTACGACCCCGATGTGCTGTGCGAGGAGTTCATCGAGGGCGAAGAGGTGACCTGCCCGGTGCTGGGCACGGGCGCCGAAGCCCGGGCCTTGCCGGTGATCCGCATCGTCGCGCCCGAGGGGGCCTACGACTACCAGAACAAGTACTTCACCGACGATGTGAAGTACCAGTGCCCGAGCGGCCTGCCGCCCGAGGAAGAGGCCGAGATCCAGCGCATCGTGCTGGCGTCGTACCGAGCCCTGGGCTGTCGGGGCTGGGGTCGTGCCGACCTGATGATCCGCGCCAGCGACCGCAAGCCCTTCCTGCTCGAGATGAACACCTCGCCGGGCATGACGGGCCACTCGCTGGTGCCGATGTCGGCCCGGGCCACCGGCCTGAGCTACGAAGACCTGTGCCTGCAGGTGCTGGCCAGCGCCACGCTGGACAGCCCCGCCAAGCCGCAAGCCGGAGCCTGATGCGCCATGAGTGATCCCCTGGCCGTACCCCTGGACGTCAAGCTGATGAACCTGACCGCCTCGGTCCTGTTCATGGGCTGTGTCGCCCTGGTCGTGGCCGCGGGCGGCTGGTGGGTGCTGCGCCACCCTGCGTTCTCCATCGGCAGCCTGTCGGTGCAGGGGGAGTTCACGCACAACAACGCGGTCACCCTGCGCGCCAACGTGGCGCACAAGCTGGTGGGCAACTTCTTCACCGTCGACCTGCGTCAAGTCCGTGAGGCCTTCGAGAGCGTGCCCTGGGTGCGCCATGCCGCGGTGCGACGCCAGTTTCCCAACCAGCTGCAGATTTCCCTCGAGGAGCATGTGCCCGTGGCCCTGTGGGGCCCTGAGAGTGGCTCGGGCATGCTCAACAGCTTTGGCGAGGTGTTCGAGGCCAACGTCGACGACGTGGACCAGGACGACCTGCCGCGTCTGTATGGTCCGGCCGGCCAGTCGGTCGAGGTGCTCGACATGTATGGTCGCCTGCGGCCCATCCTCAAGCAGGTCGAGCTCGACCTCGCCGAGCTGGAGCTGACCCCGCGCGGGGGCTGGCGCGCCACGCTCGACTCGGGCGCCATGATCGAGCTGGGCAGTGGCAGCGTCA
>RXJO01000257.1 GCA_003987795.1 Curvibacter sp.
GCTCCACTCCTGATCGCATCGCTGCATGCGCTCCCGGGGCAGGCCTGCGCGTTGGGCAACGCGATACCCCGCCTCGGTGCCGGTGCCATATGCCCAGCAGGCCTGGTTGTAGACACGCTGCTCGTCCAGGCTGTGCTCGTTGGCCATGAAGCGTTTGCGCTCCTCCGTGCTGAAGGTACTGGGATCTCGGGTCTGCGCCAGCCGGTTCCAGAACCACACACCGGGTTCGACCACCCTCTTCTGAGCGTCTGTCACGAAGCGAACGGCAAACCACACTGCGAACTGGTCGGCCACATCCTCTTCACGTCCCGTCACGGGCACCTGGTTGATCGCAATGACGGCGTGGCCCAGCTCGTGGAGAAAGACGCTCCACACGGCACCATCGACGTAGCGCGAAAACTCCTCGCGTGGCAGCTTCATGAGGTAGTAGTTGTCCTCGGCTGCAGTCTTGGCCACCAGCTGGATGAACTCCAGGCAGATCGTGATCTCGCGCGCCTGAGGGTTGAAGAAAGCATTGGCCACCTTGCAGGACCGAAAGCCGACGTGCAGGTCCGATCGCAAGGTGAGCGAGGTGTTGACCACCGCAGCCATTCGCTCAGCCAGTTGCGTGCCCTTGATGACCTCCAGAATGGGTTGCTGTGCAGGCTCTCCGGCATCCCCATAGAACGGTGTGGCGCGGGCCTGCGCCATGGCTGGGCCCGCATACGCGCAAAGCACCAGGACGCTCCCGATAATCGCCTTCCATTTTCCCATCCACCCTCTCCCTCAATATGGGGGAAGTCTAAGCGCTCAGGCCTGGGCCGAGGAAGGGGCGGCCAGTGGGTTTCGTGCGCGGCCAATAGGTACGACTTTTTCGAAACCCATACCCTGGTGGTTTTCAGCGCCCACAGCGTGACAAGAGCGGATCCATCACCACACAATCACCTCTGATGACAGATCAAATTCCGAACCCAACTACGTCGGCTCCCGTGCACGCCAGGTTGCTGGCCATCGTGGCCGTTCCGCAAACCAACCGGGTGCTCTGTCAGCAGCCTGGATGCCAGCACAGTGTTTACGCTGCCATTCACGTGGTGGACGAAGGAGGTCAATTGCTGGCGCTGGGATCGAGGTGCTTTGCGAAGCGATACGGATCTGCAAAGGCTCTGGGCCAGCCGCTGCATGCTGGCGCCTCTGGATCTGGGCGCCCCCTCTCCGACGAAGAGCGCCAGCTGCTGATCGACAACACCGCCGAGCTGATCGAGCGCTTCAAGGTCGAGGCGGAGCGGGCAAGGGCCGAAGCCGCTGCCAAGCTGCAGGCGCTGCGCGCTCGCGCAGCTGCCCAGCATCAGGGCCAGCCCAAAATGACTTTCCTTGAGCGCATGGAGAAGCTATCCCAGAGCAGAGAGCAGCCCAGCCAGCCCGCAGAAAGGCCCCTGGCGGCCTCCAATCGCCCTTGGGCATGGCAGCACCCCAGAAACACCTCTGTGGCGGTTTTGACGGACCCTCAAGGCCAGCACTGGGTTCGTGTCCAGCACTTTGACGGCTCCCAGAAGCTGGCGCCGTGGCCGGTGTTCGACGGATGGGATGAGGCGCTACCACCCTCGTGCGGTCATCCCGATGAGGATCTGCAGGCGTACTCAGTGCCGAACATCGTGGCCACCCTCACGAAACTGGGTTCGATGGGGTTCAGTGCTCCCAAAGTGGGTAACTGGTCAGAAGTCAGGCCGAAATCGCCTTGACCGTGAAGTTGGACATTCCGATCAGATCCGCCAGTCCATCCGACGCAAACCCGCCACAAGACCCGATCGAAATTGGGCCTACCCTATACTAAATTTCAAAAATGAAGGCATTAAGGGAGAGCACAAATTGAAACTCGCAGTTCTGAGTTTGGCCGTCCTGCTGGTCGCTTGCACGGATCGTTCAACTACCGACGACAGGGCTAAGGCAGAACAAGTGCCCATTGAAACGCTGCTTGCCGAGGTGGACAAGCTGAACGACCAGTGCAGGGGCGGCTCTGGTGACTCCGCCAAAACCACTGAGGCCTGCGACAAGCGCGACGCGAAGTTCAATGAGGTTGCGGCACGTGGCTGGTGCTGGGGGCCTAAAGACGCCATTGGCGCTGACCAGCATTGGATGCGCTGTGCTGACGACAAGTCGAGCGCCAGCCAACAAGCTGAATGGTTCGCCATGACAGAGCGCGGAAACTGCAAGGCCATCTCAGTCGCCGAGGTATCGCGCATGCTGGAGAAAAGCACGCAAGGACAGGCCGTCACGAAAACAAACAGCGACGGTACCTTGCTTGTCGCAGCAAAGTACAAGGATGGATCTCAAGCGAGTGCCACTCTCTATCCTTCGTGCAATGAGGCATATGCCGCAAACAACATTGAGCCCCAGCCAGAACAGCAGGTAATAGGGTCTCCACCGAAGGAAGAATCTCCCCGGTCAACAAGTGGCACGGTCGTCAGCCTTGGGGAGCTGAAAAGAATGACTGCCGTTGGCATGGAGCCGTTCAAACCCTATCGGGTCTCCACCATGATCAATGCCCTGGACCTGGGAACCGATGGCCTCTGCGATCAACTGCGGTACGACGGCTACTGTGAAACCGAGCGCGAACGGGTCTACGTGAACATCAGTCTTGACAGTCAGGCCTCGCGCGGCCAGTTGTATGACTTGCGGGGCAAGACGGGTGCCGCGATCTGCGCGACAGTCGTCATGCATCCCCGCAACGTGAATG
>RXJO01000593.1 GCA_003987795.1 Curvibacter sp.
ATGGTGGCCAGCTACGGCCGCGCCACCGTGGCCGCCTACATGCAACATGTGCAGGACAACGCCGAGGAGTCGGTACGCTGTGTGATCACGGCCCTGAAAGACGGCCAATACACCCTGCCGCTGGACAACGGGGCGCAGATCCAGGTGGCGGTTCGGGTCGACCCGGTGCGCCGCTGCGCGGTGGTCGACTTCAGCGGCACCAGCCGCCAGTTGCGCAACAACTTCAACGCCCCCAAGGCCATCACCATGGCGGCGGTGCTTTATGTGTTCCGCACCCTGGTGGACGACGCGATCCCGTTGAACGCGGGCTGCCTCAAGCCCATCGAGGTGATCGTGCCCGAAGGCTGCATGTTGAACCCGCGTGCGCCTGCCGCCGTGGTGGCCGGCAACGTCGAGACCTCCAGCTGTGTGACCAATGCCCTGTACGGCGCCCTGGGGGTGATGGCGGCTGCCCAGTGCACCATGAACAACTTCACCTTCGGTGACGCCGAACACCAGTACTACGAGACGATCTCGGGCGGCTCGGGTGCCGGCCCAGGCTTTGCCGGGACCAGCGTGGTGCAGACCCACATGACCAACTCGCGCCTGACCGACCCCGAGATCCTCGAGCTGCGCTACCCGGTGCGCCTGGAAACCTACGAGATCCGGGCCGGCTCGGGCGGCCCCGGTCAGTGGAAGGGCGGCGACGGTGGCTCTCGACGCCTGCGCTTCCTGCGCCCCATGACCGCCTCGATCCTGAGCAACAACCGTCTGCAGGGGGCCTTTGGTGCCGCCGGTGGCCTGCCCGGTGAACCCGGACGAAACCGCGTGCTGCGCATCGATGGCCGCATCGAGACCCTGGAGCACATCGGCCAGGTCGAGATGGGGGTCGGTGACGTGTTTGTCATCGACACCCCGGGCGGCGGTGGCTACGGTGCGCTCACGCCATCGGCACCGCAGATGGCGGCGGCCTGCGCGGCCCCACAGGTGCGCCAGACCGAAGCGCTGATCCCTCAGGCCTGACGGCCAGCCTTCCCCGCAGGCAGCCCCCGGGCGGGCTTGCGGGGAGCATCGCTCTCACCTCCCTCTACTGGAGCCCATCACCATGCCCACCTTGTCCTTGCGTCAAAAACTCTGGCTGCCCCTGGTGCTGGCCTGGCTCAGTCTGCTGGCCCTCAGCGTGTTCCATGCCTGGCAATCGCGCGAGCTGCAGTTCGAGGCCCGGCGTGCCGTGCTGGCCGACATCACCGACATGTCGCTCAGCCTGGTGCGCGACCTGGCCCGCCAGGCCAGCGAGGGCCAACTCAGCGAAGCTGAGGCGCGCCAGCAGGCCCTGGCCCGCCTGGCTGCCCAGCGCTACGGCAAAGATGGCTACGTGACCGTGGTCGGCGCCGATTCGGTGATCGCCATGCACCCCATCAAGCCCGAGTTGAAGGGGCGCAACATGATCGCCTTCAAAGACGCCAAGGGCACGCCGCTGTACGTGAACATCGCGGCGGCCGGGGCCTCATCCGAAGGCCATGGCTATGTGGATTATTGGTGGCCGCGTGCGCAGAGCGAGGCCCCCAGCCCCAAGATCGCCTGGGTGGTGCGCTTCAAGCCCTGGGGCTGGGACCTGGTGGCGGGCGACTATGTGGACGACATCGAACAAGGTTTTCATCGGGCCCTGCTGCAATCGGGTGGGGCGCTGCTGGTGCTGGGCCTGTTGATGTCGGCCCTGAGCGCGGTGCTGGCGCGCAGCATCGAGCGTGCCGTCGGTGGCGAGCCGGCCCAGGTGGCCCGGCAGGCCCTGAGCATGGCCGAGGGCGACCTGGCCAGCGAACTGGCGCCCGCCGGCGCCGACCCGCAGAGCCTGGCCCATGCCGTGAACCACCTGCGCCTGCAGATGGGCCAAAGTCTGGCCCAGGTGCGCGAAGCCACCACCACCATCGACCACGCGGCACGCGAGATCGCCCAGGGCAATCTCGACCTCTCGCAACGCACCGAGGCCCAGGCCAGCGCACTGCAACAGACGGCCGCCACCATGGACCAGTTCAGCACCACCGTGCAACACAATGCCGAGAACGCCCAGCAGGCCAAGCACCTGGCGCAGGAGGCCTCCGAGGTGGCGAGCCGGGGTGGCAGCGTGGTGGCCCAGGTGGTGCACACCATGAAAGACATCAACGAGAGCTCACGCCGCATCGGCGACATCATCGGCGTGATCGACAGCATCGCCTTCCAGACCAACATCCTGGCCCTGAACGCTGCGGTCGAGGCCGCCCGCGCCGGCGAGCAGGGCCGGGGCTTTGCGGTGGTGGCCAGCGAAGTGAGGCAATTGGCCGGTCGCAGCGCCGAGGCAGCCCGCCAGATCAAAACCCTGATCCACACCAGCGTGGGCCAAGTGGCCCAGGGCAGCACCCTGGTCGACCAGGCTGGGCAGACCATGGGCGAGGTGGTCGGCGCCATCCGCCAGGTCAGCGACATCGTGAGCCAGATCAGCGCGGCCAGCGCCGAACAGAGCGCCGGCGTGGGCCAGATCGGTCGGGCCATCAACCAGCTCGATGAGACGACCCAACAGAACGCTGCCCTGGTCGAAGAAGCCAGCGCCGCCACCCACTCGCTGGCGGCCCAGGTGACGGTGTTGCGCGAGCAACTGGCCCTGTTCAGGCTGGGGCATCAGAGGCCGGCCGCTCAACCCCATCCCCACACGATGCTGGCCTTGGGCCGAACCTGAGGCTGGCCGC
>RXJO01000585.1 GCA_003987795.1 Curvibacter sp.
CACCTCGGCGGCGGCCTCGCTGCAGCGGGCCTTGGCCAGAGCGGCTCGCAGCGGGTCGGGTGTCTGCACCGGGCCCTGGCAGCCGAGGCGGGCCGCCATGCGCGAGGCGAACACCAACTCGGCCATCACGCTGAGCTGATGCTGGATGGCCTGGAACTTGCCGATCGGCCGGCCGAACTGCTGGCGCTCGTTGGCGTGCTGCAGGCTGCGCTCGAAAGCCGCCCGCATGGCGCCGGCCATCTGGGCCGCATACAGCACGGCCTGCAGTTCGCGCAGCGGCGGCAGGGCGCCGGGCCAGGCGGGGGCACGCTGCCAGGCGGCCAGCGGCCAGCTCAAGGTGAGCTCCTGGGCCAGGCCGGTGGCCTCGACCCGGGCATCGGCCACCGACAGCAGCGCGCAGCGGTCAAGGTGGCGCAGCAGCACATGGCTGGCCACCCGGGCACAGGGCACGCCGGTGCAGACGAGTCGGGCCCCGTCATCGAGCGCCTGGCCTGCCAGCGTGATCGGCCCCTCAGGCCGCGCCAGACCCGCCTGGGCCAGCAGGCCTCGCGCCAGCAGGGTCTCGCCCAGCGGCACGGGCAAGGCGAATTCGCCGCACAGGGCCAACAGGCCGAAGGCCTGGCCCAAGTCCAGGCCGGCCCCGCCCCGCGCCTCGGGCAGCAGCGCGTCGACAAAGCCCGAGCTCTGCAGGGTCTGCCAAAGGGCTTGATGCGGACCGCCGGCCTCGATGGCGCGCACCACGGCCGGGCCGGCGTGGTCGCTCAGCAGCGTGCGCAGCGAGGCTGCAAAAAGGTCTTGTTCGTCGTTCATCCCACAGCCTTTCTTGAGGGGGTTGTCAGCAGCGTCATCAACGCAGCCCCAGGCCGCGCGCGATCATGCCGCGCAGGATGTCCCGGGTGCCGCCGCGCAGCGAGTACGAAGGTGCGACCTGAATCACGTAGTTCAGGGTGTGCAGCAGGCCCGGTGGCACGGGCTGGCCCTCGGCCAGGCGCGTGCCGAGGTCATCGGCCAGCACCGCCGGAATCAGCTGCTCGACGCCGGTGCCCAGGTCTTTGACCAGGGCCGACTCGACCACCGGGCTGTCGCCACGGGCCAGCCGCCCGGTGACCGCCACCGACATGGCTCGCAGCGGCGCCAGTTGGGCCAGCACCCGACCCGCCAGCCGCAAAGCCGCTGCATTGCGCTGCGGGTGGGTGGCGGCGTCGTGACGCACAAAGGCCAGCCACTCGTCGAACAGCACGATGCTGGAGTACAGGCGCTCAGGCCCGCTGCGCTCGAAGGCCAGCTCGGCCGTCACCTGGGCCCAGCCCTGCCCCTCGGCCCCGATCAGGGCGTCGGGCGCCAGCGCCACGTCGTCGAAGAAGACCTCGCAGAAATGGCGGTCGCCCGATTGATCGGTGATGGGCCGCACCGTGACCCCGGGCAGCGAGAGATCGACGATGAACTGCGACAGGCCCTGCTGGCGGTCCCCCGCCTCGCCCGAGCTGCGCACCAGCGCGATCATGTAGTGGCAGTGGTGGGCGTTGGTGGTCCAGATCTTCTGGCCGTTCAGGCGCCAGCCGGTGTCGGTGCGGGTGGCGCGGGTGCGCACGCTGGCCAGATCGGAGCCGGCGCCGGGCTCGCTCATGCCGATGCAGAAGAAGGCCTCGCCACGGCAGATGGCGGGCAAGTAGTGCTGCTTCTGTGCCTCGGTGCCGTACTTGAGGATCAGCGGGCCACTCTGGCGGTCGGCGATCCAGTGTGAGCCCACGGGGGCCCCGGCGTTGAGGAACTCCTCGACCAGCACGTAGCGGGCGAAGGGGCTGCGCCCGCCGCCGCCATAGGCGGTGGGCAGGGTGATGCCCAGCCACCCCCGGGCGCCCAGCGCGCGGCTGAAGGCCGGGTCGTAGCCCGACCAGGAGCGCGCCCGGGTGACCCCGGGCACGCCCTGCAGGGCCTCGGCCAGAAAGGCCCGCACGGGGGCACGCAAGGCCTCGTCCTCGGGCGGGATGAGGGTCAAGTCCAGGGAGTCGAGAGCACTCATTCGGCAATCCTTGTGAGGAGGCATGGGGTGCGACAGGTCATGCCAACACCCCTTGCTGCGTCAGTTGATCCAGCTCGGCGTCACCGAGGCCCAGTCGCTCGGCCAGCACCGCGCGGGTGTGCTGACCCAGGGTGGGCGGGGCGTGGCGGTATTGCACCGGGGTGTCCGAGAGGCGGATGGGGCTGGCCACCAGCGGGATGTCGTCCCCGGCCACCGGATGGGGCAGGTGGGTGATCACGCCGCGCGACTGCAGTTGCGGATCGGCAAACACCTGGGCCAGGTTGTTGATGGGGCCGCAGGGCACGCCGGCGGCCTCGAGGCGGGCCACCCAGTCGGCCGTGGTGCGCATGACCGTGCACTGGCGCAGCAGCGGAATCAGCGTCGCGCGGTGGGCCAGGCGGGCGCTGTTGGTCGCAAAACGCGGGTCTTGTGCCCATTCGGGGTGATCGGCCTCGGCGCAGAAGCGGGCGAACTGGCTGTCGTTGCCGATGGCCAGGATCATGTCGCCATCGGCGGTCGGGAAGTCCTGGTAGGGCACGGTGTTGGGGTGGGCGTTGCCCATGCGCTGCGGCACCCGGCCGCTGTAGAGGTAGTTCATGCCCTGGTTGGCCAGGCAG
>RXJO01000588.1:0-1289 GCA_003987795.1 Curvibacter sp.
GGTGGTGTGGGCACGCCGTTTGAAGCCGACGATACGCAGCGACTGAGGGACCTGCGCGATGCCATCGCCGCCGCGGGTGACGAGCTGTCGCTGCCGCAGCTCCTGGCGCTACTGACGATCGCGGCGGAGCCGAACCTGTCGGTGAACGACCTGGCGGAGCGGATGGGCGTTCCGCAGCAATCGGCCAGCCGCTTCGTCGCCGTGCTGCTTGGGCGCTACCAGTCTGCATCCGGCGCCGGCCCCAAGGAGCCGCTGATCGACCAGGGCGTCTCCCTGACCGATCCGCGCAAGAGAGCGCTCACGCTGACACCCGCCGGCCGGGATCTCGTCACCAGGATGACGGGCCCCGGGCCTTCAACCCGCCACTCGAAGGGACACTGACATGTCGGCAGCCGACAAGCTCCTCGGCCTCGAACTGAAGAACGGGTGGAAGGTGACGAGGCACCTCCAGCGCGGTCCCGCCGCGACCGGCGGGATGTTCTCGCAGAGCTACATCGCGGAGAAGGGCGCCGCCGTCGGATTCCTGAAGGCGTTCGACTTCTCGCCGGCCCTTCAGCCGGACGTCGACATGGCGAACGAGATCCAGAAGCTCATCGCCTGCTACAACCACGAGCGCGCCATCCTCGATCATTGCCGCGGGCGCAGGCTTTCGAAGGTCGTGATCGCCCTCGACCACGGCGACGTCCAGGTGCCCGGCATGGGCCCCATGGAGGGACGCGTCTTCTACCTCATCTTCGAGATGGCCGAGGGCGACGTCCGGGTGCAGATGGACACCAGCACCGCGTGCGACGCCCTGTGGTGCATGCATGCGCTCAAGGACATCACGCTCGGCCTCTGGCAGGTCCACAAGGAGATGATCGCCCATCAGGACGGCAAGCCGTCGAACGTGCTCGCCTATCCGGGCCCCTCCTTCAAGGTCGCCGATTTCGGGCGGTCCTCGCGGAAGGGCCAGCCGGCCGCCCACGACGACTTCAAGATCGCCGGCGACCGCGGGTATGCCCCGCCCGAGCAGCTGTTCGGCTTCGTGCACCCCGAGTTCACCAACCGCCGGATCGGTTGCGATCTCTACATGCTGGGAAACCTCGCCGCCTTCCTGTTCTCCGGGGTCAACATCACGCCCCTCCTCCTTTCGAAGCTGGATCCGCAGCATCATCCCCGCGCCTGGGGCGGGACCTACGAGCAGGTCCTGCCATACGTGCGGAACGCCTTTTCCGCAGTCCTGGCGGATGTGAGCCCGCTCATCGACGAGCGCGTCCGCGCCGACGTGCTCGGCCTGGTGCGCGAGTTCT
>RXJO01000588.1:1339-2720 GCA_003987795.1 Curvibacter sp.
CACCCAGTTCTCGCTCGAACGGTACGTTTCGAGGATGGACTTGGCTGCGAAGCGGCTCAGCATCCTCATGCGTACCGGGAGGGCCGCATGACGCCGGAATCCCTCGCGACGCAACGTCGTCTCGTCCCACGGTGGAGGAGCCTTGCGCTCACCTTGCGCGCGCGCGAGCTCGGGCTAAGGGGGACCCCGAAGCCGGCGCCCCACCTCTCGCCCGAAATGGTGCAACGTCTCGAACGTTGGCGAATGTTTCCCAGCATCGTCTCCGCATCCGAGCTCGTCGAGATAGCGATCGTCGAATGCCGGGAGGGAGAGGCCCTCAACGCAGCGCGCCGGCTGATTGCCCCCGCCAGCACCGCCGCGCCGCTCGTCAGGGCCCAGGCGGCGGAACTCCTCCGCCGCAACGGCGAGGAGGTGCCCGACAAGCTGGTGCATGCGCGGCCGACCGACGCCACCGCGTGGCGGGACCTGACGAGGCTGCACCCGCACGACGCGCTGGCATGGGTCGAGCTGGCACTTCACCAGACGGTTGCCGGGCGGGACAAGCGGGCGGAGCGATCGATGCGTGTCGCCCTTCAGCTCTCACCCGACAACCGGCACGTGCTGCGTTCGGCGTCGCGGCTGTTCCTGCACATGGGGGACCCAGAGCGCGCGCACGACATCGTGCGAAGGAGTGCCGCGACCCGGGGGGACCCGTGGCTGCTCGCCGCGGAGATCGCCTTGGCCGAGCTTGCCGACCGGGATCCGACCTTCTTCAAGCAAGGCGTCCGCTTCGTCGATGACGGGGGAATGTTCCCCCACCAGATCACCGAGCTCGCGGGCGCGATCGGTACGGCCGACCTCCTCGGCGGTGGAGTGAAGCGATCCAGGCGCATGTTCCGCACGAGCATGGTCGACCCGACCGGCAGCTCGCTGGCGCAGGGTGAGTGGGCGACCCGGCACCTCGGCGTCGATCTCGTCCCGCACGAGCGACTGGACACGGTGTCGGAGGCTCACGAGGCCCAGGCCTTCCATCTCTATCGAAGGGCCCGCTTCGACGACGTCCCGTGCGCCTGCGAGGCTTGGTCCCGTGTCGATCCCTTCTCGCTCCGGCCCTACGAGTTCGGCGCGAGCACGGCCGCTTTCACGGAGGATTTCCCGAAGGCGGAGGAGCTGTCGGCCCGAGGCCTTCAACGCAACTCGGATTCGCCAATCCTGCTTAACGTCCGTGCCTTCGTCATGGCGTCCCAGAACCGTCTGGCCGAGGCCAGCAAGCTCCTGCGCCAGATCGACGCCAAAAAAGCGTCCCCTGCCTTCAGGCACCTGACCGGGGCGAACAACGGAATGGTGGCTTTCCGGTCCGGGGACCTGGCCAAGGGCCGTCAGCTCTACCTGGAGGCCGCGG
>RXJO01000398.1 GCA_003987795.1 Curvibacter sp.
AAAGGTCGTCGAGAGCGAATCAACGATCTCCCTGACTCGTCGGGAGTCGCTGAGGCTGCTTGAGATGATCGAGAACCCTCCTCCCCGAAACGCGAAGTTTCTTCTGGCCCAGGCTCGCTACAAGAAGGTAAAGAACGATGCAAGTTCAACCTCCCAATGACGAGCACGACAGGAAGAGTTTCGACAGCGGTGAGCCAGCGCTGAACAAGTGGCTGAAGTAGATGGCCAAGCCGCACAAAGAGAAGGGAGTTTCTTCGACCTTTTTGAGCCTGGATCACGTCGAGGCCGTAGAAATTCTCGGCTTCTACTCGATCAGCCTAGCGGGGATGCTGGCCGTCCTATTCGACACACTTGACTACGTCCAGTAATTGGCTAAGGTTGGTGTGCCTGCGATTCAAGCCGAACAGTAATCCAAGCTCCTTGCGGATTTGCTTGGTAAGTCGGTTGCATTTTCTGGGGACTTGGCAACCGTCGAGCGCAATGTCCTTGCGAAAGTTGGGGTGTCCGAGTTGAAAATTGAAGGCCGCATCAATACCCCCATTGAAGATTTGAATCTGACGAAGTGGACGCTGGGCACCTTGATCGCACTGAACGTAGCGATTCTGCGCAAGGTCTTCGTGCACTGAGTTCTGCTTCCTGCTAACATCCCAAGCCCTTCTGATCACCGAATGAACCAATTTTCATGTGACAAGATGCCTGAAATTTGTGCGACGAATTCCCTTCGAGACTCAAATTAACAATTTGAAATTGTCGATCTGTGTTGGTGGAGAGCGATTTAAAATATGAGGCCTTTGTATCGGAATCTTTCTAGATCACCGTTAAAAAGAGTGTTGCCGAATACATTGGTTGTATTGCGTTCCAAATTTTTCCGATATAATCGTCCGTGGTCAGTGAAATAGAAGCGAGGCGTAGGTTTTTCGGTGCTTGGTCTTGGAAGTAGTAGGTGCAGACTCCAAATTCAGCAATTCTTGCTGCTGCATTCGGTAAATGCCAGTTTAATTCTGATGTAAGCAACTTATACCCTAAAGGAAATTTCATGCTCAGTTACAAGGATCTCATAGCCCAGCGCGATGCTCTGGAAGCCAAAATTCAAGAAGCCCGCAAGGTAGAAGTTGCGGCTGCAGTTGCTCAGGTCCGTCAGTTGGTGGCCGACTTTGGTCTGACCTCTGACGACGTGTTTCAGACTCAACGTCCTCGCAGCAACGCCTCCAAGGGTGGCACTGTGGCACCAAAGTATCGTGACCCTGCGACGGGTGCTACCTGGACTGGCCGTGGTAAGCCCCCCACTTGGATTAAGGACTTGGATCGCGAGCAATTCTTGATCAAATGATCGACCTCGGCGGAGGTGATCTCGTCATTTGGCGTGATCCGTCTCCTGCGGGGTGAGTTCGCGGTTCTTCCTACTTGTGACAGTTCAAAAAGCCCAGCCCAGCCCAGCCCAGCCCAGCCCTGAGCTGGGTTTTTTCTTGTCCGGCGATTGCTGATAGTTGCGTGATTGGAGTAGACCCATACAGGCGTCAGGGCTCAGGATCATGCGGGTGCTATTGATGCAGTCGATCGGAGTGAGAAATCGACCCAAGTTTGCAAAGTATTGATTTATATTACAAGACCTCTAGGGGCTCTCCTCTAACCTTGGTTACCAATCCCTGGAGGTAAATTTTCGGGGATGATTCATGACTGAACATGCTGCTGTGTTGCCGTTGCCTGGAGATACGGTGCTTATAGATCTCTGGCTTGAGCACAGTTCCGCCTCTGACCGTGATCCCATTGGTTTGAAAGGGGAGCCCTCGTATCGATACTTCTGGAGCACATGGCTTCATTACCTTAAAACTGGCGGCAACGGTGCGCAACAAGAGCCGATCGCTTGGCACGAGGTGACGAATGTCGATGTGGTGAGGTTTCTCCAGTCTGGCCCCACGTCAAGAAAAGTAGGCGCCAATGTCAGCGATATCACTCGGCGCCGCTACTGGCGGCTGCTGGAGCGCATCTACGATTACGCGAAACACCAGGGCTGGATTGCCAGCAACCCGGCCAAAGCCTTGGAGGAGGTGGACCAACCTCCCAAAGAGGACCACAAGGGCGCCATCATGACGCCGGCAGTCTGGGCCCATCTGCAGCGGGTTTTGGAAAAGCCGCAATCCGATGATCCGGTGGATGTGAGAAACCATGCACTGTTGCTGTGCCTGACAGAGCTTGCTTTGACTCCGATGGAGGCGCGGCAACTGAGTGTGTCCTCGATCCTGTTCGACCAGGTTGCTGGCCGACAGCGCATGGCTGCATTGCAACTCGATGGACCCGGGCCAAACCAACGCCGTCGCATGGTGCTCCCCGACAATGCCGTCCGCGCGATCGAGGCTTGGCTAGCTGTTCGTGACCTGGTGGCCTGCGGTCCTGATGTACCGACGCTTTTCTGCACCAACCAGGGCGCCAAGAACGGTGCAATGGGGGAGATGACCTCGGTCATGTTGTTCTACGTGGTGGGGGAGTCTCTCAAGCGTGCGGCCGAGTTGGCCAAGCAGCCGCCGCCTCCACGGCTCGGTCCGCAGATCGTGCGCAACACGCGCTTGGTCATGTGGCTCAACGATTGCGTCCCCGCAAGCCAGGTGGCCATCTGGGCGGGGCTGAAAAACGTGAAGGGCCTTTACCACCTCCGAGAGCACCTGAATCCTGAGGTGCGCATCACGGT
>RXJO01000122.1 GCA_003987795.1 Curvibacter sp.
GAAATGGCGAGCGACGCCGAAGCACAATCCGCCATCAACGGCATGAACGGTCAATCCCTCGGTGGTCGCAGCGTGGTGGTCAATGAAGCCCGCCCGATGGAACCCCGCCCCCCGCGTAGCGGTGGCGGCTTCGGTGGCGGCGGCGGCGGTGGCTACGGTGGTGGCGGCCGCAGCGGTGGCGGCGGCTTCGGCGGTGGCCGCAGCGGTGGCGGTGGTGGCGAAGGCGGTTTCCGCAGCCCCTACGGCGCCGGCCCGCGTGGCGGCAACGGCGGTGGCCGTGGCGGCTACGGCGGTGGTGGCGGCGGCGGCTACGGCGGCGGCAACAGCTACTGATCGGTTTTTTGACCGTACGCACCTGGGCGTTCAACCAGGCAGGCAAAAGGCTCCCTCGGGAGCCTTTTTCTTTTGGGTGGGCCGCCAACGAAGCGCCCGCACCACTTATCCGAGCGCAGCGGGCTGACCGCCGAGGCTCAGGCCTGGGACGATTGCCGATGCTTGCGAGGGCGCCCCACCAACAGGCGATCGAACCAGGCATGGGGCAATGCGCGCAAGACCGCGGCCACCCACCCCATCTGCCACGGGATGACGCGGTAGCGCACGCCGGCGACGATGGCCCGGTAGGCCGCTTCCGCAAACGCTTCCGGGCTCATGAGAAACGGCATGCCATATCGATTCTGGCGGGTCAGCGGGGTGTCGACATAACCCGGGCAGATCGTGACCACCTTCACACCGAAGGGGCGCATCTCGCCACGCAGGCTCTCGCAATAGCTGATCACGCCGGCCTTGCTGGCGCAATACCCACCATGCCCGGGCAGGCCACGGATGCCGGCCACGCTGCCAATGCCGACCAGGGTGCCGGCCCGCCGCTGCACCATGCCCGCGATGAAGGGATGGAAGGTGGCGGCCAGACCGATGTTGTTGGTGGCGAAGATGCGGGCCAGCACCGCCAGGTCATCGCGCTCAGCGGTGTCCACCCCCACGCTGATGCCGGCATTGGCCACCACCACATCGGGCAGCCCCTGTTGCTGCAGGCAGGCCTGACCTGCCTCGACGATGTCGTCGGTCACCGACACATCGGCCGGGTAGATGGCATAGCGGTCAGAGCTCAGGCCTTGCTGTTCGGCCCAGGCCTGCATCTCGGCGTGGCGGCGTGCCACCAGAGCGAGGCGCCAGCCGGCTTGGTAGAAGCGCCAGGCCAGGGCCTGGCCGATGCCACTGGAGGCACCGGTGATGAACACCAGGGGGCGCGGCTGGGAGCTCATGACATCCCCCGCATCAGCGACGGGGCTTGACGCCGACACCCGGCACCAGGGTGCCCTTCACATGCCCCCGCAATTCGAGGGTCCGGGCCAGATTGTCGAAGTCCATGGCATCGCCGGTGAAACGGTCATCGCCACGGATCAAGACCACCGGCAGGTGGCTGCGCACCTGCTCGGTGTCGGTGAAGGCATGCAGGAATTCGCTGCGGAACTCCATGCGAGGTGCCACCCGCCCGCTGGCATCGGTGAAGGGTTCGCGCACCACCACAGCGTTGCCGAACAACTGCACCTCGGTGCTGTCGCTGTTGCTCAAGGCTCGCTTGGCGGTGGCCACCGTGACCTGCCCTGCAGCGCTGTAGGAGCGCAGATGGACCTGGTCGATCTCGAGCGTGTCGGTGTCCGGGTAATGGCGCGCCTCGGTCCCTCGTACCTCGCTCTTGAGACGCCCCTGAGGGTCGAAGGTCTTGACCGCAAAGTCACGCATGAAATAGTCAGGCTCGTGACGCGGGGCCTGCGCAGGGCCGGCCGGGGTGAACACCGGGGTGGTCCGCACCAGCCAATAGGTGCCGAGGGCCAGCACGCCCATGAGCATGACCGGGAGGTAGATGGACAGGTGATCCAGCAGCAGGCGCAACAGGCCCAGCGCCGGCTTGCGCGGTGGCAGGGCAGCACTGCTCATGAGGCCGCGTCCTGAAGCAGGCTGGCATAGCGGCCGCTGGCCACGAGCAGCAGATCGCAGAACTCGCGCCCGGCGCCTTCGCCGCCGCGCAGGCGGGTGACATAGCGGGCGCAGGCCAGGGCTTCCGGGTGGGCGTTGGCCGGCGCAGCCGCGAAGGCGCAACGGCGCAGCACAGGCAGATCGGGCCAGTCGTCACCGATGGCGGCAGCCTGCGACCAGTCCAGCCCCAAGGCTTGCAGGGTCTGCTCGGCCGCCGGCCGCTTGTCTTCGGTGCCGTAATGCACATGGGTGATGCCCAAAGCCTGCAGACGACGGCGCAGCGGCTGCGAATCCCGGCCGGTGATGACCACCGGGGTGATGCCGGCACGGGGCAGCAGCTTGAGGCCGTGACCATCCAGGGTGCTGAAACGTTTGAGCGTCTCGCCAGCCTCGCTGAAATAAAGGCCGCCATCGGTCAGCACGCCATCGACGTCGAAGAAAGCCACCCGGATGCCCTGGGCGGCCAGCAGCAGCTCCGGATCGAAACGCAGGGCGGGGCTCAAGGGGGAGAGGGCGGGGGCAGAAAGGTTCACAACAGGCTTTCTCAGATGACCTTGGCGCGCATCAGGTCGCCGATGTGCACGATGCCCACCAGGACATCATCAGGTTCGCAGACCAGCACGCTGGTGATGCTGTGC
>RXJO01000432.1 GCA_003987795.1 Curvibacter sp.
CAGCCCGATGCAGTTCGAGCAACGCTGGTACGAGGCACAGCGTAAAAAGGCCGCGTAATCGTTGGGCTAAGAACTACACGGAACAGGGGCAAGGTCAATCCATACCCTGGAACTTTGTCGACCCAGCGCTCCCCCTGAAGAGACATCCAGTCCACCAGGTCACCGAGGCTGATGACGCCGGCCTCACGCAAGGCTTGGCGCTGCGTTTCATTGAGCCGCACCCACTGATCAACATGGTGCTCTCTGGTGGGGCGACTTCCCAAGCGTTCATCGAGCCAGTTGATTGCCTTGAGTTGAATCTCGATTCGAGCTGCAAGTGACTTCGTCGCCAAAGCACCGGGAGACTCGATTGGCTGGTCGGCTGTTGAGACAGCGTCAAGCGCTGAGGTCGATGCAGTCCTGGTAGGGGAGAAGGGGGACTGAGCTGGACTCTGGCAAATGGTCAGGGAGTCGGCTTGTGCGTTCTGCGCAGATGCGGTTGGTGGCGCGACAAGCTCGGTTTGAGTTTTGAGGTACTCCTCCTCGTACAACTCCAGCAATTCCGCTTCGCTGTACATGTCCTCGTCGAACTGGGCTGCGAACTCCTCCAATGTGGGAAGGTTGAGTTTTCTGGTGGTGCCATGAGATTGAGCGGCGGCTGTTGACGCTGCCATGTTCGTCGCGGGGTCAAGGCCGATTGGCGTTGTGCCAGCTGCCCCGGAGTCTTGGACCGAGATCGAGGATGAGGTGGTCGTTGTCTGACTCGACCTAGGACTGGATGTAGTCGCAGTAGCCGCATAAGCAGCATTTGCGTCCCGGTCAGAAGAGGTGATGCCGTCGAGCACCACGGTTTGATGGCTGAGAAGGTCTCGCACCATGCGCCGGGCGAGCTTGTTCTCTGGCAATGCCTGAGCTCCGGCCTCCACGCGACGCAACAAGTCGCTGTAAATTTTGAGCAAAGTGGGGCGTTCAGGCACCCGGCCTGGCCAGAGTAGGTACTGACGAGCCGCGGCAGCGATGTCCACCCCTTGGGCCACCGCACGCAGCACGGCAAACTCATCGGCCGTCACGTGCGCATGCACGACCCGAGTGGCGGATCCTGGTGGTCGACCACGGCGGCGCTTGGGCTTGTTCGCCTGATTGGACTCTTGTGGCTCTTCATCTATCAGCACTGGGGCAAAAACGCGCGTGACCATGCCTGGCTGAGGCAATCCAGTTGCTTCAGCTTCATTTGGCATCGTTTGGGAATCGCTCATGGCTTTCGGGGATCCGGGGGTACTTCATATGCGCCTAAGCAGGTGAGGGGCGCATCAATTGTTGATCTTCCATTCCAATTTTCTATGGCTCTGGACGAGTTCATACAGTTGGCGTACATGGTGCAGTCATAAAGAATTCAAGATTTGTACTGCAATGGCGAGGTGTGTCATTTGCGTCCCACTTACGCACGGCAAGCTTCGCCCATCAATAATCTCAGATTACAGTTGTGATCTGTAAGGATTTGTAAAGGTTACTGAATGATGAGCCACCGCCCGAGCCAGCAACGAGGATATGCCTTAACAACGTCGTTGCCTCCACATTCTGTAGTCGATCCAGTCACGCGTCAGACTTTCTCCGGCTTCTTTGCCCACCACGGTTTGTGGGCGCCGGGCGTGCGACTGTTTCGGCAACTGGGCTTTGCGGCCAAAGCTAGCATCATTTCCTTAGCCTTTCTGATCCCTCTGGTCAGCTTGCTTCTTTGGCAACTCCACACCCAGAACACCAATGCGGTTGAAGCGCGCAAGGCAGCAACGCGACAGCACGTGGAGATTGCCATCGGCGTTCTGCAGTCCATTGGTGCTGAAGAGCAGGCGGGGCGCATGAGTCGCGAAGCTGCGCAGGCATTTGCCAGGAAGCAGATCGCCAGTTTGCGATATGACGACAAGGAGTACTTCTGGATCAATGATTTCGATGCGCGGATCGTGATGCATCCCGTCAAACCGGAGCTCAATGGCCAGGATGGCGCTGGAATGAAAGACCCCAACGGTTTTGCCATGTTCACGGCCTTTGCGGCGATAGCGAAGAACAAGGGGGCGGGCTTTGTTGACTATCAGTGGCCAAAGCCCGGAAAAGATAAGCCTGTGGACAAGGTCAGCTATGTACAGGCGTTCACGCCTTGGGGCTGGGTGGTGGGCTCAGGGATTTACGTCGACGATTTGCGAGATGAGTGGGTTCGTCTCATCGAGGTAGACATCAGCATCCTGGGGCTTTCCATCCTGATCGCGGGCTATCTCTTCCTGAGTTTTTACAAGGTCATGAACGGGGGCCTCAAAGAGACCCGACGTCACCTCAATGCCATGACCGACGGGGACCTGACCACCTCGCCCTCTCCCTGGGGACGCGATGAAGCCGCCCAGTTGATGTTGGAGTTGAGCAAGATGCAGAAGTCTTTGCGTGAGATGGTCATAGAGGTCCGTCATTCGAGCGATCAAATCGTTCACTCGAGTACCGAGGTCGCCACAGGCTCTCTCGACCTTTCGGCTCGCACTGAGCAAGCCGCCGCCAACCTGGAGCAGTCGGCCTCTGCCATGGAGCAGATTGCGGCTACTGTCTCTCAGACCGCAGGGCACTCTGAAGAGGCGGCTCGTGTGGCCCGGCATAACGCTGAGGCAGCCCAGGAAGGTGGGCAAGTGATGTCTGAAATGGTGAGCACCATGGGACG
>RXJO01000303.1 GCA_003987795.1 Curvibacter sp.
GTCCTGGTCAGACCGCATGGCCGCCAACCCCGCGATGACCCTCGCCGACCTGCGCAGCCTGTTCGACGAGTGGCATCAACCCACGCTCGAGCCTGAAGGCGTGACCTACAAGTCGGACGTGCTCGCCGGCGTGGAAGCCATCTGGGCCCTGCCCCATGGCGCAGACACCAAGAAGGTCATCCTGTACACGCACGGCGGCGGCTTTGCCGTGGGCTCGGCCGCCAGCCATCGCAAGCTGGCCGGTCACCTGGCCAAGCATCTGGGCGCGACCGCGGTGGTGATCGACTACCGCCGGGCGCCCGAGCATCCGTATCCGGCCCAGATCGAGGATTCGACGGCTGTCTACAAAGAACTGCTGGCGCGTGGCTTCAAAGCAGCCGACATCGTCACCAGCGGCGACTCGGCGGGCGGCAACCTGGCCATCTCCACGGTGCTGAAGCTGCGCCAGGACGGCGTGGCGCTGCCGGGCGCGGTGATTGCCTTTTCGCCCTGGCTCGACATGGAGCATGTCGGCAAGACGCTGCAGACCAACGCGGCCACCGACGCCCTGGTCAGCAAGGCCGTTCTGGAGGGCATGTCGGGCATGTTCCTGGGCGAGAAGGGCTCACGCACCGACCCGCTGGCCAATCCGCTGAAGGCCGACTACACGGGCTTTCCGCGCCTGTACATCAACGCCGGCAGTGCCGAAACCCTGCTGGACAACGCGCAAGACCTGGAGCGCATCGCCAAGGCGGCGGGCGTGAACGTCACGCTATCGGTGGTGGACGGCATGCAGCACGTCTTCCCGTTCCTGGCGGGTCGCGCCCCCGAGGCCGACGACGAGCTGCGGCGCATTGCCCAGTGGTTCAAGGGCGCCTGAGCTCCAGTTAGCCAAGACCCCGAGGCCGAGGAGCCTTGGGGAAATTTTCCTCATTGCAACAACGCAGGCCACTACGTCGCCGCCAGGCGCAGCTGTGGCCGCAACTTAGAGAGACTCACCATGAAAAACACCAAACATCTGGACGCAATCGTCATCGGCGCCGGCTTTGGCGGCATGTACATGCTGAAAAAGCTGCGCGACGAGCAGGGCCTGAAAGTGCGCGTCTTCGACAAGGCCGGCGGCGTGGGCGGCACCTGGTACTGGAACCGCTACCCCGGCGCGCTGTCGGACACCGAGACCTTTGTTTACTGCTATTCGTGGGATAAAGAGCTGCTGCAGGAGATGCACATCACCACGCGCTATGTGACGCAGCCGCAAATCCTGTCGTATCTGGAGCATGTGGCCGACCGCTACAACCTGCGCCCCGACATTCAGCTGAACACCGGCGTCACGGCCGCGCACTTCAACGAAACCACCAACCTGTGGGAAGTGAAAACCGACACCGGCGAGGCCTACACCGCCAAATTCCTGGTGACCGCGCTGGGCCTGCTGTCGGCCACCAACGTCCCCAAGATCAAGGGCCTGGACACCTTCCAGGGCGAGTGGCTGCACACCGGCAACTGGCCCGAAGGCGTGCAATACGACGGCAAGCGCGTGGGCGTGATTGGCACGGGCTCCACCGGCACCCAGGTCATCACCGCGATTGCGCCCAAGGTGGGCCATCTGACGGTGTTCCAACGCTCGCCCCAGTACAGCGTGCCCGTGGGCAACGGCCCGGTCACGCCCGAATACGTGGCAGAGGTGAAGAAGAACTACGACGAGATCTGGGAGCAGGTGAAGGGCTCGGTGGTGGCCTTTGGCTTCAAGGAAAGCACCGTCTCGGCCATGAGCGTGTCGGAAGAAGAGCGCCAGGCCGTGTTCCAGAAAGCCTGGGACAACGGCGGCGGTTTCCGCTTCATGTTCGAAACCTTCTGCGACATCGCCACCGATGAGCGCGCCAACAAGGCGGCGCAAGACTTCATCCGCGGCAAGATTGCCGAAATCGTCAAGGACCCCGAGACGGCGCGCAAGCTCATGCCGCAAGACCTGTACGCCAAGCGCCCTTTGTGCGACAGCGGCTACTACGCCACCTACAACCGGCCCAATGTCGATCTGGTCGATGTCAAGGCCAACCCGATTGTCGAAATCACCCCCAAGGGCGTGAAAACCACCGATGGCGTGGAGCACGAACTGGACATGCTGATTTTTGCCACCGGCTTTGATGCGGTGGATGGCAACTACACCAAGATCGACATCCGTGGCCGCAATGGCCTGACGATTCAAGAGCAATGGAAATCGGGCCCCAGCAGCTACATGGGCGTGGCCAATGCCAACTTCCCCAACATGTTCATGGTGCTGGGCCCCAACGGCCCGTTCACCAACCTGCCGCCGTCGATTGAGAGCCAGGTCGAGTGGATTGCCGCGCTGATCAAGGATGTGAACGCCAAGGATCTGAAAACCGTGGAAGCCACCACCGAGGCCGAAGCCGGTTGGACCAAAACCTGCCACGACATCGCCCACATGACGCTGTTCCCCAAGGCCGACTCCTGGATTTTTGGCGCCAACATCCCGGGCAAAACCAACACCGTGTATTTCTACATGGCCGGCCTCGGCGCTTACCGGCAAGAGCTGTCTGCAGTGCAAAACAAGGGCTACGAGGGTTTCGTATTCCAGTAAATGCGCATTTTTTAAAAAACCAACCAAGGAGACAACATGAAACGCGTAGAAAACAAAGTGATTTTGGTGACCGGCGGTGCCATGGGCA
>RXJO01000403.1 GCA_003987795.1 Curvibacter sp.
CGGCCTCGATCTCCTGGCCCAGGCGGTGCGCGGTATGCAGGTCGCGGGTGAAGGCATAGGCGCCCAGGCCGTAGGGCAGCGCGTTGGCGCGGGCAATCGCCTCGTCCAGTTCGTCATAGGGCTGCAGCACCGCGATGGGGCCAAAGGGCTCTTGCTGCTGTACCAGGGCGGTGTCGGGGGCGTGGGCCAGCACGGTGGGCTCGAAGAAGAAGCCCGGCCCTGGCACGCGATGGCCGCCGCACAGCAGCTCACTGCCCTGGTCGAGTGCATCGCTGACAAAGCGCTCCATGTCGTCCAGGCGGCGGGCATGGCTCAAGGGGCCCATCTGGGTGGCCGGATCCAGGCCGGACCCCAGGCGCAAGGCCCGGGCCGCCGCGCTGAAGCGCTCGGCCCAGTCGGCATACAGGCTGCGGTGCACGTAAAAACGGATGGGCGAGGCGCACACCTGGCCGGCATTGCGGAACTTGGCGGCCAGCGAGTTTTTCAGTGCAAACGGCAGATCGGCGTCGGGGCAGACGATGACCGGGGCATGCCCGCCCAGCTCGCCCGTGAAGCGCTTGACCCGCTCGGCGCACTGCCGCCCCAGCAGCTTGCCCACCGCCACCGAGCCGGTCAGCGAGGCTTTCTGGATGGCCGGGTGGGCGATCAGCAGCTCGGACACCTGGGCCGGGTCGCCGCAGACCATGTTGATGGCCTCGGGCGGCACGCCGGCATCGAGAAAGGCCTGCACGATCAGCATGCAGGTGGCGGGGGTTTCTTCAGCGGGCTTGATGACCACGCTGCAGCCGGCAGCCAGGGAGCTGCCCAGCTTGCGCGAAGGCAGGTTGGCCGGAAAGTTCCAGGGCGTGAAGGCGGCCACCGGGCCGATGGGCTGGCGGATCACCGACTGGCTCAGGATGCCGGGCACACGGGGCGGCACGATGCGGCCGTACAGGCGCTTGGCCTCTTCGGCCTGGAAGTCGAGGATGTCGGCACACAGGCCTACTTCGCGCAGCGATTCGCTCAGAGGCTTGCCCTGCTCCAGCGTCAGCACCTCGGCGATGGTGCGGGTGCGCTCACGCAGCAGGTCGGCAGTGCGGCGCACGATGGCGTAGCGCTCTTGTGCCAGCGTGTGGCGCCACTGCTTGAAGCCGCGCTCGGCGGCCTCGGCGGCCGCGTTCAGCTCGGCCGGGCCGGCCAGGGGCAGCAAGCCCAGCACCTCGCCGGTGGCAGGGTTGATCACGGGGCGTTCACCGCCCGAGGCCCGGGGCAGCCATTGCCCGGCCACATGCAGGGCGAGTTGGGGATAAGAGGAGGTCATGAAGGTCCTGGCAAGTTCACACAGGGGATCGGGCTGACCTGAGAAGACAGGCCGTTCGATCCGTTGCAGGCAGTGTGCGGCGCAGGCCCTTTGGGGCGTTATCGGTTTCGCGCAAGAAAAACCTAGGGTTAGTACCAGGGGCTTGGAGGTGCTGCGGAAGGCGCGGACACGCACCCCGCTATCACGCCGGTTCGGGCGCGGCAAAACCCGGCCAGCGGGCCTGACCACACGCACCGGTCGTGACTTGGGAAAAAGGGCGATCCGGGTGAGCAGCCCCGGATCAGGGGCGCATCAGCAAAAGGCCAGCCGCTGCAGCTTCAGCGCAGGCCGGTCGATGCTGGCCGCCAGGGCTTCCATGTCGGTGGCGCACACGCCATGCGCCACAAAGTGCGGTACCCAGCGATCGACCACGCGGGCCACGTCTCGCACCAGCTCGATCGCCCGGGGTCGCTTGAGGCCGAATTCACTCAAGCCGCTCAGGGCGTTGTCCAGGCTGGATTCGGCGCCCGCTCGGCCCACGGCCAGAGCCTGGTAGCCCAGGTTCTGCAGGGTGGGCAGCACGTCGTAGGCTGGGCTCAGGTCGTAGTAGCCGTCGAGCAACAGGCACACGCTGTGGTTGCGCTCATGGTCGTCGGTGTTGTCCATCAGGATGTTGAAGACCATGCGCTTGAACAACTCTTCGCGCTGGGCGGCCTGGCGCTCGGGGTGGCCCAGGCGCAGCAGCACGGTGGCGAGGGCGCCATAGCTTTCATGCAGGCCGGCGGCCCGCAGCAACGTGCGGGCCGACAGGCAGTGCAGTCGATATGGGCCGGCGCGATCAAAGCGCTCGATGGTCAGCGCATGGCGGGCCCGGCCATGGCGCGGCGGCAGTGGCAAGACACCGGTGCGGGCCACGCGGATGCCGGCCTGCGCCGCCAAGGTCATGCTGGCGTGTTCGATCAGCGGAGTATCGAGCACATCGCCCAGCTCACTGAACTTGATGACACAGGGCCCGGCATCGGTCTGCAGCAAGGCTTTGGGCTGGGCGCCCCCCAAGGTGACGCCGGGTTGCACCAGGCGCTGGATGTCGGGTGTCAACGGGGCCTGGGCCTGCACGTCTTCGACGGCAGCGCTCAACTGCGCAAGATCACGCAGTCGGGGATAAGGGCCCAAGTGGCGAGGGATGTAGTGCTGTGCAGAGACCGACACACCCAGCGCACCAAAACGGTCATCGCCAGCAAACAGCAGCATCTCAAGAATGGACAGGCGCGCCGGGCGATCCACGAAGCGGATGATGCGCTCACCCCAACGATCGGGCCGGGCATCGTCGATGGCCCCGGGGGCACTGCCGCGCTCGCCCGCGCTCAACACCTGGCCCGGGATCAGCGGCAGGTCTTCGCTC
>RXJO01000218.1 GCA_003987795.1 Curvibacter sp.
ACACCACCCTCAATCCCGCCCGAAAACTCATCGGCAAGCGAACCGATGAATTGTCCATGGATGTGAGGCGCTCGTTCACGGATCAAGACCGGGAGGTGATCGCCCGGACCTTCGACAAGATGCCCGACACCCCGGCCAAACGGCGCCTACGGGCGATCCTGCTGTTGTTGGAGATGGGGGGATTGCGTCGAGAGGAAGCTAGCAAGGCGACCTGGGGGCAGGTACAGCCCGTGCGAATCGATGGCAGGCTGACCAATGACATGTGCATCGAGGTCGTGGGCAAGGGCAATCGACAGCGCTTTGTGCCGCTCCACGACGACGTGGTGGAGGCCTTGCGCGAGCACATGAAGGACCGAAAGGCGCTCATGGAACAGCGCAAGATGCTTCAGTTCAAGTCCATTCCCGACAACGAACAGCCTCTGCTCGGCGTGCTCGATGACCGTTGGATCTTGGCGCAAGACAAGCAGCTAGCAAGGCGGAGAGCGTCGGATGCACCGGACCTCCTTCCCATGGATGCCAGGGGGGTGCCCAAGTTCACCGTCAACAAGAACGGAGCGCTGTCGGTGCAGTCGATCTATCAGATCCTGAAGGATTTCTTCAGCGACTGCTCGGAGATGGCGGGTGAGAGCGTGACTGATAAGCGGGGGACCTTCAGGAGGGCATCAACTCACTGGCTTCGCCACACCTTCGCACACCATTTGCTCAAGGAGACCGATCGAGATCTTGCCCTCGTACAGACTGTGCTGGGTCACAAGTCGATCACCACCACGGCGATCTATGTGAAGGCAGATCTGGAAGAGCGGGTGAAGGGGGTGAAAAAGCTGCGCGGCAGCGTGTAGCCTGTCGCCACTCCCGTCTCTACTCCAGGTGGACCGGACGTAAGCAACCGGCCAAGTCCTCTATCCAGAGCCCCGGCCATAGCGTATTCATGTCCACGCCAATCAGCGCGGACATGAGTCCACTTCAATTTCTCTCTTGAATTCAGCCTTTGCGTACACCAGCCCACCTGTGGGGCAGTAACTCTGC
Source organism: Curvibacter sp. (assembly GCA_003987795.1). Taxonomy (GTDB): domain Bacteria; phylum Pseudomonadota; class Gammaproteobacteria; order Burkholderiales; family Burkholderiaceae_C; genus Curvibacter. Next base: position 1,027 of record RXJO01000218.1, read on the forward strand.
AATCCGACTGGCCTTGTGCGTGGGCAGACGCTCACGTTCAAGTGGTTGATCAGCGATCCCACTTTGGCACATAGATGCCGTTAAAGGTGGGGGCGTTCATCCCATGGCTCACGTTTCATTCCTTCAAGCTTGACGATGTCAAACACATGACCTCGAACACGCGAGGTTGCCGGGTCCACGACTGCCGAAATCCAAGTACCTGTGGCACCGCCATCGCTCCATGCCACTGGCAAGGACCCGGATGTCGGGGATCACAGCACCTCTGTGAGCGCATGTATTGAGATTCAGGTTTACGGCGGGCCTACAGCCGACTCAAGATAGCCACCTGACCAGCCACTCAGTGATTTTTAGAGCTCTTTGGGTCGGTCCGCTTCCTCGCTCCATTCTGGGTCAATCAACGTCACGCGAATAATCCCTAAGCCTCGTTGATCCTTGTCCAAAACCAACTCTGAGGTGGGTGGTTGCCAGTATGGCGGCCACGGGTAATACATCCCGTCTTCAAGAAGACTCCGAAAGAGTTTCCAGGGAGTGCGCTTTTGCAAAAGGAACTCGAACGGATCTTCCGCCAAAAACTCTTGGCCTTGCCACTTCATCAGACAGGCCACCGCGTGGTGCGGTGGCTTATAACCGCTTACCCCCGAAACATCTGGTGGGTTCTTGTCCCGAGCATCTCGTCGCACAGCCACGTTAAACAGATGCCCTACCAGTCGTTTCCATTCAAGGTTGGTCAAATTGACACAATCTTCCAAGGGGGCACCGAGACTACCATTGACCATCCTCGTAAGTGCTTCCCCCAATCCTACTGCGGCCGGAAAGGTGCCAGAGTAAGGGGTCACAGCTGTCGCTTGCCTCTCCTCGATCCACCATCCCGACTCATTTGGCGCAGGGCTCGATTCAATGCATGCATACCGGGACCCTGGGCATTGGCCCGCCACAGGAGGAGCAATATCGAATTGAGGACTCGAACCGGGCAGGCCAGTTAATGAAAAGCTTGGCCAGTTCGCGTACAAATATCGTTGTACGGCCTCGCTCCCAGTCCCCACCCCGAACTGTCCCGTTCCACCAACCTTTTGGCCCATTTTGGCCTGCAGCAGCAACGCGCTCGAACTACGCTGTTTCTTTCCGACGATCTGTTCAACGCAGAGCAGCAGGTCACCCAATTCAGGAGACTGCTCACAATGTGTCACACCCGACAGGTGCTTGGCTTGCGGCGTCTTGTGGCAAAAGACACCTGAAATCACCATCTCTCCTTGTTTCAGATGCGGTCCCCAGTGGCTCCGCAGCTCAGCGGGCAGTTGCAGCACGAGTCGAGCAACTTCCTCAACCTCGGGCACATTTCCCTTAACCTTCGAATGATCATTCCGCGCTTGGAGAATAGCTTGTTCGGCCAGGCTAGCAAGGACCTGTGGAGCGTTCATGTGAGGTTTGTGGGCGTGAAGGTCAACTTTTAGATTACAGCACGCAACAAGCGCAGATCTTTGCACCGATCAGACGACTGACGTGGACTGAGGGCACCGCAATCCAAGCGCGCGAAGCCAACCGTAAAGGCACGGTAGAGAACGCGATTCAGCACACCCAGGCCACAGCCCTCAAGGGTCGCCGCTTTGAGACCCTGCAAGAGCAGAACG
>RXJO01000173.1 GCA_003987795.1 Curvibacter sp.
CCACCAACTCGACCAACACCTCTTCCGACGTCGCCTCGCTGAACCAGGAATACACCCAGCTGGCCTCGGAAATCGGCCGCACGATCAGCGCCGTTCAGTTCAACGGCACCTCGATCCTGACGACGACTGCCAGCTACGACTTCCAGGTCGGCGCCAACTCGGGTCAGACCATCACGGTGGCCTCGGGCACCCTCAACCTTGACCAGGCTGGCAACGTGTCCGCCGTCTTCGGGGGGACCACCAGCGCGCTCACCACGGCCGCCGGCAGCAACAGCTCCAACGCTGCCAACATCGATGCGATCGACAAGGCGCTGCAGACCATCAACGACAGCCGCGCCCAGCTGGGTGCCGCTCAGAGCCGCTTCCAGAACACCATCACCTTCCTGCAAAGCGCCGTCGAGAACCAGACCGCCGCCAAGGGCCGCATCATGGATGCCGACTTCGCAACGGAAACCTCGAACCTGAGCCGCGCCCAGATCCTGCAACAGGCTGGCACCGCCATGATCGCCCAGGCCAACCAGTTGCCGCAACAGGTTCTGTCGCTGCTGAAGGGCTGAATCTCAATCACCCTCCGGGTGATTGAGACCTGGGTCCGAAGGATCCGCCAGCCCACTTCAGAACACCATGCGCCACGACCCTCACCGAAGGTGATCCGAGCAAGCTTAAACTCAGCCATTGAAGCTGCGAGCATTGCCCGGCCACCTCAGGGCCGGCTCACGGCCTCACGGATGTCAGCCGGTTGCCTCCAGGAACTTCTTGCCCAGGCTGCACATGGGCTCCAGCAGAAAGTGTTCACCCGACATGCACGCGCACGGAACTTCACGCAACGCCGCCGAAAAGCACCCTTACTACATCGCTACGGCTGATTACGACGGCAACCAGATACACATCCGGCAACTTCACCAGTTGTGTCACGAGCTGAACAATCGGGGTTTCGAAGCCTTTTTGTGGGGTGCCAGGACCCTCAATGGCCATTTGTGGACCCCCCAGCTCTCGCTGGAACAACGGGCTGCCCACTACAAAGCGGGCAAGAAGCCCGTCTGGATCCACCTCGCCATCGACAAGGTCCTGCGTCAGCAAGCCCATTGGACGCTGGCCTACACCCCCGAAATCCATGCCGGTGAAAAGCCGCAGTTGGGCAAAGGGCGGATCGAATTCGCCCAAGGCGAAAATGCGCCCAGCATCAGCCTGCCTCTGGCACTCCCCTGGGTCGATGCCACGGTGTTCAGCCCAGCGACTGCACGAGGCGAAGGCCCTGCACTGGTCTATGCGGACAAGTACCTGAAAGCCGGGGGCACTCTGCAAGAGGGCCACGCCGAACTGGTCAACCTGGGCGCCACCTCCGGTGCCTACGCCAAGGCCGAAGATCGGGCCAAGGCCCTTCGCTCGGCCCGCATGATCTACTGCTACGAAGCAGGCGTCATCAGCACCGAAGCCTTGCTGTGCGGCTGCCCGGTGGTCTACATCCAGAACGATCGAACCCTCGCTCTGCCTGCTGCCTCCCCGTGGCTGAGTCTGGCCACCGCCTGGGGCGAGGACCCGGCCGAGTTGCTCAAGGCACGCAACGAACTCCCGCACTACCAGACACAGTACCTCGCCAATTTCAGTGACAGCGCCGCTGAATTGGACCAGTTCATCGAAGCCACCCAGCAGGCGCTCAAGGACCTGCCCTTCGAATCCGCCTGGTCGAATGAATCGGTCGCGCTGATGGGCGAACTCGTGATTGAAAGCAAAGACCTGGCCTCGCATGCGGATCAGGCCAAGTACAGCCGCCTGCAACAGCAATTCCAGACCTGGAACAAGCGCAGCACCTTGCGGGAGATCGACGGCGAGATCTATGGGGAGCATGTGGCCCGAGGTGACCTGCCGGCCCTGGCCGTCTATGTCTACGTCCGCGAAGGCGACCTGGATGGCCTGGCCCAGACCCTGGACAGCCTGGAGCAGAACCTCTATCAAGCCCGTCAGTTGCACATCCTCGCAGGCTTCGACTGCCCGATCGACCCCTCGGAACTGGGCCCGCAGTGCGTCTGGCATGCCTTGCCCACGTCACAGTCGCCCTTTTCAGGTGCGCTGCCCGAGTGGCTCCTGCTGATGGAGTCAGGCACCGTGCTGACAGCGCAGGCGCTGGTCGAGTTCGCCCTGGCGGCCAAGCACCCTCAAGCGCGGCTGGTCTATGCCGACGAAGCCTTCACCGCGTCCAATGGCCTGGAGACACCGCATTTCAAACCCGACCTGAACATCGAGTGGCTGCGCAGCATCAATTACCTGGGCTCGGCGGTGGCCGTGCGCACCGCGGATTGGCGGCAGCAAGGGGCCGTGCCGGATTTTGACCGCCTCTATGGCCTGGCGCTGGAACTGTCGCGGGACAAGCACAGCATCCGCCATGTCGACACGGTGCTTCTCAAGAGCGACGGCCTGGTCTCGCCAGCGCGCGAATTGGCGGAGCTGCAGCAATTGCAAGTCCATTTGGACCAACAGTCCTTGCCGGCCCGCGTGCAGGCGCAGAAGACTGCGGGCTGCCGGCAAATCGAATACCAGGGCGCTCGCCCACGACGGGTCTCGGTGATCATCCCGACCGGGTACCAACTCGGCTACCTGCGCTGCCTGTTGGGCTCCTTGCAGAGCTATGCGGAGCCGGAGTTGCACGAGATCATCCTGGTCACCCAGCCCGAACATGAGGCTGCGGCACACCATGCAGCGACCTCCGTCACCCTGACGACCCCGCTGCGCGTCGTGTGCACACCGGTCGGTCCTTATCAGCACGGCCTCGCGCTCAACACCGGGGCGGCCGCGGCCACGGGCGACGTGCTTCTGTTCGCCGACGACGACACCGAAGCCATCCAGCGCCCCTGGCTGAGCAGCCTGACCGCCTACCTGGATCAAGCCGATGTGGGTTGCGTGGCTCCGCGGCTGGTGCTGCAAGTGGGTGACAAGCCCACCTTGCAGAGCGGTCCGATGACGCTGGGCATCGGGGATTGGGCGGCCTGCTACAACGGCGAGCGCCGACTGCTGGATGAACAAGGCGTCTTCTCGCGGCTGCAGACTTCGCAAGACGTCTCCACCGTGGCCGGCCATTTCTTCCTGCTGGAACGTGCGCTGTGGCAGCAACTCGGCGGCTTCGACACCGGCGATTGCCACACCTTCACCACGGTGCACGATTTCTGCATCCGCGCCAGCCAGGCCGGACGCCGGCACATCTGGACCCCGGTGAGCAGCGTGCTGCACCAGGGAGGCAAGACCGTGGAGGCCCTGGGCCGTGAGGCCGGCCGCTCGTACGAGATCAAATCGGCGGCGCTGCGTGAAAAGCAGTCCTTCCTGACCCGGTGGGTGCAGCAGATTGCCCACGACCGAAGCTACAACCGCCACCTCTCGCTGCAGAACCCCTACGACGTCGAAGCCGATCTGGTGGTCGACTGGATGAGCTCTCGCAAGGACCGGCCGCGCGCCATGGCCTTCCCCATTTCAAGCGGCTCGGGCCAGTACCGCGTGGTCGAACCGCTGAACGCCCTGCAACACGCCGGCCTGGCGCAATCTTGCATTGTGTTCCCTGTCACCCACAGCCTGTACCGCACTCCGACGGCGCTCGAGATCACGCGCGCCGACCCGGATCGCATGATCGTGCAGCATTCGATCGGTGATGCCCACCTGCAACTGCTGCGGGCCTATCGCAAGACCAACCCGAACCTGTTCACCATCCAGACCGTCGACGACCTGTTCCACGACCTGCCGCAGAAACACCACCTGCACAACTACCATCAGCGCGAAGGCTACGTGCGCATGCGCGAGGCCATGAGCCTGTGTGACCGGGTGATCGTCTCCACCCAGCCCCTGGTCGAGGTCTACGGCGATCATTGCCGGGACGTGCGCGTGATGCCCAACTGCCTGGACGACCGTGTCTGGGGGCAGTTCTACAAGACGCCAGCACCACGCAAACGCCTGCGCGTGGGCTGGGCTGGCGCGGCCCAGCATCTTGGCGATCTGGAGATGATTGGCGAGGTGGTTGCCCGTTTCAAAGACGAAGTCGACTGGATCTTCATGGGCATGTGCCCCGACAGCCTGCGCCCTTACATCAAGGAGTACCACCCCTTCGTCTCGTACGTGGACTACCCCGCCAAACTCGCCTCGCTTGACCTTGACATCGCCATTGCCCCGCTGGAAGACAACCCGTTCAACCGCTGCAAGAGCAACCTGCGCCTGCTCGAATACGGGGCCATGGGCTGGCCCGTGGTGTGCTCGGACGTCTACCCCTTCCGCACCGAGAACCCACCGGTGCTGCGTGTCCCCAACGAAAAAGAGGCGTGGATCGAATCGGTTCGGCGCCTGATCGATGACGAAGCCCTTCGCCATCAGATGGGCCAGCAGTTGAATCGGTGGGTCAGTGACCACTTCTACCTGTCCAAGAACACGGACAAGTGGTTCTCCGCCATCTTCGATTGATTCATTTGCGCCGGAAATCAGCCCTTCCATTCGGGCTGAATGACGGACAGGGCCCCTAGAATTGATCAAGGCACGGTTGAAGCCGTGCAGATCAATTTCCATCTGCCTGGAGCATCCGACATGAAAGCAGTCATCCTGGCCGGCGGCTTGGGAACCCGCATCAGCGAGGAAACCGGAAACCGCCCCAAGCCGATGATCAGCATTGGCGGCAAACCCATTCTGTGGCACATCATGAAGATGTATTCCAGCCACGGCATCCATGATTTCGTGATCTGTTGTGGGTACATGGGATATGTGATCAAGGAGTACTTCGCCAACTACTTCCTGCACACCTCGGACGTCACCTTTGACATGACGACCAACCAGATGGAGATCCACGAGCACCATGCCGAACCCTGGCGGGTGACGCTGGTAGACACAGGCGACACCACCCAGACCGGCGGACGGATCCAGCGCATCCGGCGCTATGTCGAACATGAACCCTTTTTCTGCATGACCTACGGTGATGGGGTGTCCGACATCGACATCGGTGCCGAGATCGCCTTTCACCGCAGCCACGGCAAACTGGCCACGGTCGCTGCGGTAGCCCCGCCGGGCCGTTTCGGCACCCTTGAGATCGCTGACGGGCAGGTGCAGGCCTTCACCGAAAAGCCCTTGGGCGATGGCAACCTGATCAACGGCGGCTTTTTCGTGCTGTCCCCCCAGGTGCTGGACCTGATCGAAGGCGACGACACCATCTGGGAGGACAAGCCCGTGAACGCGCTGGTGAGCCAGCAGCAACTCGCGGCCTACCAGCACACCGGTTTCTGGCGCCCGATGGACACCCTGCGCGACAAGACCTACCTCGAAGAACTCTGGGCCAGCGGAGCGGCACCGTGGAAAAAATGGTAGACGCCGGCTTTTGGGGCGGCAAGCGCGTCTTCCTGACCGGACACACCGGCTTCAAGGGGGGCTGGCTGAGCCTTTGGCTGCAGGCCATGGGGGCCGAGGTGTGGGGTTTCTCACTGCCGCCAACCACCCCCGTCAACCTGTTCGAAGTCGGCTCGGTGGCCCAGGGCATGCACTCCAGCTTCGGGGACATCCGCGACCTGGACGCCCTGAGCCGGGCCATGGCCGAGGCCAGACCGGACGTGGTGCTTCACCTCGCCGCGCAAGCCCTGGTGCCCCTTTCGTATGATCAACCGCTGGACACCTTCGCGACCAATGTGATGGGCACCGCCAACTTGCTGGAGGCCGTGCGGCGCACACCTAATGTGGGGGCCGTCGTCGCCATCAGCAGCGACAAATGCTATGAGAACCAGGAATGGGTCTGGGGCTATCGAGAGACCGACCCCATGGGGGGGCATGATCCCTACTCGGCCAGCAAGGGGTGCACGGAACTGGTCGTGTCGTCCTACAGGCGCTCCTTCCTGAACGCCGCCTCGGTGCCTGTGGCGAGTGCGCGCGCCGGCAATGTGATCGGCGGAGGCGACTGGACCCCCACGCGTCTGGTGCCTGACGTGCTCGCGGCTTTCTCCGCGCGGCGGCCTGTCACGCTGCGCCAACCGGGTGCGATCCGCCCCTGGCAGCATGTGCTGGAGCCCCTGAGCGGCTATCTGATCCTGGCACAGCGCCTGCACCAGCAAGGCCTGGCCTGGGCCGAGGGCTGGAACTTCGGCCCTCACGAATCCGATGCCCGCACCGTGGGCTGGGTGGTCTAAGAACTCGCTCGCCGCTGGGGCCCGGATGCGCGCTGGCAGCTCGAGACCCAGCCCCAGCCCCACGAAGCCCACACCCTGAAGCTTGACTGCAGCAAGGCACACAGCCGCCTGGGCTGGCTGCCCCGCTGGCGTGCCGAGACGGCTTTGCAACACACCCTGGACTGGCACCGCGCCTGGCAGGCCGGGGCCGACATGCGCCAGCTCACCCTGGCCCAGATCTCCGAATTCGAAAGCGCCGCATGAGCCTGACCCGACACCAACTGACCGCCGCTGCCGATGGGCAAGTCCAACTGAACCTGCCCGATCTGGCCGGTCAGGCGCTCGAGATCATCGTGCGCCCAGCCCGCACCACCGCTGCGGCCCAGCCCTGGCGCCCTGGCATCGACGCCATCCCGCCCTCGGGCAAGGTGGTCGGCGATGCCGAGAAGAACGCCATGATCGACGCCGCGCTCGATGCCTGGCTGACCACAGGCCGCTTTAACGACGCCTTCGAGAAACGCCTGGCTGACTTTGTCGGGGTCAAGCACGCGCTGACCGTCAACTCGGGCTCCTCAGCCAATCTGGTGGCCTTCTCCACCCTGACCTCGCCGCGCCTGGGCATTCGGGCCATCCGCCCCGGCGATGAGGTGATCACCGTGGCCGCCGGCTTTCCGACCACGGTCAACCCCATCATCCAGAACGGCGCGGTGCCGGTGTTTGTCGACGCTGTGCTGCCCACCTACAACATCGACGTGTCGCAACTGGAGGCGGCTCTGTCGCCCCGCACCAAGGCCATCATGATCGCCCACACCCTGGGCAATCCCTTTGATCTGGATGCGGTCTGTGCCTTTGCCAAGGCCCACGGTCTGTGGCTGGTGGAAGACTGCTGCGACGCCCTGGGCTCGACCTGGAAGGGGCGCAAGGTCGGCACCTTCGGGCACTTGGCGACGCTGTCGTTCTACCCCGCCCATCACATCACCATGGGCGAAGGCGGCGCCGTGCTGACCAGTGATCCGGAACTGCGCCAGATCGCAGAATCCTTCCGTGACTGGGGCCGCGACTGCTGGTGCAAGCCCGGTTGCGACAACACCTGTGGCAAACGCTTCGACTGGCAGCTTGGCAGCCTGCCGGCCGGCTACGACCACAAATACACCTACAGCCACCTGGGCTACAACCTCAAGATCACCGACATGCAGGCGGCCTGCGGACTGGCCCAGCTGGATCGGCTGGAGGGCTTTGTGCAGGCGCGCAAGGACAACTTCGCCTACCTGAGCGAGCAACTGAAGGATTGCGCCGACCTGCTGGTGCTGCCCGAAGCCACCCCAGGAAGCGACCCGTCATGGTTCGGTTTTCCGATCACCCTCCGCCCCGAGGCCGGTCTGAACCGCCAGTACCTGCTGCAATACCTGGACGAGCACCGCATCGGCACGCGTCTGCTGTTTGCCGGCAACCTGATCCATCAGCCCTACATGCAGGACAGGCAATATCGCATCGTGGGCTCGCTGAAGACCGCCGACCAGATCATGAATGACACCTTCTGGATCGGCGTCTGGCCGGGCTTGAGCCGCGCCCAGCTCGACTACATGGTGGGCCACCTGAGACAGGTTCTCGGCCTCAACTTCTGATCGCCAGGCCATGCACCCCGAGAACAGCCCTCCGAGCCCGGCCGGAACAGGCACCGCCAGCCCAGATGGGCCCTGCGTGCGCCCCTGCCCCGTCTGCGGCAGCACCGAGGCCCGGGCGCTCAAGACCCTGTCTCTGCCCCAGCCATCAGGCTCTCCCCTTCCCGATGGCTACCGGCTGATGGCCTGCGACGACTGCGACCTGGTGTTTGCCGAGACGCCGGCCCCGCAATCCGCCTACGATCTCTACTACCAGCGCTGCGCCAAGTACGGTGGCCCAACCGGTACCGGCGCCGGCCAGCATCGGGCTGACCAGGAGCGCATCGAGCAATTGGCCGATCGCCTGCAGGCCTGTCTGCCGGGTCAGCAGGCTCGGGTGCTGGACCTGGGTTGCGGCGCGGGGGGCCTGTTGGCCGTGCTGCAGGCGCGGGGCCTGAGCCAGATCAAAGGCCTGGACCCGGATCCGGGCGCGGTGCAGACGGCGCGATCCCGGGGCCTTCGAATGCACGAGGGTCTGATCCATGAGGCTGGCACCCTCTGTGCTGGCGAGCGCTACGACCTGATCGTGCTCTCACATGTGGTGGAGCATCTGCGTGATCTGGGCAGCCTGCCCGAACTGACCCGGTTGCTGACACCCGAGGGCAGGATCTACATCGAAGTGCCCCACCCAGCTGGTTACGCCTGCGACGAACGACCACCCTACTACTACTTCGACAGTGAGCACATCAATCACTTCAGCGCCCAAGCACTGGGCCGTCTGATGGCCGGTGCGGGTCTGGCACTGCAAAGCGCCGAAGCTGTGAGCCTGACCTTGCCCGATGGCGGGCGATACCCGGCCTTGGCTGTGGTGGCAGCTCGGGGCCAGGCGCCCACCTTGCCCGAGCAGCCATCCACCGTGGAGGCGGTTCAGCGCTACCTGCAGGCCTGCGGGGAAAAAGCCACCCGCATCCCCCGGCCGCCACTGCCGCCACAGGGCCCGGTGCTCGCCTGGGGAGCGGGTTCCTGGGCCCAGCGCCTGCTGGGTCAGGGACAGTTGCCACGGGATCGACTGGTGGCGTTCCTCGACAATGACCCCAACAAGCAAGGTCTGCAACTCGACGGCCTGCCCATTCTGCCGCCCGTCCTGGGCCTGCAGCGCCATCCGGACGCGGCCATCCTGGTCTGCGTGGCCATCGACCCGCAGCAGGTCGCCTCGGCCCTGGATGACCTGCAGCCTGGAGCCCGACAACGCCTGCATTTTCTGAGTCAACCGACATGAATCTTTCCGAACGCATTGCCGACTGGCTGGTCCAGCAGGGCATCACCCAAGTCTTTGCCGTCACGGGCGGTGGCGCCATGTACCTCAATCAGGCCCTGGGTTCCCACCCCGGCCTGCAATGCACCTATCTGCATCACGAGCAGGCCTGCGCCATGGCAGCCGAGGGCTATGCCCGCATTGCGGGCAAACCGGCAGTGGTCATGGTCACCACCGGCCCTGGCGGCATCAATGCACTCAACGGTGTCTTTGGCGCCTACACCGACTCGATCCCCATGCTGGTCATCAGCGGCCAGGTCAAGCGTGCCACCTGCCTGGACTACACCCCGGTCCCCGGCCTGCGCCAACTTGGCGACCAGGAGGGCCCGGTGCTGCAAATGGCCCGCCCCGTCACCAAGCTGGCCGAAGGGGTGGGCAGCCCTGAAGCCCTGATGACGCTGCTGCCGCTGGCCCTGGCCACTGCCGTGGGTGGCCGCCCTGGTCCGGTCTGGCTGGACATCCCGCTCGATGTGCAGTCGTCCGAATGCGGCCCAATCCCGGCCCCGGTCTTCACAGCGCCCCTGAAACCGGCGACCTTGCAAGCCGACTGCGAGCAGATCGCCCAGCGCCTGGCCCAGGCCCAGCGGCCACTGATTCTGGCCGGCACAGGCGTGCGACTGGCCCAGGCCGAGCAGGACCTGCTGGCCTTTGCCGAGGCCCACGGCATTCCGGTCGCCACGGCCTGGACGCATGACCTGATCGCCAGCGATCACCCCCTGTTTGCCGGCCGCCCCGGCACCATCGGTACGCGCCCTGGGAATTTCTGTCTGCAGGCGGCCGATCTGGTGATCGTGATCGGCTCGCGCCTGAACATCCGTCAGGTCAGCTACAACTGGGACAGCTTCGCCAAGAACGCCTACGTGGTGCAGGTCGACGTGGACCCGGCGGAGCTGAGCAAGCCCTTGGTCCAGGCCGCTCTCAAGATCACGGCGGACGCAGGTGCGTTTGTGCAAGCCTTGCATGAGCGCTGCCAGACCGGTCTGCCCAGCTATGCCCCCTGGGTGAACGCCTGCCAGGCCATCGGGCGTCGCTACGGACAGAAGGCTCCGGCTCACCGGGGCGACGCCATTCACCCCTATGGCCTCGTCGAACGGGTCTGCGCGCAACTCCGTGAAGACGACATCCTGGTCTGCGGCAATGCCTCCGCCTGCATCCTCCCGTTCCAATTGGCCCCCCTCAAAAAGGGCCAGCGACTCTTCAGCAACTCGGGCTCGGCCTCGATGGGCTTCGACCTGCCTGCAGCCTTGGGCGCAGCCATTGCCGCACCGCACCGCCGGGTGGTCTGTTTCGCCGGAGACGGCAGCCTACAGATGAACCTGCAAGAGCTGCAAAGCCTCAGAAGCCTGGGGCTCAACGTGCTGGTGGTGGTCATCGACAACGGCGGCTACCTCTCGATCCGCCTGACCCATGACAACTTCTTCGGTCGCATCGTGGGGGCCACCCCGGCCTCGGGCGTAGCGTTTCCGGACTTCGCCCGATTGGCCACGGCCTTCGGGCTGCGCACGGTCGACGTGCGCCAAACCACAGACCTGCCGGCTCTGGATGCCGCCTTGCAGCAAGATGGCCCTCAGTTGCTGGCCGTGACCGTGGACCCGGAACCCGGCTTCGAGCCCCGAATCAAATCTCGCGCGCTCCCCGAGGGTGGATTTGCGACCCCCGAGCTGGACGACATGTTTCCGTTCCTGCCGGCCGAGGAACTCGCCGCTGTGCGAACGGAATTGAGCTCGGTGCGCCAAGGTTGAGCCCGGCGCGACAGCGCAGATGGCTGAGTCGCAGAAAACTGATCCCTATATTCCACGCTGTTCCTCGCATCGGCCTCCGCCATTGCTGCGATGATTGACACCAGTCAGCGCATTGACGTCATGTGATTTGCCCGCCCCTGCGGGCGTGCAAAAGTCTGTTGCGCCCCTTTTTTGACGGAGTCCTCCATGTCTTCACAAAACAACCCCAACAGCATCTTCGAGAACCTGTTCATCCTCGAATTGGCCAACAACCATTGGGGCCGACTGGACCGCGGGCTGAAGATCGTGCATGACTTCTCCCAGGTGGTGCGCTTCAACAATGTGCGTGCGGCGATCAAGCTGCAGTTCCGCGAGGTGGACCATTTCATCCACAAGGATTTCCGTGGCCGCGAAGACATCCGCTACATCAAGAAGACCGAGGTCACCAAGCTCAGCAAGGCCGAGTACCGGACCCTCACCCGCACCATCAAGGAGCGTGGCTGCATCCCGATGGCCACGGCGTTTGACGAACGCTCGGTCGATCTGTGCGAGGAACTCGACCTGCCCCTGATCAAGATCGCGAGCTCGGACATCAATGACTGGTTCCTGATCGAACGCATCGCAGAAACCAAGAAGCCCGTGATCGTGTCTACCGGTGGCTCCAGCCAGAAGGACATCGATGACATGGTGACCTTCTTTGCCAACCGCAACATCCCGCTGGCCATCAACCACTGCGTGTCGCTCTACCCCAGCGAGGACGATGAGCTGGAGATCAACCAGATCGACTACCTCAAAAAGCTCTACCCCAAGAATGTGATCGGTTTCTCGACCCACGAGTACACCGACTGGACCTCGTCCATGCTGCTGTCCTACGCCAAAGGTGCGCGCACCTGGGAACGCCACATCGACATCGAGGAAGGCGGCATCCCGGTCTCGCCCTACTGCTCGCTGCCGCACCAGATCGACGCCTGGTTCAAGGCTTACCACAAGGCGGTGGCCATGTGCGGTGGTTCAGGCCAGTCCAAGCGCCTGCCCAAGAAAAAGGAAACCGAGTACCTCGATGGCCTGGTGCGCGGGGTCTACGTCAAGCGCGACCTGCCGGCAGGCTACGAGTTCAAACACCCAGGCAATGACGAGGACTTCTACCTTGCCATCCCGCTGCAAAAAGGCCAGCTCTCTTGCCGCGAGACCATGAACGGGCTCAAGCTGACCCGTCCGGTCTCGCGCGACTCGGCATTGACCATCGACGACGTGGACAGCCCCTACGCCCAGCACGAAGCGCTGCGCCAGGCCATCTACGACCGAGGCCTCTGACGCCCGCCTCGGGACCCCGTGAGCCCTTCCTACCCCGCCCCCCACCTGCCCGCCATCCAGGGGCGGTTGACCCAGCTGCTGCCACACCTGGATGCTTCCGCCTTGGACGGCAAGACCTTGTTCATCACGGGGGGCACGGGCTTTTTTGGCTATTGGTTGCTCAGTCTGCTGGACCTTCTGCAGCAGCGCGGCCATCGATTCCAAGTGCGCCTGCTGTCGCGAGATCCACAGCGTTTCAGGACCGCTGCGCCCTTCCTGGCGAGTCGGCCGTGGATCGAATTCATCACGGGCGACGCGCGCCACTTCACCGACCCACGCCCGGCAGACTGGCTGATCCACGCGGCAACGGACACCCACGCCCAGGCCCACACCCGCCCCTTGGCCATCATGGATGATGTGCTGCTGGGCACACGCAACACCCTGGAGCAGGCCCTGGCGCAGGGCGTGAAGCGTGCGCTGTTTGTCAGTTCGGGGGCGGTCTACGGCCCCGCCGCGCGCAGCGCGAGCCACACCGCCGAAAGCACTCCGCTGCAACGCAGCCTGGAGCAGCCTGACCCCTACGGCGAGGCCAAGGCCACAGCCGAACTCTGGAGCCAGCACTTCGGCCAGACCCACGGCCTGTGCATCCCGGTGGCACGCTGCTTCGCCTTCGTGGGGGCCGGTCTGGATCTGCATGGACACTTTGCCATCGGCAACTTCATCCGGGACGGCCTGGCTGGCCAAGGAGTACGGGTGCAGGGCGACGGTACGCCGCTGCGCAGCTACCTTTATGGGGCCGACCTGGCCGTCTGGTTGCTGCAAATGCTGATGCATGGCGCCCATGGCCGCGCCTACAACGTGGGCTCGGACCAGGCCATCACCATCGAGCAACTGGCCCACGCGGTCAACAGGCAGCTCAGCCCGGATCAAGCCGTCACGCTGGCACGCCAGCCCGTCGACAACCCCCTCCGCTCCTGCTATGTGCCGGCCATCGACCGCGCCCGCCAGGAGCTCGGTCTGGATGTCTGGACTCCTTTGAGCCAGGCGATTGCGGGCACTGCCCACCCAGACCAGCCCCTCGCCCAGGACTGACCATGCCCCAACTGTACGAATCGCTGCGCCGCCCGTATTACATCGAGACACCGCCCTATCGCCGCTCCTCAGCCGGTATCCGGGTGATGCACATGCTCTGCCATGTGCTCAACCGCCTGGGCGAGGAAGCCTATGTGTTCACCTCCGAAGTGAACCCGGAACTGAACACGCCGACGGTCACCGAGGAGGTGGTGCGACGGCACCTGCAGGCGGGGCGCGAGCCCATCGTGGTCTATCCCGAAATCGTCAGCGGAAACCCGCGCCGTGCCAAATCGGTGGTGCGGTACGTGCTCAACGTACCTGGCCTGATCGGGGGCGACAAGACCTTTGCAGAGACCGAATTGATCTACGCGTATGGTCAGAACATCCTGCCGGCCCATGCGCCCAAAGAGAATGTGCTGTTCTTTCCCTCGGTCGACACCCACCTCTTCAATAACCGCGACAACCCGCTGGACGCACAGCGCCAGGGCATCCTGGTCTATCCAGGGCGACATCTGAACGCGCTCAAGGAACACCCGGAGCTGGCGCACGGCACCGTCATCACGGCCACCTGGCCCGCCAGCCGCAGCGAGCTCGCCGCCCTGATGCGACGCAGCGAGATGCTGTATTGCTTCGAATCCACCGCCATCGCGCTAGAGGCTGTGTTGTGTGGTTGTCCGGCCGTGACCCTGCACTCCCCCTTCTTCAATGGACAGGCCATCAACTCGCTGGAGCTTGGCCGGGAAGGCATGGCTTTCGGCGACTCGCCCGAAGAAATCGACTATGCCCGCCGTACGGTAGGCCAGATGCAGGCGACTTACCAACGTCTCGAGGATCAGTTCTGGGTCAAGCTGCAGCAGTTCATCCGCGACAGCCAGGCGCTGCCCCTGACCGAGCCCGCCCCTCAACCCGCGGTCTACCAGCCCAGCGCCGCCGACCTGGCCTTCACGCAGTGGCGTCAGGCCCACGCGCTCAACGAGTTCACGGCCCAGGCACTGGCCGAACGCATGATGGTGGAATGGCAGCACAAGCCCCGTTTCCATCTGCTGCTGAGCTGCACGCCCGACGAACAGGACGCCGTGCAGGCCTTGCTGACCAGCCTGGACGCCCAGCTTTATCCGGAGTGGATCCTGACCGTCCTGAGCACGGTCGATGCGCCGAGTGCCATCGCCGCCAACCCACGGCTGCAGTGGCTGTGCCTGCGCGAAGCCAGTTCGGCACCCATCGCGCTGCAGGCTCTGGCGGAGGCCTCGCCGGGCGACTGGCTGGGCCTGCTGCCCGCGGGCACGATCCTGGCGGAACCGCAGTCCCTGCAAGTGCTGGCGGATCAGATCAATGCACAACCTACCTGGCGTCTGGTCTATGGAGACGACGCGGTTCAACAAGCCGGCCACTCGCCCGAACCGCACTTCAAGCCTGACTTCAACCTGGACCTGCTGCGCTCCAGCGCCTACATCGGACGCGCAGTGTTTGTCCAAAAACAGGCCCTGCTGGAGTCGGGTGGTCTCAGTGCCCAGGCGGGTGCGAGGGCTTATGAGCTGGCACTGCGACTAAACGACCGCATCGGCCCCAATGCCCTTGGCCACCTGCGCGAGCTGTTGTGGATTTACCCAAGCGAGGCTAGCCGCCACGAGCCCCCCGAGGCTGAAAGGACAGCGCTTGCTCAGCACTTGAGCAGGCACGGACTGACAGCGACCATCTTGCCCGGGCTGAGTCCGCATACACATCAGGTGAGGTATGCGGCGCCGTCGTCATGCGACATCATCACGCTGATCGCGGTTCGCCACGACCGCCAGTACCTGCAACCCCTGCTGACCAGTTGGAAGCAACTGTGCCCCGACGACCGCACGCCAATCCTTCTGTTGGATCTGGGTTGCGAGGATCCCGACGAGGCCAGGTACCTCGACAACCTGGCCCTCGACACCTTCTGGCAGGGGCGCGTGCAACGGCTCAATGCGCACGGAATGAGCCGATCGCAGGCCCTGAATCTGGCGCTGGAGCAGTGCAAGGCCGAGTACCTGCTGTGCATGGACGTGCGCACCCATCTGATCCAGGCTGACTGGCTGGAGCATCTTCTGGGGCTTGCGCATCGCCCTGAGGTGGGCGCAGTGGCCCCCCGCCTGGTCAATCCGGCCACCTCCCGAGTCATCGAGGGCTACCGGGTTGGGGGCATGAACGGACACGCCGGCCCAGCTTTCACAGATCTGCCACTGGAGGAACCGGGCCGACACGAGCGAGCCGTGTGCGAGCAAAGCGCCCTGGCGTCCCATGGAGCGGTCGTGCTAGTCAAACGATCCGCACTTGAGGGTCGGTCATTGCTGAATGAGGAACTGCCCGAAGCATACGCCTGGATCGAACTTGGACTACGTCTGAAGGGAGCTGACAAGCTACTGATCTGGACCCCCCACGCGGTGGTTCTGCTTCACCCGGAAACCTCTGCCACATCAGGCTCTGTACTTGATATCCCTCCGGTGTCTGCGGCACTGCCTCTGCAGGCCCTGGCGAATGATCCGAACTATCATCCCCAATTGAGTCTGAGCCAACCAGGCCTGCCAGAATACCGACGCCAGGTTCGATGGGTCCGCCCCCATGCCAAGCGCCTGCGCTGGCTGATCGTCGGTCCGGCTATCAAGCATCTATCGACCGCACAACGGCTACAGGAGAGTCTGCGCCACGCTCAGACGGCCCAGGTCAGCCGCTTCGAGATTGACGCCTCCAGCGGCACACCTGCCGAATGGCTGATGGACATCTTGCGCGCAGATGCCGAGCGAGTGCTGTTTCACGACCTGGGGCAACCGTGGGTGCAGACTCTGATGTCCGCCATGGCACGGCACCAGCCACAGACACCTCTGCTGGCACTGCTCGATGAACCTGACAGGTTCCGCACCACGGACAACTTCCTGTGCCCAGGCGACGCGGGTCTGCTGCGCAGCCGTCTGCGCCCCCTTCTCGCGCCCGCCCGCGCCGTGCTGCTGAGTTCTTCCGATCACGCCGAAGAGCTGGCAGGCGTCCATCCGAAGCTGTGCTTGCTGCGCTCAGACCCGCTGCGTTTTGGGCAATGGGCTGTCGAAGACTGGCTGAACTGACCCCACCTCTGTGCAAAGAACTGACTATGAACTCCACGGTCGACATCCTCATCACCTCTTATCACCAACCTGAGTACCTGGACCAATGCCTGCAATCAGTGGCTGCACAGAGCTGGCGTGATTTCAAGGTCTATGTGGTCGACGACAGCCCGGGAAATCCGGTCCTGCCGGTGATCGAGAAATGGCGTGGTCTTGGGTTGGAGATCGATTTCACCCAGAACGAAAAGAACCTGGGAGCCCTGCGCTCGCTGCAGGACATGTACACCCGATCAAGTTCTGAGTACGTCATGTGGCTCAATCACGACGACGTCCTGTATCCGAACCTGCTGGATCGCCTGGTGCCCCAGGGGCTGATGGTGCACCCTGAATGCAGCATGTCCTACGCCCTGTACAACCGACTGGAGAACGGTCAGCGTCTGCATGACACGGGGGTCTACCGTCCCGACCTGCCTACGGGTGCCCACGACGTGTTGCCCTGCTTGTGCGTGAGCAATTGGATCATCTCCTCATTTGCTGTGGTCCGACGTCAGGCCTGCGATGAAGTCGGCGGCATCGGTCGACACGTTCAACGACACCTGCAGAGCAGTCCGACGGCGGGGGGGTACATCGACCTCTACTTGTTCATGCGCCTGGCAACCCGGGGTAAGGCCTGGGTTGTGAATGAGGCCCTAGGCGATTACCGCATCCATTCCAGCAATAACACATCAGTTGTCGGAGCAGAGTCTCGCCGCACTGGGGAAAGCATTCGAACCTATGACTTCGTGTTCGATGACCACGATATTTTCGGGGCCATTCCGCGCTACCTCAGCAAAGCCAATTCGCTCGGGCGTCTGATGACCGATCTGGGCATCATCCAGGTTCTGCTCCACATGCTCCAGTCGAGCGAATTGGGCAAGGAACTGCGCCCACAGGCCAAGGAGTTGCTGATGGCCGCCCACCAGGCACTGTATCCCTTTATCTATGATGTGGCACATCTCAACCGGCCCGCTGTGTTTCCTGAGGCCCACCTGCAAGAACTCAGGAAGCTCATCCAAACCTTGTGAGTCCGACCGCACCCAGCACTGATATCCCATGAAGAAGTCCGTCGTCGACCATTTTGCAAACACCGTTCGCGCCCACCCCGACAAGCCCGCCATCATCGACGGTGAGCGGGTGATCGGATTTGCCGAGCTGGAACGACAGGCAAAAGCCCTCGCCGCCGCGCTCTACCGGAGGACCTTTGCCTCCCAAGACACCCCGGTGATTGCGTTCTACCTGCCTAAGACCACGGCGTGTGTAGTCGGCAACATCGCGTGCTCCCTGTCTGGTGGCGCCTACATGAATCTCGATGTCAAGTCACCCGAGGAGCGCCTGCGCGCGGTGATCGAGAACGTACGCCCATCCCTGCTGATCACCGATGCGCGTCACGAGGCAGCAGCCCTGCGCTTCGCCCCCGATTGCGAGGTGGCCCGAATCGAAGATCTGCTGCTCGAGCCCCAAGCAGGGGACCACAACGCCCTCGACAAGGCGCGTACCCGGCTGATTGACACCGATCTGTATTGCTTGATCAACACCTCAGGCTCCACGGGCGTACCGAAGAGTGTTGCACTGAACCATCGCAGCTTCCTGGATTTCATGGACTGGACTGCATTGGAGTTCGATGCCGGACTGTTCGACCGCGTAGGGTCCCTTTCGCCCGCCATCTTCGACATCTACAGCTTTGAACTCTGCCTGCTGCTGATGCGGGGTTCGACCCTGGTGCTGATCCCCGACACCTTGGCACCTTTTCCGGTTCGCATCCTCGAACTGCTGCAAAGGCATGAGGTCAGCTTCATCTTCTGGGTGCCCTCGATCATGGTCAACATGGCCAATCTGGGACTGCTGGAGGAGACCCAGCTAGATGCACTGAAGCTTTGCTGGTTCGCAGGAGAGGTGTTTCCGACCCAGCAATTCAAGCAATGGCAACGTGCCTTGCCCCACACCGAGTTCGTCAACCTTTACGGCCCAATCGAGATCACGCTGGACTGCACTTTCTATCGCGTCAGGCGTCCTTTGCGTGACGACGAACCGATCCCGATTGGACGGGCCTGTGACAACACCGATGTCCTGCTGCTCAACGAGGTCAACCAACGTTGTGCCCCCGGCGAGGAAGGAGAGTTGTGCGTGCGGGGCAGTTCACTGGCGCTGGGCTACTACCGCCAGTGGGAAAAGACACGTGAAGCCTTTGTGCAGAACCCCTTGAACGATCGCTATCCCGAACTGATCTACCGCACCGGCGACATCGTTTTCCTGAATCAGGATGGCGAGATCATCTACAAAGGACGCAAGGACAGCCTGATCAAACACCTGGGCTACCGAATCGAACTCAGTGAGATCGAACACCTGCTCATCAACAAGGTTCGGGCCGTCAGGAACTGCTGCGCAGTGTATGACACCGCTGCGCGGGAAATCGTGCTGTTCTATGAGCCGCTCCCCGAGCTAGACGAGCGGGCCGTCCGCACCCGGCTTGCGCAAGAACTGCCCAAGTACATGCTCCCCACCCGCTACCTGCGCGAATCGGCCCTCCCACTGAACAGCAATGGCAAAATCGACCGTCAGCAACTCAAGATGAGAATTCTTTCAGGCAGTCTCTGAAAGATCCCCCAGAGCCCGAGCCCATGAAAACCAAGATCCGAACCCTGCTACTCACCCTTCGCCCCGATCTGCCCGAAGACGAGGGGCTGGACCTCATCGAAGACGGGGTACTGGACTCGTTCGACATCATCCACCTCGTTCAGGAGCTCGACAGCCAGTTCGGAATCGCCATCAAGGGCACCGACATCACCCCGGAGAATTTCCGCAACGTGGACACACTCGCCGTGCTTGTCGGTCGCTACACCGGACATGCAGGCTAAAGACGGCTCCAGACGGCTCGAGCGGCAGAACTAGAGCGGCTTTGCGCCTTTCACGCACCCGCTGGCGAACCGAGACTGCAAGGACAATGACACCAGGGGTTGCTTCCAAGGCCCCGAGCGGAGATCGCCATGAAAGCCTGCTTCGACCACATCAGAATCGAGTCCATCTGTACCGTGGTGCCCGAGCGCCGGGTAATGTTCGAGGACGAAATCGACCAATACAACTTCACGCGGGCTCAGAGCCTGAAGCTCAAGGCTACCTTTGACCTGCATGAGCGCCGTGTTGTGAGTGAAGGTGTGTGCGCTTCCGACCTGGCCTGTGACGCCCTCAAGACGTTGCTGGAACATGACCCGTCGCTACGCAACGATGTCGGTGCCATTCTCTACATCTCGCAGAGCGGGGACTACATCCTGCCCCCCACCAGCAACCTCATCCAGGCCCGTTTTGGTTTCGGTCCTGATGTCTATTGCGTCGATATCAATCAGGGTTGTGCAGGGTTCCTCATCGGACTCTTCCAGGCTGCGCAACTGCTCCAGTGCACCGACGTCCGCAAGATCCTGGTCATCAATGCCGATGCGCTGAGCCGCAAGGTCTCAGGGCGTGACCGCAACAGCAACCCCTTGATCGGGGATGCAGCGTCTGTGACGGTAGTGGCTCGCCGTGACGACCCCTGCACCACCGTGTTTGACATCAGGATGGACGGTCGAGATGCGCTGGCGTTGTGGATTCCGGCGGGCGGAGCGCGGTTGCCGCACTCAAGCTCGACGTCAGAGCTCCGGGAGGACGCTTCTGGCAACCTGCGCAGCCAGGACCATCTGGTCATGAAGGGTGACAGTGTCTTCAACTTCGTCCAAGGGGCCGTGCCGCCACTGATCGAAGACACGCTTGCCCAGGCTCGCATTGCCAAAACGGAGGTGGACTATTTCCTGTTCCATCAACCCAACCGGTTCATGCTTCACAAACTGGCCGCCAGTCTCGGCGTACCCTTAGAGAAAGTGCCGGCCAATGTGGTCCGCACATTCGGTAATGCCAGTGGGGTGAGCATCCCCATGACCATCTGTCACAACCTTTCGTCGGTGCTGCGGGCGCAAAGCCTCCGATGCTGCTTGTCTGGCTTTGGCGTGGGGCTGACCTGGGGCGCAGCAGTGATCACGTTGGGGCCATTGTCTTATTGCTTATTGAAGGAGTACCAAGTTGAAAAACTATCTTGAACGCATGGCCGAGTTGCTGGAAGTCGATCAGGTGTCCGTGGACGATGTCCTTGAAGATTTCGAATGCTGGGATTCATTGACAGTGTTGTCGATCATTGCCTACCTGGACGAGGCCTTCAAGGTGACGCTCTCTGCCGAGCAGGTCTGTCAGTGCCGTACCGTGGGTGAACTGCACACTCGGTATGCAGGCGTCTGAGAAAGAGGTCCAACCTCGGGTGAGCCTGATCACCGGTGCCGCGGCCGGCATCGGACGCCATCTGGCACAAGACCTTCTCGCCGCTGGGCAGCGCCTGATCCTGGTGGACCGCGATCTCGAAGGACTGCAAAGTCTGGTGGAGCCCTTTCCGGGTCGGTCGACGCTGATCCAGCACGACTTCCTCCAGGACACGGGCCTGGAGGAGCAGGTCAGCGCGGCCATCGAGACACAAGGCCGACTCAGCGGCCTGATCCATGTGGCGGGCCTCTCGAACACCTTGCCGCTCAAGGCCCTGTCCCGGATCGATCTGGAGCGCGTGATGGCGGTCAACACCTTTGCAGCTTTCGATCTGGTCAAACACTGCTGCAAGGCCAGGCATCATGCCCCTGGAATGTCGGTGGTGTTTGTTTCATCCGTTTACAGCCTGGTCGGTTCGGCAGCCAATTCCGCCTACGCCATGAGCAAGGCAGCCCTCAATGGCCTGGCGCGGTCACTGGCCATCGAGTTCGCACCGCGTCGATTGCGTTTCAACTGTGTCGCCCCAGGTTTCATCAAGACAGAGATGCTGGACGCCTTGGTACAGCGTATGGGACCGGACTACTTGGCGGAGCTGGAGCGCCTGCACCCGCTCGGACTGGGCTCTACTCAGGATGTGTCCAACGCCATTCAGTTCCTGTTGTCTGACCAGGCTCGCTGGATCACCGGATCGGTGATGTCCGTGGACGGCGGATTCACAGCCCAATGATGCTCGACACCACCATGACAAACGCTGCCCCCTCCCCCGCTTGCACCCTGATCACGGGCGCAACCTCGGGCATCGGCTTGAGCATCGCACAGCGCCTTTACCCACAGCGTCGTCTGATTCTGCACGGACGCCAAACGGACAAGCTTGACGCCTTGCGTGAGCGCTTCCCTGATGCAGAGATCTGGGGCTGTGATCTCGCCCAGGTGGACCTGCTGGAGGCCTCATTGGAGACGTTTCTAAAGGGTCGAAGCCTTCGGGTACAGGCTCTTGTGCATTGCGCAGGCATGGCGCCGATCGAAGCGATCAAGAGCGTGACTTTGAACAAATGGATGCAGGTTCTGCATGTCAATCTCACCAGCGCGCTCCTGATCAGCAAGAGTCTGAGCACCTTTCGACTCAACGCCAAGAACCTCGAATCGATTGTCTTCATTTCCTCGAACCTGAGCGGTTTTGGCGCCAAGGGCATGGCTGCCTATGGTGCCAGCAAGGCGGGTCTGGACGGGCTGATGAAGTCACTGGCGATGGAGCTTGCTCCCAGAGTCCGCGTGAACTCAGTGTTACCGGGTGCAATCAGAACCCCGATGACCGAAAACATCTTGGGCCAGGGTGATCTGGCTGAGAGAATGAGCCGCAGCTACCCATTGGGGCTGGGTGAGGTGGCGGACATCGCCGAAGCGGTCGCCTTTTTGCTTTCGGACAGCAGTCGCTGGATGACAGGTCAACAAATGACCGTTGACGGCGGTCGGAGTTGCAATTTGTCGGCATGAAACGCCAGAAATTCCACACAAGATGAGACACCCGATGTTGGACCACTACGATCGGGTCAAGCAGGCACCGGGCGTAGCTCACAGTAACTTATACGCTCTTGACCTGGCGGCCTACCAAGCCCAGTTAGGACAGGATGATCAGGTGTGGATGTCACCTCACAGCTTGCTGGTCAAGCGACACGAACCCGCCTTTGATCGAATCGAGTTCCTGACCAAAGATATCGCCGACCTTCAGTCATTGCTGATTCGGCACCGCCGACGCGCTGAAATCATGGAATGGATCGGGTCGTCTCACCAGAAAACTGAATTGATCCAGCTTTGGCGTCCCTGCATGGCCTATCACCGTTGCTTGATGCGCATGAGCCTAAGGGTGGCGGGGGCACCTGTTACGGCCCCCCCACCCACTTTGGCAAGCCCTTCTGACCTGCCCGTGCTGCGTGAATTCTTTGATATCGCGTTCGATCCTTGGGCTGAACGAGTTCCAGGTGTTCACGAACTCGAGGACCTTGTGGCGACACACAACATCCTGGTCAGCCGCAGCGACAACGGCGCATTGCGGGGCTTCATGATCCGGACCCGAACCGGCAGGACGTTGCATCTCCGGTATCTTTTCGTGGATCCGAATTTCCGTGGTCAGCGGGTGGGCGAAGATCTTTTTGCGCAATTCAGGGCAGACGCAAAAACTGGTGATCGTCTGATCCTGTGGGTGTTTCCAGACAACCCGGTGGCGATCAGTCTCTATCAAAAGCACGGCTTCGCCAGCGATGGCACGGTGAATTACATATTCAAAAGCAATTGAGACAGTGCCTCAATGCCCTTCAGGCTGAATGATTTGAATCTTTTCCTTGAATTTATAGAAAACCGTCTCCCTGTCACCCAAGTCTTTGTCCACAATCATGCCTGCTTGAATGACGTTGTGACTTCCGACGCAGACACCCGGCAGTAACGTTGCTCGGATGCCGAGAAAGTTGGCGTCCCCTAAGCATGCGCTCCCGGACAGACCACTGGATGAAAGAAAATTGAACGACCCCAACTCGCAGTCATGACTGATGAAGCTGTATGCCGTGAGAAGGTTGAAATCACCGATCCGACAGGCCGGGCCAATCAGACAGTGAGGCCCTACGATGTTGCCTTGACCTAATCGAGCAGACCCAGCCAACATTGCCGTTGGATGGATGATGGATGGAAACTCCAAACCCATTGGCAACAGGCGCTTTAGCAACTCGAGCTTCGGACCGGGCTGGGCAAAGGCGACGACGTAAGCATAGCAAGACGGATAGTCGTAGGTATCGGGATGCCCGAGATAGTTGGCCTCGTAGCCGTATCGATTGCGATGCTGCTCATACGATTCTCGTGAAGGCCCCAAAAACCCAGCCACACGTCCGACTGGCGTTCCGGCCCGCCGCAAATCATCCAGGTACCCCACAATCTCTGCAGCAGCACCACCGCTCCCCACCAACACCAGATCAGGAATGGACATCAGATAAAGCGGAATTTAAGTTCACGCGGGTCGATATTCTTAGACCGATTGCAGCGTGCAGCAACGTTGTAATGCACCGGAAACAAATCTCGACCAGGGGTCTCGAGAATATCAATCTCAATGATTTCAAAATCCTTGAGCAGCACTTTGTAACCATGTTCCGTAAAACGCCAGCAGTCAGGCACTGGACCATGAATACGCCAATTCAAGGGTGAAGACAACAGCAACAGGCCTCCATCTTTGAGCATCCGGCGCAGTTCGATGATGGCATCAAAGGGTTGTAGACAGTGCTCCAGAACATCCATGCATAATATGCAATCAAAAGTCTGATCAGGAATCTGAGGATTGAGACGGGTGATGTCTCCGACGAAATCAGGCCGATAAGTATCCACAATGTCAAAAGAGTGGTACGACCAGCCATGAAATGTATCGCGTACTTGTTGACGTTCCTGAGGTCCAATTTCCAACAATTGCCCCCCTCGAGGCTGACTCTCCGCCACCCTGGTCAAAAAAGCTTTCATGTTTTCGCGAACCAGAGGAACGAGGCTCTCGTCGTAGGCAATGTTTTTCATAGTCTTCAGACTCCTATTCAGGCGGCAGGTGAGTCAACTCGATCAGGATTTGGTCTGAGTGCCACGCCAAGTGTCTCTTTCACTGTACAACGACTTGAGACGTTGAACTCGAGAGTTGACAAACAGGTCATCGCCCTTGAGGGTGAGTCGCCATGGTGAGGTGCGCGTGCCACACACCTCCATCACCGTGCTGGGATCATCGATGTTCTGCAGATGAACCTCCAAATAAACACGATCATCATGGGTGATGTTGACTGGCGAACTATGCCAAGTGCAGGAATGCATCACCACAACATCACCAGGTTCAAGTGAGCTTTTGACTCGCGGATAGCCATCAGGCAAAAAATCACGAATCTCACCAGCATCGCTCAAGTAGCCAAAATGATGTGTCCCGGGATACAAGACCAGACCACCATTATCAAAATGACAAGGAGTCAGCGCAATGAACAGAGAATATCGATCAAGCCATCCCACTTGGTAACTAGAATCCTGATGTAAAAAGACAGGATCTTGATTGAACGCATCTTTCTTGACTACTCGTACGTAGTCGGATCCGACCTGCCCGCCATAAAACTGAGAAGCCAACGCTAAAAATTCGGGCTCGGCGATCACATCTCGCAAAGCATGCCCCGGCTTCACCTGAACCTCAGTCAAGTGAGCATCATTTTTTTTCAGCACACCTGATTCCATGTCTGACCTGTAAATATCCAGATACTTTTTGACAGTTGCAGGTGAAAGAAGATTTCGTACAACGTAGAACCCAAGAAACTTAAGGACATCCCAGTCCAGTTTTGGCGAACTGTACAACCCACCCTCAACCGAGCGAAGCAATTCATCAAGAGGCACATTGACTTCTGACATAGGGTCTCCGTAATTTCAAAACGACATAATTATCAGCCCCATTTGGCCTAGCGCCCAATGGGGTGGGTTCCATCTATCAGGTCAGACAGATAGCAGCTTGGCGAATGACTTGGAAGATGCGTGAGAGTTGCGCCTCATTCAGGTCCGGGTAGATCGGTAGGCACAGAATCCGGCTCGATGCATAATGAGCCTCAGGCAATAGACTTGGGGTTGCCGAGGGCAAACCTCGGTACATGGAGAATTCACTGATCAAGGGGTAAAAGTACCGCCGGACGTGAATTCCATTTTGCCGAAATAAATCGTGCAAAGCATCCCGACGCATGGGAAAGCCATCTTCGACCAGAATGGGGAAATAGGCGTAATTGGCTTTCAACTCGTCGCGCCCTGAGACACAACGTATACCAGGTATATCCGCAAAAAAGTTTCTATAGGCTTGATCAATGAGGCGTCGCCGATCCAAAGCTGCGTCGATGTGCTTCAGTTGCAACAGACCTAACGCAGCATTGAATTCGCTCATCTTGCCGTTGATACCTGTCGCAACGACCGACGTCTCGCTCGCGAATCCAAAGTTCTTAAGATAGTCGATCCGCTCCTTGCTTTTGAGGTCTCGACAGATGATGGCGCCACCTTCGAAGGTGTTGAACACCTTGGTGGCATGGAAGCTCAGGATCGACAGATCGCCATGGTTGAGCACACTGCCACAGTGGCATTTCACCCCAAAGGCATGAGCCGCATCATAGATGACTCGAAGGTTATACATGTCGGCGATCTTTTCAATCGCATCGATATCACAGGGATGCCCGTAACAATGGACCGGCAAGATCGCGGTGGTTTGAGGGGTGATGGCTGCCTCGATCCTGGCTGGATCCAGATTCAGGGTAGCCGGGTCAATGTCGACAAACACCGGTTTGATGCCATTCCACAAAAGGGAGTGTGCCGTGGCAACGAAAGAGTAGGGCGTAGTGATGACCTCGCCCGTGATACGCAATGCTTGTAACGCCGTCACCAACGCTATCGTGGCGTTGGCAAACAGAGACACATGGGGCACGCCCAGATAGTCTGCCAGGGCCTCCTCGAACTGCTTGTGAAACGGTCCGCTGTTGGTGAGTTGCCCACTGTGCCAAACCTTCTCCAAATGGGGAATGAACTCCTCAAGAGGCGGCAGGTAGGGTTTGGTGACGTAGATGTTTTCTTCGTGGTTCATGACTTCGTGATTCTCACTTGTAGAGGGACTGTTGCAGCACATCACGAATCCAGCTTGTCCGCCCACCGCAATCACCTCCCGAGGTGAGTCGAACCGCCCAGACGCTACTCGAATCGACGTTGGCTGGTTCTCGCTCATAACTGTGCCTGTTCCAGCTGATCTTGAACAGTCACCAAACAGCTGATGAAGCCCTTCAAATCCCGCCTATTGCATCGTTTCCAGGGAGCGCAATCCGATACATTTAAGGTCATGTGCCACTACCGTCGCAAGATGGTTGTTTCATCAATAGGCCCTTCCCAGCCTCAACCACCTGACTCCGCATGTTCGTCATCATCGGCTACGTCGTCTGCCTAGGCTGCATCTTCGGCGTCTACATTGCCCACGGCGGCAATATCGGCGTGATCTTGCATGCCCTGCCTTTCGAGATGATCACCATCTTTGGCGGCGCCCTGGGCGCCTTCGTGGTGAACAACCAACCCAAGGTGCTCAAGGCCACCATGAAGGCGCTGCCCGATGCGCTCAAAGGCTCGAAGTACACCAAGGCGCGCTACATGGAGCTGCTGACCATGCTCTATGAAATTCTTCAGAAGGCGCGAAAAGAGGGGTTGATGGCGATTGAAAAAGACGTCGAATCGCCGCACGACTCGCCCATCTTCAGCAAATTCCCGGTGGTGGGCCATGACCACCATGTGATCGAGTTCACCACCGACTACCTGCGCATGATGGTGTCGGGCAACCTGAATGCCCACGAGATCGAAGCC
>RXJO01000283.1 GCA_003987795.1 Curvibacter sp.
TGGCGGGCCCGGGCGAGCTCAACATCCCCGCCATCAAGGGCATCGGCGACAGCCTGATCTACCTGGTGGACCGTTGGCGCGGCAAGAACGGCGCCCAGCCCGGCGCCCTCGGCAACATCGGCTTCTTCGACGTCGACTTCGAGCCCCTGCCCGGCCTCAGCACCGAAGAAGCCCTGGCCCCCCATGGCGTGGGCCTGACCTACATCGACCACCTGACCCACAACGTGCACCGGGGCCGCATGCACGAATGGGCCGACTTCTATGAGCGCCTGTTCAACTTCCGCGAGGTGAAGTACTTCGACATTGAAGGCCAGGTGACCGGCGTGAAGAGCAAGGCCATGACCAGCCCCTGCGGCAAGATCCGCATCCCGATCAACGAAGAGGGCAAGGACAAGCCGGGTCAGATCCAGGAATACCTGGACATGTACCGCGGCGAAGGCATCCAGCACATCGCCATGGGCTCGGACGACCTGTACGCCACGGTCGACGGCCTGAAGGCCAACCAGGTGCGGCTGCTCGACACCATCGACACGTATTACGAACTGGTGGACAAGCGCATCCCGGGCCACGGCGAAGACGTGGCGGAGCTGCACAAGCGCAAGATCCTGATCGACGGCAAGAAAGATGCGCTGCTGCTGCAGATCTTCAGCGAAAACCAACTGGGCCCGATCTTCTTCGAGTTCATCCAGCGCAAGGGCGACGACGGCTTCGGCAACGGCAATTTCAAGGCCTTGTTCGAATCCATCGAGCTCGATCAAATGCGGCGCGGGGTGATCTGAGCCGCGCCAGCGGCTGCGTCAAGCAGCCGCTGCCATTCAATCCATCGTCTCAATCAAGGCCATCACCTGCTGGCGCACGCCGGGGTCGGTGACGAGGGCGACGTGGGGGATACCGGCCACGAGGTGGTTCCGAGCGCCCGGCAAGGTAGCGGTGTGGGCCGGGAAGACCACGTTGTCGCAGTTCGAATAGAAGCAGCTGAACGCCTGGGCGCGCTCAGCAGGTTCCTCGGCGGCCAGGGTCTGCAGCCAGGGGCTGGCCAGGCGCATCTGGCGGCCGTTCGTGGTGTGGGCCCAGCGGGCCAGCCAGGTGCCCTGGTGCGGGCTGCCCAGGGTGATCACGTGGTGCACGCGAGGGGCATCGCCCCGGGCCGCACTGTGGCGCCACCAGGCTCGCACCACCAGGCCCCCCATGCTGTGGGCCACGACGACAGGCGCCCGCCCCGTGGCCTCGGTGAGCGCGGTCACGGCGTGGTCCACCTGCCCGGCGAGCTCATCGATCGAGCCGAAGGCCGGCTCCAGACTGAGCGCCACAAAAGGCCGGCCCGACTCGGTGAGATGCCGCATCCACGGGGTCCAGACACCGCGGTTGCAGAAATAGCCATGGATCAGCAACACACCCCGCTGCCCGACGAGGCATCCCGGGTGCAACTGATCACCGAATGCATCCGCCCGGAACGGCTGCCAGAGCCCGAACACCCGGCTGGAGGCCTGCACCTCCATCACCCAGGCACGCAAGCGTTGGCGCCCGCTGGCCCGAGGGGCCGGATCACGGCGATTGACCAGCGCCATGATCAGCAACTCCAGCCCCAAGGCCAGGGGGTTGAGGGCCAGCAGCCCCAGCACCGCGGCGGCCAACCATCCGGGCGACTGCGGCCACCAGAGCCAAGCCGCTCCGGCCATCAGCAGCAGGCCAGAGCCCAGCATCATTCTTTGCAGGCGCGCCATCATCGGCGGCTCACTTCGGGGGGTAGGGTGTCATGGGTCGATGATGGCATGCCCAGGCGCCCGACCGCGGATGCCCCTGTGGGGCCGTCTCACTGTCGCCTCAGCGACCGAATGCGGGCCACCCTAGGACAAGCCCGGTAGCCACATTTGCTGCAGCGCAGCCAGAATCAGCCGCCAAGGAGAGACATGATGGACAGAATCTGGTTGCAGCACTATCCGGCTGGCGTGCCCCAAACGATTGACCCCGAGCAGTACCGCTCGGTCCCCCACCTGCTGGAGGAGTCGTTCCGCAAATTCGCCGACAAGCCGTTTTCGGTGTGCATGGATGTGTGGATGAGCTACGGCGAGCTCGACACGCTGTCGGCCGCCTTGGGCGCCTGGCTGCAGTCGCGCGGGCTTGAGCCCGGCGCCCGGGTGGCCATCATGCTGCCCAACATCCCGCAGTTCGCAGTGACCATGGCGGCGGTGCTGCGTGCCGGCTACACCTGCGTCAATGTGAACCCGCTCTACACCGCGCGCGAGCTGGAGCACCAGCTCAAGGATTCGGGGTCCACCGCCATCATCATTCTGGAGAACTTTGCCCACACGCTGCAGGCCGTGATCGACAAGACGCCGATCAAGCAGGTGGTGATGACCTCGATGGGTGATCTGCTCGGCGGCCTGAAGGGTGCCTGGATCACCTTTGCCGTGCGCCACCTGGTCAAGATGGTGCCGCCCTACCAGATCCAGCTGACGCCAGGCCGCAGTGTGGTGCCCTTCAACCAGGCCCTGGCCGAAGGGCGTGGCCTGAAGCTGCAGCCCGCCAGCAGCAACCTCGACTCGATCGCCTTCCTGCAGTACACCGGCGGCACCACCGGCCTGTCCAAGGGCGCCACCCTGACCCACCGCAACATCGTGGCCGCCACCCTGCAGGCCGACGCCTGGTTCA
>RXJO01000519.1:0-304 GCA_003987795.1 Curvibacter sp.
CCGGATTCGCTTGCCGTCAACCCAACTTCGACGAGCGTGGCCATCACCAACGGCAGCGCGGGCTTCCCAGCTGCCACGACCGCAGACTATCTTGAAATCGATATCTACGGTCGTTTGGCCAGAGCGGCTTACACGCAAGGCTTTGTCTACTCGCCATGAGCGCTTTCGGTTGAAGCTGCCAACCCGGTGGTTGAGCTGTGGTCAAGGCATCCACGGCCCAACCACCGGGCGAGCAGGGCACCGAAGGCCAGGCTTCCGTACCGAGCCTGCCCTGGGTGTTGACCAATGACACAACACTCCTATG
>RXJO01000519.1:354-2711 GCA_003987795.1 Curvibacter sp.
TGACTTCTGCGGGTTTTTTCAAACCGAGTTTCCTCAAAGGCCGGCTCCTGGCCTGTCTCTTAGGGGCCTTGGGGGTGACTGCTTGCGCCAACCGTCCTCTGGAGAGCCAAGACGATCCAGCGGTCGCTCCGGCCCATACCAAATTGCAGTTTGTCGATCTGCAGCAGTTCGACAAGGACTTGAGCCACAGCCTGTCGAAGTCGGCGTCGACCGTCGAGATTGACTTTTACGGCAAGGTGTCACCTAACAGCTTGCCCGAGCGGCTCCAGCCTTGGATGGCTGCAGTGGAGGCCAACGGCGGTCGGGTCAAGGTGGTCAGTGCAGAGTCCACCGTGACGACACGCAGCCCCTTGCTCCTCATCGGGGCGCTGACCTCGCTGTGGTCTGCAGCCAAGATGGGTGCGGAAATCAGCGGCAAGCAGGATTACAAGAAGGCCAAGGGCTACAACGCCACCATCTACATCAAGACGGCGCCCGATGGAGAGGCCATCGTCGACAAGGTCATGTTGACCCAGCAGGCCGCCCCCAACGGCCCCTAGCAAGGGCTGGGGCCGCCATCCACTCCACGGTACGGGGGAGACCCGCCCTGGATCAGGGCGGACGCTGATCGGGTCGGCTTGAGGGGGCCACAGGCACCGCAGCAATCGTCAAAGCCGCTGCATTCACCGCCGCAGCTTTTAGCGCCGCTGCCGGCACAGGTCCACTGCGACATCGCCACGCCTCCCCCAGGTGCACCCAGCACCATCCTGCAGCACAGCCCGCCCTAATGGACCGATCTCTGCGCACGCTTCTGGTGAAAATTGTGTGCAATCTCAAAAAAAGATTGTGTACAAAGCTGGCACGGACTGTGCTCCATCTCTGGCATGGACGCACCAAAGACCTCTTCCGGCCCGCAGGCCTCGCAGGCTGCCGGCATTGAACTGATTGCGCTGAGCAAGCGCTATGACGGTGGCAGCGTGGCGGTCAACGCCATCGATCTGCGCATTGCCGAGGGCAGCTACTGCTGCCTGTTGGGGCCTTCGGGCTGCGGCAAGAGCACCACTTTGCGCATGATCGCCGGGCATGAATCGGTCAGCAGCGGCGACATCCTGATGGGCTCGCGCAACATCACCGACCTGCCGGCCGCGGCCCGGGGCACGGCCATGATGTTCCAGAGCTTCGCGCTGTTCCCGCATCTGACAGCCCTCGACAACGTGGCCTTCAGCCTGAAGATGAAGGGCGTGGCCCGGGGCGAGCGGCAGCAGCAGGCCCAGGCCCTGCTTGAGCGCGTGGCCATGGGCCATCTGGCGCAAAGGCTGCCGGGCGAGTTGTCTGGCGGTCAGCAGCAGCGGGTGGCCCTGGCGCGTGCCTTGATGAACCATCCCAAGGTGCTGTTGCTGGACGAGCCGCTGTCAGCCCTCGACCCGTTCTTGCGCATCCAGATGCGGGCCGAACTGCGACGCTGGCAGCAGGAGCTGGGCCTGACCTTCATCCACTTCACCCACTCGCAAGAAGAGGCCATGGCCCTGGCCGACACGATGGTGGTGATGAACCACGGCGTGATCGAGCAGGTGGGTTCACCGCATGAGATCTACAACCGCCCGGTCAATGAGTTCGTGGCTCGCTTCATGGGCGGACACAACGTGCTGCGCCTGCCGCAGGGCTTGACCGCTGTGCGCAATGACCACCTCCAGCTGGGCACGGCGCCCGAGGCCTGTCCCAGCCTGGGCGGCACGGTGACCGATGTCGAGTACCAGGGCACGCATGTGCTGCTGGGGGTCGAGGCCATTGACCAGCAGGGCCCCACCGGCTTGACCGTGATGGTGCCCGAAGCCCGCTTTGCCGCACAGCCGGTGCAATTGGGCCAGGCCGTCAGCCTCTGGTGGCAGCCCCAGCAGGCCCATGCGCTGGCGGCCTGAGCCCGGCCCACGACGATTTCTGTTGTTCCCCGCGTTAGCCGTGATTTTTCACTTGTTTCCATTCAACTTCTGGAGCTTTGACCATGTCTGATTCCCAGTCCACTCCCAAGACCACGGTGTCCGAGACCGCTGTGCAACGCCGATCCCTGCTCAAGGGCACGGCGGGCATTCTGGCCGCCGGCGTGTTCCCGGCCGTGCATGCGCAGGAAAAGCCTGTGCTGCGTTACCTGGGCACGGCGGTCAACCAGGACAAGGCGATTGCCGAGAAGTTCAAGGCCGACACCGGCATCACCCTGCAATACGTGGCGGTGACCACCGACGACGTGACCAAGCGCGCCGTGACCGCGCCCAACAGCTTCGATCTGATCGACACCGAGTACTTCTCGCTCAAGAAGATCGTGCCCACCGGCAACCTCAAGGGCATCAGCACCAAGCGCGTGAAAAACGCCGACAAGATCA
>RXJO01000181.1 GCA_003987795.1 Curvibacter sp.
TTGCCATTCGGCCGGCTGCTCGGCCGGCCGCTCGAAGATCGGCGCGCTGTAGCGCGCATGGTTGCGCCACGAGAGCTGGGGAAAGGGCACGTCGTAGTGCAGGTCTTCGAGCGGTGAGGGCGCTGGCAGGATCACATCGGCATGGCGTGTGGTCTCGTTGAGGTAGATGTCCAGGCTGACCATGAAGTCGAGCTGCTCCAGGGCCTTGGACAGGCGTTGGCCGTTCGGGGCTGACAGCACTGGGTTGGTGGCGATCGTGACCAGGGCCCGTACAGCCCCGTCGCCCGGTGTGTCGATCTCTTCCGCCAGGCAACTGATGGGCAACTCGCCCATCACTTCAGGTGCGGCACTGACGCGGCTGCTGAAGCGGCCCAGCTTGACGCCGCGGCCTCGTCCTTGCGGGCCCACGGTGTTGGCGGCAAAGGCCGCTGCCTTCGGGAACATCGATCCACCCACCTGGTCGAGGTGCCCAGTCAGCAAGTTCAGCAGATCGATGAGCCAGGTAGAGAGGCTGCCGAAATCCTGCGTGCAGGTGCCGATTCGGCCGTACAGCACGGCACTCGGGGTGGTGGCCAGTTCGGTGGCCAGGCGAACAATGGTCTCCGCGCTCAGGCCGCAACGATCGGCGACCACCGTGGGCGCGAAGGGCCTCACGGCTTCACGCAGTTCGTCCAGCGACCCCACGATGCCCTGTGCAGCGCCGACCTGCACACGATCTGACTCGAACACGGTGTGCAGCATGCCCAGCAGCAGATAGACGTCGGCGCCAGGGCGGATGAAGTGGTGCTCATCGGCCAGGGCGGCGGTCTCACTGCGCCTCGGATCGATCACGATGAGCTTGCCGCCCCGGGCCTGCAGCGCCTTCGCCTTGCCGCGGAAATCAGGCACGGTCCACATGCTGCCATTGCTGGCCACCGGATTGGCGCCCAGCACCAGCAACCAATCGGTGCGGGTGATGTCGGGCACGGGCACGCTCATCCAGTGCCCGTACATCAGCCCGCTGACCACATGGCGCGGCATCTGGTCGAGTGTGGCGGCACTGAAGATGTTGCGCGTGCCCAGGGCCTTGAGCAGGCGAGGGTAGTACAGCATCAGCCCGATCTTGTGGGCACTGGGGTTGCCGGCCACGGCGGCCACGCTGTGGCGTCCATGGCGGGCTTGGACCTCCTGCAGGCGTCGCTCGATCTCGGTGTAAGCCTCTTCCCAACTGACCGGCTCGAAGCGTCCCTGGCGTTTGATCATCGGCTGGCGCAGGCGATCAGGGTCTTCGTGCAGGTCTTTGAGTGCAGCACCCTTGGGACAGATGTAGCCCTGGCTGAAAGGATCGTCGGCATGGCCACTGATGCGGCTCACTCGCCCTTCGCTGACCTTGATTTCCAGGCCGCAGCAGGCCTCGCACAGTGGGCAGATGCGGTAATGGGTCGTGGGGGATGCGGGGCTTGTCTCTGTCATGGTGGGCGCTCGGTGGGCTCTTGATCGGCGTCATGCTGCCGCAGCCGGAGCGTCCGTGCGATCACACCCGCGACACGCAATGGCCCATGGCGTGACCGCTGGTGCTTCCCAAGTCATGGGCTTGTCGCCAGCCTGTCATATTCGTCCACAGCTTCTGTGGACAACGTTGTGGGTGAATGCATGAACAAGGCTCGAAAGCCTTGATCCATGCGGACTTCAACAGCCTGCCTGTTCTATGAGCAGGGATAACCCTTGGTTTGCAGTGGGCCCTGGTTCTGGCAGAAATGCGGGCTGCAAGTGCTCGTCATGTCATTTCACAAGCCGTCCTGCCAGTGTGTCGACGCGTGAGAGCCATCGCAAAACGGCTTGTTGCCGGAGTGTCCGCATCGGCACAGCGTCATCCGTTGGCGCTCTGGGTAGGGCTCTCCGTTCGCCGACTGCAGTGTGAAGGATCCGCTCACGGCCAATGCCGCACTGGCGTCGATGGCAGGATCTTCAAGCAGTTGAAGTGCGCTTGTCTGGGGTTCGGGGCTGGTCTGGAGCCGGCTGTGGCGATCCCAGACCTTGAGTCGGCCTGAGGGGCAAAGGCCTGCCTCGCGATTCGCCCTGGCGACGTCGGTGAGTCTGGGGCTCTCGATCAAGCGCCATATCTTGCCGCCCCCATCGCAAAAACGGGCGAAGGCGCACAGGTTCTCCTGGTCGGTCAGCACGGCCAGCGGGCCGGCCTGTACACCAGCCGCCTCTTCGTAGGGTTGCCGGCTTGCAGTTTCGGTGCCATCGAAGCCTGTCTTCGCGTGGTGGCCATCGCAATAGGGCTTGTTGCGGGACTGGCCACAACGGCACAAGGCCGTGCCGTCGGGTCTCAGCGGCAGGCTGCTGCGAAGGGTCAGTTGCTCTGGAACGCCTTCGTCGCCCAGCGTGATCTCGCTGACCTGGATTTCATGGGCGCCGGTCACCCAGTATGGGCCGTTGGTTTGGATGGTGATGTTGAATCGCACAGGCGTCGGCTCCGGGGTTCTGATGGGCTGAATCGGGTCGATCTGTCATGGCGCACATGGCTCGATCAAAGAAACACGACCCGTCGACGCAGACTAGCCCTGCCAGCGTCTGAACAGGGCGCAGGAGTATTTCCATCGGTGACGTTTGATTGATTTGGTTGGCGGAACGTTGCGTCGATCACTGCATGCGCGGGGCTGGCCGTACGCATTCAATTTCCCGGATTTCAACTCATTACGAACGTCCGTTTTGCTGCGACCGCAGATTTCTAAACTGGTTCCGACCCCGAACTCACGGGGTCTTGAATCCCATGTTCGACAAGGATGTTTCATGAAATCAATGCAATGGATCTTGGTGGCCGCGCTGTCGGGTGCCGTCACAGCCGCGGTGGCTCAGGCGCCTGCAGAGCGTCCCGCCACGGCCCGGGTCAAGGATGCGGTCGGCTTCGATGACCAGATCAGCTCCCGCTTCAAGGTGCTGGCCGTCGATGCCACCAAGCATCAACTGACGCTGGAGGCCAATGGGCTTTCTTTCAAGGTGCGCGTCCGCTCTGCCGTGCCGCTGGCTCAGATCAAAGTGGGCAGCGAGATCGATGTCGTGCTGGCGGTGCGTGAAGTCACGGCTTTGCTCAAGCCAGGTGGGTTGCGCAAGAGCGAAGAAACCGTGGTGGTGGCTCCCGATGGCGCCTTGGAGGGTGTGCGGCTAGACAACGTCTATGAGGTGTGGGCGGTCGACCCGGCGCACGCCAGGTTGCGCCTGCAGAACGCCCACATGCAGTTCGGATGGTTGAAACTGCGTGACCCTGCGTTGCTGACCGATGCGAAGGTTGGCGATCAGGTCCGGTTGGTTCTGAGCGTGAGCGAGGTGGTGGACGTGCGCACGCCCCGGTGAGCGCTGTCAGGAGGCACTCTGGATTCCGCAGACCTGCAGCCAGGGGCCTCTTGTTGGGCTCAGGCGGTCTCGGTTTCAAACACCCGTGCCAGCAGGGCACCCTGGTAGCGGGCCTCCAGGGGGATCCAGACCTTGATCGGGTTGCCCTGGGCCACCTCGACCGGCTGGCCTTCACTGTTGCGCATTTCGGTGAGCTTGACCTTCCGGTTGCCGCTGGGGTGGATCACCTCCAGGGTGTCGCCGACGGCGAAGCGGTTCTTGGTCTCCACCTCGACCCAGCCGTCGGCAGCCCCGCGCACCTCGCCCACGTATTGGCTGCGGTGGGCCACGGAATGGCCGGTTTCGTAGTTCTGGTAGTCGTTGGCCGGGCGTCGGTCCAGCAGGCCGGTGGTGTAGCCGCGATTGGCCAGGCCCTCGAGGTCGGTGATCAACTCCGGGTTGAAGGGACGGCCCGCCACCGCGTCATCGATGGCCCGGCGATACGCCTGCGCCGTTCGGGCCACGTAGTACAGCGATTTGGTGCGGCCTTCGATCTTCAGTGAGTCGACGCCGATCTGGGTCAGTCGCTCGACATACTCGATGGCGCGCAGGTCTTTCGAGTTGAGGATGTAAGTGCCGTGCTCGTCCTCCATGATGGGCATCAGTTCACCGGGGCGACCGATCTCCTCGATCAGGTAGACCTGATCGGCCGCCGGGTGGCGTTGCTGATCGCCGCAGGTGCTGGTGAATTGCGCATCGGCCTCATCGCGAGATTGTTCGAAGCTGAAGCCCTTGTCCATGGGCTGGGCCAGGGCCTCGCCGGTGTTGGGGTCGACAGCGGCTGACTGGGTCTTGTACTCCCAGCGGCAGGCATTGGTGCAGGTGCCCTGGTTGGGATCGCGCCGGTTGAAGTAGCCCGACAGCAGGCAACGGCCCGAATAGGCGATGCACAGGGCACCGTGCACAAAGACCTCGATCTCCATGTCGGGGCATTCCTGGCGGATCTTCTCGATTTCGTCGAGGCTCAGTTCGCGCGACAGGATGATGCGGCTCACCCCCATCTTCTGCCAGAACTTCACGGTGGCCCAATTGGTGGTGTTGGCCTGCACCGAGAGGTGGATTTCGGTCTCGGGCCACTTCTCCTTCACCATCATGATCAAGCCCGGGTCGGCCATGATCAGAGCGTCGGGACGGCATTCGATCACCGGTTCGATGTCGCGCAGGTAGGTGCGCACCTTGTCGTTGTGGGCGATCAGGTTGCTGGTGACGAAGAATTTCTTGCCTCGGGCATGGGCTTCGCCAATCCCCTGGGCGATCTGCTCCAGGCGGAACTCGTTGTTGCGTGCCCGCAGCGAATAGCGGGGTTGCCCGGCGTACACGGCATCGGCGCCGAAGTCATATGCGGCCCGCATTTTTTCGAGGGAACCGGCCGGCAGCAGCAGTTCGGGGGCTTTGAGGGTCATGGTGGGGAAGTCCTGTGGGGCGCTGGCGGCATTGCCAGCCCGGGGTGTGCGATGGGTGGCAGCGGACGCACAGAGCGGCAGACCGGAGTGGCTTGCCGCTGGGCAAAAAGGGTGACGCGGTCGAGCCGTATGACCATGACAGCGTCGGCTGCGGCCGATTTTAAGGGCTGAGGCCGGTTTAGCCTTCTGTCCGGTTCAATAGCGCTTCAAGGTTGGGGGCGCTCAGCATGTGTTGTGACCATTGATCGAGCTGCTGGCGGGTGGCCTCGTTCAGGCGTTGGACGGCCCAGGGCGGCAGGTGGTCAAAACGCTGCTCCAGCACCCTCCGCAGCATCAGGCTGATGCCTTCGTCGCGGCCCTCTTCACGCCCCTCCTCACGCCCCTCATGGAGGCCCGCTTGTCGACCTGCCTTGAGGCCATCCTTGTGGGCCTGTTTGAAAATGCGCTCCAGGGTGTTTTCAAGCATGGGGGCTCCTTCAAAGAGGTTGGGGATGGCGGCCAGATCGGGCTCGGCGGTTTGGGGCATTTTGCGACGAATCAGACGGCGAAACCAGAGATCCAGGGTGCGTTGAAGTGCTTTTTGCTCGGGGGCTTGGAGCGCTTTTCCTGCCGCCAGGATCAGTTGGATGATCTCGTCTGAGCCGGTGCTGCGTTCGAGTTTGAACAGTGCTTCGACCATGTTGCGGATGTGAACCGCCATCCACGGGTCATCCCGGCTCTGAAATTCCAACAGCAGGTAGATCCAGACCCAGCGGGGTCCTACCTGCAGCCGCCACACCATGTCGTCGTGGCGTTGCCGGTCCGATTCGCTGACATAGCTGGCGTTGACGCGCTCCAAAGTATCGAAACGCGCGGACTGAAGCCAGGGCCCGGGGACAAAGCCCGTGAGCAGGTCGCGCATCATGTCGGGGTGCGAGAACAACTGCTTGTAGCCGCTGTCGTGAGAGGTGTCCGTGCTCATGACGGACCATCGTGAGGCCTTGGGGCAAGCTTGTGCCGGGCGGTCCGTCGGACTGGTGATCCCGGTAGACGGGGGGAGCCCTGCCGGGCTCGCCGCGTCAGTCCTTGGGGCGGAACACCAACACCAGCGACGAAGGCACCGTGCCGTCGGTGTCGCGAGGCAATACCTCGGTCTTGTCGATGGCCTTCAGCACGGCCTCGTCCCAGGCGGCCACCCCACTGGACTTGGTCAGCTTGCGGCCCACGATGGTGCCATCGGGGGCCAGCCGCACCTCAACCTCGGCCACAGGGTTGTTCGGCAGGTCATCGGTGAAGACGATGTTGGGCTTGACGCGGGCTTTGACCCGCCCGCCATAGCTGGCAGAAGGCCCTGACGAGCGCAGCGCGGTGCCCGTGGCGCTGGGGCCTCCGCTGGCCCCGGCCAAACCGGCCATGCGTTTGAGGTTGTCGGCGCGCTGAGCCTCCAGGCGCTTGGCATCGGCGGCTTCAGCGTCCTTTTTGCGCTTGGCGTCCGCTTCGGCGGCGCGGCGCTTGTCGGCTTCGGCTTCCTGCTTCTTGCGCTCCTGGTCTTTCTCGCGCTGCAGTTGTTCCTGGCGCTTTTTTTCAGCCGCTTTTTCGGCCTCGCGCTTTTGCTGCAGGGCTTTTTCCTTGTCCAGCTTTTCCTGCTTTTCGCGCTCTTTTTTCTCCTGCGCCTTTTTCTCTAGCTCGCGCTGGTGCTCGCGTTCTTTTTTCTCGAGTTCTTTCTTCTCAAGTTCCTTGCGCTTGCGTTCTTTCTCGAGGGCGATCTGGGCGTCCTTGAGCGATTCATCCGGTGCCGGCGGGGGCTTGACCGCCGGTGCTGGCGGCGGGGCAGGGCGGGGCTTGACGATCTCTTCGGGTGGCGCCGGGGGCGGGGGAGGGGGCGGAGGTGGCTCGACCGCGCGCGGGGCCGCCTCTTGCGGCACGGCAGACCACAACTCGGCCTCCGCCGCGGTGTCCTCGGCGTTGCGCTTCCACTGCACGCTGAAGCTCAGACCGGCCACCAGCAGGGCGTGGGCCAGCAGCGCCAGAGCCACGGCGCGGCCCATGCCCCGCTGGGGCGGCGGCGCGAATTCGTTGCGTTCGGTGATGACGTGCGTCATGAAGCTCGGGGGCGGTCAGGGGGCCAGTTGCACTGACAGGCCCACGCGCTTGATGCCGGCGCGCTGCAGGGCGTCCATCACCTTCACCACCGACTCGTACTTGACGTTGCGGTCGGCACTGATCACGACCGGGTTGTTGTCATCGCCGTCCTGGGCCTGCCGCACAGCCGCCACCAGGCCCGCCTGATGGATCGACTGGGTTTCTTCCGGTTTGCCGGGGCGGCGCAGTTCGAGTTTCTCGTCCTTGCCGATCACCACCTGGACCACCCGGTCGGGCTGCTTGCTGGCCTTGCCCACGCTGGGCAGATCGATGTTGCTGGGCGTGATCAAGGGCGCGGTGACCATGAAGATGATCAGCAGCACCAGCATCACGTCGATGAAGGGCACCATGTTGATCTCGTTGATGGTGCGGCGGCCTCGGCCGCGTGAAACCATGGCGGGCATAGCAGGGTCTCCTGGCAGGGATCAGCGGCCCGAGGCCGAAGCCTGTGCAGCCTGGGCACCGAGGTTGCGTTGCAGGATGTTGGAGAACTCTTCGATGAAGGTTTCCTGGTGGATGGCCACGCGATCGATGTCGCGGGCGAAGCGGTTGTAGGCCACCACAGCCGGAATGGCCGAGAACAGGCCGATGGCCGTGGCCACCAGGGCTTCAGCGATGCCGGGGGCCACGGTGGCCAGCGTCACCTGCTGCAGACCGGCCAGACCGGTGAAGGCATGCATGATCCCCCAGACGGTGCCAAACAGGCCGACATAGGGGGACACTGATCCGACCGAGGCCAAGAAGGACAGGTTGGACTCGATCACATCCATCTCGCGCTGGAAACTGGCCCGCATGGCGCGGCGGGCCCCATCCATGAGGGTGCCTGCATCGCTGATGCGACGCTCCCGGAGTTTCTGGAACTCGCGCATGCCGCTGGCAAAGATGCGCTCCATCGGCCCCGACTGCCGGGCATTCTGGGCCGCCGCCGCGAACAGGTCGTTCAGGCTGGTGCCCGACCAGAACTCACGCTCGAAATCCTCGTTGAGTGCCTTCACGCGCTTGAGGGAGAACAGCTTTCGGAAGATGGCCGTCCAACTGGCGATCGAGATGCACACGAGCAGCGCCATGACCGCTTGAACCACCACGCTGGCGTGCAGCACCAGATGCAGGATGGAGAGGTCTTGAGAATTCATTTGAGTACTTCCAGGATGTTCGTCGGGATGCGCGCGGGGCGCAGGCTGGCCGCATCGACCCAGCCTATGCGGATCGTGCCTTCGCACAGAAGTTCCGCTGGCTGGCCGGCTGCATCTTGCAACCAGGCCTGCTGGGCGATCACCAGCGAGGCCCGACCCGGCGTGTGCAGCCCGGCGGTGACCGTGAGCAGGTCGTCTAGCCGTGCC
Source organism: Curvibacter sp. (assembly GCA_003987795.1). Classification (GTDB taxonomy): domain Bacteria; phylum Pseudomonadota; class Gammaproteobacteria; order Burkholderiales; family Burkholderiaceae_C; genus Curvibacter. The sequence goes on from RXJO01000181.1 coordinate 8,243, forward strand.
GGCCGGTGGTAGCGCACGTTGGTCTCGCTGACGACGAACATGCCGCCAGTGGCATCGCGCAGGGCTTGCTGGCCCACGCCCAGGCTGCGCAGCCATTCTGTGCGGGCACGCTCGAAGAACTTCAGGTAGTTGGCATAGAACACGATGCCGCCGGCATCGGTGTCCTCCCAGTAGACGCGCACGCTGTGGCTGAAGGCGGCGCTCTGCGGCGTGGCTTGCGGGCTCATCCTGCGAGGGCCTTCAGACGGGCGATCGATTCCTGCAGATGTGCCATCGAGCTGGCGGTGGAAAAGCGCAGGAAGTCCGCGGTCTCGGCGGTGCCGAAGTCGCGCCCTGGGGTGAGGGCCAGATGGCTTTCGCGCATCAAGGCATAGGCCAGATCCCAACTGTCTTTCACACCCAGGCGCTGGCACCACTCACGGCAGTCTGCCCAGGCGTAAAAAGCGCCATCGGGCTTCACGGGCACCTGCAGCCCGACGCTCTCCAGCGCCGGGATGAAATAGTCGCGGCGAGCCTTGAATTCGGCGCGGCGGCGCTCGTATTCGGCCAGGCTGTCGGGTTCGAAGCAGGCCAGCGCAGCATGCTGTGCCACAGTGCTGGCGCAGATGAAGAGGTTCTGTGCCAGTCGTTCGACCACCGGCACCAGGGCATCGGGCACCACCAGCCAGCCCAGGCGCCAGCCGGTCATGTTGAAGTACTTGCTGAAGCTGTTGATGCTGATGAGCTGGTCGTCGATGCTCAGGCCGGTGTGGCCGTAGGTGTCGTCATAGCTCAGCCCCAGGTAGATCTCGTCGACCAGAGTGATGCCATCGTGCTGCTTCACCACCTCGTGGATGCGGCGCAGTTCATCGGGGTGGATCGAGGTACCTGTCGGGTTCGAGGGCGAGGCCAGCAGGACGCCCCGGGTGCGTGGCGTCCAGGCCTCGCGCACCTTGTCGGCACTGAGCTGGTAGCGTTCGGCGGCCGTGGTGGGGATCAGCACCGCATTGCCCTCTGCGGCACTCACGAAATGGCGGTTGCAGGGGTAGCTCGGGTCGGGCATCAGCACTTCGTCGCCCGCGTCGACCAAGGCCAGGCAGGCCAGTTGAAGGGCGGCCGAAGCGCCGGCAGTGATCACGATGCGCCGTGCCGGCACCTGGGCGCCAAAGCGGTCGGCGTACCACTGGCTGATGCGCTCACGCAGGGCCTTGAGGCCGGTAGCCTGGGTGTACTGGGTGACCCCATCGCGGATGGCCTTGGCGGCGGCTTCCTGCACGGCCGCAGGTGCGGTGAAGTCAGGCTCGCCGATGTTCAGGAAGATCATCGGGCGGCTGCTGTGCGCCACCTCGCGGGCCAGTTCGGAGGCAGCCTTGGCCACTTCCATGACATAGAAGGGCTCGATGCGCCCAGCTCGGGTGGAGATTTTCATGCGCGGGGCCGTTCAGGCAATGCAGGCAGGAGGAGCGGTGCCCTCAGGGGCGGGTCAATCGGCAGAGGGTTGAGTGTCAGCAGCGGCGTCGGGGGCCGTCTTGGCCTTGTCGGCGGCGACTTCGGCCGCACGCAGGCGTGGCGCCAGCCCATTGAGCACGGCGTTCACATATTTGTGGCCGTCGGTACCGCCAAACTCCTTGGCCAGCTCGATGCATTCGTTGAGCACGACGCGCCAGGGCACGTCGTGGCAGAACTGCAGCTCATAGGTGCCGATCCACATCACCGCGTGCTCGATGGGCGAGATTTCGGCCAGCTTGCGGTCGAGCAGGGGCGCGATCTGGGCGTCGAGTTCAGTCGCCTGGGCCACGCAACCGTGCAGCAGGGTGTTGTAGTGCGCCGCGTCGGCCTTGTGAAAGCCCGACAGATCGCGCGTGAAGTGGTCGATGTCGCTCGCCTCGTTCTTGCCGACCAGGTACTGGTACAGCGCCTGCAGCGTGAACTCACGGGCGCGGCTGCGGTCGGATTTCGAGGCGGCCTTGCGGGCGCCGGTGCTGGTGGTGCCTTTGCGCGGGGCGCGAGGGGGCCGGGGGGTGGAGGAGGGGGTGTCGCTCATGAGAGTTCGTCCAGCAGGTTGGCCATCTCGACCGCCACCCGGGCGGCGTCGCGCCCCTTGTCGGTCTGGCGGGCCACGGCCTGCTCCAGGTTTTCGGTGGTGATGATCGCATTGGCGATCGGGATCTGGTAGTCCAGCGAGAGACGTGTCACGCCGGCGCCCGACTCATTGGCCACCAGTTCAAAGTGGTAGGTTTCGCCGCGGATGATGCAGCCCAGGGCGATCAGCGCGTCGTATTCGTCTTTTTCGGCCAGGGCCTGCAGGGCCACCGGCACTTCGAGGGCACCGGGCACCAGCACGTGGTGGATGTGCTTGTCCTGCACGCCCAAGGCGGTCAGTTCGGCCTTGCAGGCCGCTGCCAGCGCGTTGGTGATGCTTTCGTTGAAGCGGGCCTGCACGATGCCGATGTGGAGTTTTTTGCCGTCCAGCTTGTCGGACGTGCCTTTTTCTGCGCCAAACATGTGTCTTATTCCTTGGTGAGGTAGCCGGTGATCTCAAGCCCGTAGCCCGTCATGCTGGGCATGCGGCGCGGGTTGCCCATCAGGCGCATGCGGTGCACGCCGCAAGCACGCAGGATCTGGGCGCCAACACCGTAGGTGCGCAAGTCCATGCGGCCCCGTTCCGGGGCCTGGGCGGCGCGTGCACGGCCCTCGAACTGGGCCAGCAACTCGCTGGCGCTTTCGCCGCAGTTGAGCAGCACGGCCACGCCCTTGCCGCTGGCCGCAAAGTGCGCCAGGCTGGCATCCAGGCCCCACGAGTGCATGCTGCGGTTGATCTCGAGGGCATCCAGCACGGAGAGGGGCTCGTGCACTCGCACGTCCACTACCTCGTCGGCTTGCCATTGACCCTTGACCAGTGCCAGATGGATGGCCTGACTGGGCTTGTCACGGAAGGCGTGGGCCTGGAATTCGCCATAGGCGGTGCGGATGCTGCGCACTCCCAGGCTTTCCACCAGGGATTCGGTGCGGCTGCGGTAGGCGATCAGGTCGGCGATGGTGCCGATCTTGAGGCCATGCTCGGCGGCAAACAGCTGGAGATCGGGCAGACGGGCCATGGTGCCGTCTTCGTTCATCACCTCGCAGATGACCGAGGCAGGGCTGCAGCCGGCCATCGTGGCCAGGTCGCATCCGGCTTCGGTGTGCCCGGCACGCATCAGCACGCCACCGTCCACCGCCTGCAGCGGAAAGATGTGGCCTGGCTGGACCAAGTCGCTGGCTTGGGCATTGCGGGCCACGGCGGCTTGAACCGTGCGGGCACGGTCAGCGGCCGAGATGCCGGTGGTCACCCCTTCAGCGGCTTCGATCGACACCGTGAAAGCCGTCGAGTGCTTGGCACCATTGCGGGCCACCATGGGCGGCAACTGCAGCTTCTCGCACATCTCGCGAGACAGGGTCAGGCAGATCAGGCCACGGGCGTAACGCGCCATGAAGTTGATGTATTCGGCGCTGACGTGGTCAGCCGCCAAAACCAGATCGCCTTCGTTCTCGCGGTCTTCTTCATCCACCAGGATGACCATGCGGCCAGCCCGGATGTCGGCCACGATGTCCTCCACCGGGGAGATGGCCACGGGCGTGAGTGATTTGCTTGTCATGGGTGTCGATGTGATCGGGCCAGCTTGCCGGCATCCGCGCGATACCTGTGCAGCGGTGCGGAAGGGGGCAGTGAGTGGTCCATGGGTTGATTCGGTTGTTTTCGTCGCCCTGCAGGGCAGCGCCAAGACGCCTGAGCAAGGGCCCGGCCGGCAAGCCACCGTGTGTTCGGGAGCGGGAAGCCCGTTGAGGGGGATCCTCGGTGAACCGACAAAACCCGATTATCGCCGCAAAGCAAACAGTTCGACATGGGGGTGGGGCTGCCGGAGAGGCGGATGCGCGTCAGTGGGCGGCCAATTGAATGTCGAGCTCAAAGCAAAACAGCAGACCCCGGATCGCTCCGTGCCTGCTGTCTGTGTGTTGGCCCCGGTCTGTGGTCAAACCGGGTGGACCGCAGCTTCGCTGCGGTCGGGTGCCTATCACTGACCGTTCTTTTCGGTCTTGGCGGCTTCGGCGCCAGCAGCCTTGCGCTTGGCGCGGGCGGCCTTCTTCTCGGCAGCGGTGGCCTTGGCAGAAGGAGCAGCCTTGTCGGCACCGCCAGCGGCGTCACCGTTCTCGGCGGCCTTGGCAGCCTTGGCGGCTTCGGCGCCAGCAGCCTTGCGCTCAGCGCGGGCGGCTTGCTTTTCAGCCTTGGTAGCCGGAGTCGAAGCGGCTGCCTTGCTGTCAGTGGCTTCGACTTCGCCAGCGGCGAAAGCGTTCACGGCCATCAGTTGAACCAGAGCCACACCCACGGAAAGAATCACTTTTTTCATACGTTTCTCCAAAAATCCGAGCGAGTCAGTGTGCGTCCAGAACCGGACGCTTGCACGTTTTGCTGTGCCTGGCAGTCAGCCTCGGGGACTCCATGGCCGACCAGTCAGACGCAGTAACACCACTCTACCGGAGTGGGCGGATGTTTTTTTGAGATGAGCGGTCTCAGTGTCTGAGTTGCGACACTTTTGCGCAGTGATGGATTTTTTTGATCTGGGTGCTTGACTTGTATCAAAAACAAGTGGTGCTTTTTCGGGGTGAATTCGCCGTCAATCTGACCGTCAGCCTGGGCGCCAATGCGGAGTTAGCCGAGTTAGCAATTTTTGCGCCCAATCAGGAATCGAGCCTGGGAGGACGACCCCCTGCAGGGGGTCTCGTGATGGGGTCCGACAGCCTGTCTTCAGAGCGCAGTTCGGGCTGTCCCATCCCTGCGTCAATTATTTTTTGGCCCGATCGTCAGCCGTGGCGGCTTCGCCCGATCCCTCGGTCTTGACCGTCTGGGCGGCGGCTTTGCCTGCCGCCTTGCGCTTGGCGCGTGCTTCGGCCTTCTGCTCCGCGCTGGCGGACTGGGCGGCCTTGGCGCGGTCGTCGGCGGTGGCGGCCTCGCCGCTGCCATTGACCTTGTCGGCCTTGGCGGCAGTCACCCCATCAGCCTTGCGCTTGATGCGGGCTTCGGCCTTTTGCTCGGCGCTGGCAGGCTTGGAAGCCTTGGCGCGGTCGTCGGCGGTCGCGGCCTCGCCGGTGCCGTTGACCTTGGCTCCTTGTGCCGCCGCTTCGCCGGCCGGGTTGGCATGGGCGTTCACCCAGGCCAGTTGGGTCAGGGCCAGGCCAAGGGACAGTGCGAGTTTCTTCATGACGTTCTCCAGAATTGAAAAGGAATGGGGCTGTGGCCACCAGAGGCCGGGCATCAGCGCTGCGCCGAGGCCTGCGATGACAGGTCAAATCCTGTTTTCTTGCTCGCATCGGCCTGGATGAATTTACTGGAGAAGTTTGGAAAATCTTGGTCGATTTTAAAATCTGGCCGATATTATGTAATTAATTGAATAATGTGTTATTTATTGGGATGAGTTTTAATCCCTTGGCTCATGCTGTCGCTGACGAGGTAGAGGGGTGACTGGCATGTTGAGGCGGGGTGACGAGAGGGTTGAGGCTTGTGTTCAGATGAGCGGATTTTTTATCTATGTTAATGGGGTTGTTTTTATGGATTTTCTGAGGTTTTGTTTCGATATTTAAATGAAAAAATCCGGGTCGGTGCCCGGATTTTTTCATTTTGAAACTAGTCTTGATTCATTTGTGGGGGCATGAAAGCATTCTTTCAACATACCTGGCGACCGTGTCGATTTCGAGGTTGACCTGGCTGCCCGCCTGCAGCACGCCCAGTGCGGTGTTCGCCACCGTGTGGGGGATCAGGTTGATGCTGATCTCGGCGCCTTCGGCCGTGTCGCTGACCTGGTTCACGGTCAGGCTGACGCCGTTGACAGTGATGGACCCCTTGTAGGCCAGGAATCGCGCCAAGTGGGCGGGGGCGCCGATCCGAAGCTCCCAACTCTCGCTGATCTGCTCGAAGCGCACGACCGTGCCCAGACCGTCAACATGGCCGGACACAATGTGGCCCCCCAGGCGGTCGTTGGCGCGCAGGGCCTTTTCCAGATTGACGGTGCCTGTGCGGTCCAGCCCGCTGGTCTTGTCGAGTGATTCAGCCGAGACGTCGACCGTGAACCGGCGTTCGGCCACTTGCAGCGAGGTCACGGTCATGCAGGCCCCATTGAGCGCGATGCTGTCGCCGAGGCCGACGTCATCGAGGTAACCTGCCGGCGTTTCGATGGTCAGGCGCTTGCCGTGGCTGGCGCTGCTGCCAAGGTCTTCCAAGGCCACGATGCGGCCAACGCCAGTGATGATTCCAGTGAACATGTTCAGCTTGTCCTGTCAGAAGGTTGAGGTGGAAAGGGGGCGCCGGCCAGGCGGGCCAGCAGGCGCAGGTCCGGGCCGACACGCTCGATGTCGGTGAATACCAGGGTGCAGGCCTCGTCGAGATGGTTCAGCGCGGGCAGGGCCAGCAGGGGCCGGCCGGGTCCTAGCAGCTTGGGAGCCAGGTAGAACAGCCACTCGTCGATCAAGCCCGCCTGCTGCAGGGCCGCATTCAGGATGGGGCCGGCCTCGACGTGCAGTTCGTTGATTTCGCGCCGTCCCAGTTCGGCCATCAGGGCTGCCAGGTCAATCCGACCGTCAAGGCCGGGCAGCACCAGCACCTCGGCCTGCCGGGCCAGGTAGGGCGCGTGGCGGGCAGCGTCTGCCACCGAGGTCACCAGAAGGCAGGGGCGATCGAGCCCGAAAAGGCGGGCCGTCGGTGGGGTGCGCATTTGGCTGTCGAGGATCACGAGCAGGGGCTGCCGTGCTGCCGCGCTGCCGTTCGGGTCACGCACGTTCAGCAGGGGATCATCGGCCAGCACGGTGCCGACGCCGGTGAGCACGGCGCCGGCGCGCGCCCTCCATTGCTGGCCATCGGCCCGGGCTTGAGGCGAGGTGATCCATTGGCTGCGGCCGTCGTCCAGCGCGGTGCGGCCATCCAGCGAGCCGGCGATCTTGCTGCGTACCCAGGGCCGACCCCGGATCATGCGCGAGAAAAATCCGATGTTGAGTTCAAGTGCGGCCTCGGCGCCCGGGCCCACCTGCACGTCCACTCCGGCCGCGCGCAAGCGGGCAAAGCCCTGGCCGGCCACCAAGGGGTTGGGGTCTTGCAGCGAGGCCACCACGCGGCCCACGCCAGCGGCGATCAGGGCATCGCAACAGGGCCCGGTGCGGCCCTGGTGTGAGCAGGGCTCCAGTGTGACGTAGGCGGTGGCGCCCTGGGTCGATTCGCCCCGGGCCTGGGCGTCGCGCAGGGCCATGACTTCGGCGTGCGGGCCACCACGCACCTGGGTGTGGCCGCAGCCGATCACCCGACCGTCCGGGCTCAACAACAGAGCGCCGACAGCGGGGTTGGGGGGGCAGATCAGGCGGGCCTGGGCGGCCAGGGCCAGGGCCTGGTCCATCAAGGGATCACCCTGGGGTGAGGGGAGGGTGGTGGGGCGTATCAATCCAGTGGTCCTGAGATAAAAACCGTCGTTCGAGTCGTTGTACCGTGATGTGCGCTGAGCACGTATTTTCGTCGGATGTGTTCAAGTCAGTCGCCAGCATCCGAAAACAAGCCGCTCCGGCAAGGGCTTGGTCTGACGCTGGTCGAGCTCCTGGTCGCCATCACGCTGATGGGCCTGCTCACCGTGATGGCTGGCCCGGCCTTCAGTGTGCTGGTCCAGCGTTATCAGGCTGATCTGGCGGCCAGCCAGATGGTGACAACCCTGAACCTTGCGCGTGTCGAGGCCATCCGCCGTGGCGGGGGGGTGGTCGTTCAGCGGCTCGAGGACGGCGCTTGCAGCCGTCCGGATGCCTTTCAGGATTGGTCCTGTGGCTGGATGGTGTTTGCCGATCGCGATGGCGATGGCTTGTTCGGCCCAGGCGGCCACCCAGGCCAGGCAGTGGCTGACCAACTGATCCAGGTGTTCCGTGTTTCTGATGGTACCCGGGTCATGCGATCACAGAAGCTGCGGTCCTTTTCTGTCAACCGATGGGGGCAGCTCGGCGGCGTCAATCTGGGTTTTTCGTTCATGCCACCGAATCAGCGGCTGGATTCCTCTTACCAGGTCTGCAGTGCCACCGGCGGCCGGGTGCGCAAATTGGCGACCGTTGCCTCATGTTCCGGATCATGAAGCCGCCGACCCCGATCGCTGGTGTGGCCCTTCTGGAGGCCCTGGTGGCCCTGGGCCTGCTGGCCTTCGCGCTGATGGGCCTGTTGGGGCTGCAGATGCGCGGCGATGTCGACAGCCGCTTGGCGGCGCAGCGCGTGGTGGCCACGCGCCTGGCACAGGATCTGTTTGAGCGCATCAAGGCCAACCCGGGTGGGCGCGCGGTGATCCCCTCCTACCTGATCCGCCCGGGTGGGCGCGCCGGGTCCAGCGTGTCGCTCGACACCCTCAGCGACTGCGCAACGCAGGCCTGCCCACCCCAGGCCTTGGCTGCATGGGATCTCGCGCAATGGCAAGGGCAATTGGGCCGGGATCTGCCCATGGGGTGGGGCGCCGTGTTTCTGGCCGAGGGTGCGACGGGTCAGATCGGTGTCCTGCTGGGTTGGCGTGCCAACCCAGCACCCGGTGAGACCGACGACCTGGCCCCGATCAGCGTCCCACGGCCTTCAGGGGGGGCGCCGTTGAGTTGTCCGGACCGACAGATCTGCCAACTGCTGTATTCAGCGCCATGAAAGTCCTAGCACCGCCTTATCGGGGCATCGGCGCCTGCCACGGCCAGATGCGAGGGGTCTTGCTGCCCGAACTGTTGACCGGGCTGACCATCGGCCTGCTGGTGGCCATGGCGGCGGTGGGGCTCCTGGCCTCCACCCGGGTGCTGTCACGCCAGACGCTCGATGGTGTCGATCTGATGGTCCAGGCCAACAACGCCATGCGCCTCATCGGCAGCCAGTTGCGGCCGGCCGGCGCCGTCGAGCTTCAAATGCTCGATCCGACGGCACCGCTGCCTGAACAGCGCTTTGGCTACAGCCAGCGCTTCGATGGCCTCGACCTCGACGGCGACAGTGCTCCTGACGGCGGACATGTCTGGGGACAGGATGGGCCTGGCGGCGGGCCCGACACCCTGGTGCTGAGCTTCGAGGCCCGATCCCCGAGCATCTCGCCCGATTGCCTGGGGGCGGGCACGAGCAAGGGCTTGCAACGCGTGGAAAGCCGCTTTTTCGTGAGCCGGGGACGCTTGCTGTGTCTCGGCTCGAGCAACCCGGCCGTCCCGCAGCCGGTGGCGGATTCGCTGGAGGATTTCCAGGTGCGCTATGCGCTTCGCTCAGGCGCTGGCGTTGGCGCCACCCAGCAGTGGTTGGATGCGCCCCAGATGGCGGGGCGTTGGCGTCAGGTGGTGGCGGTGCAGGTCTGTCTGCAGATGGTGGGTGGGGTCGCCGGTCCTCACCTGACGGGCCGTTCTTTCCGGGCCTGCCGTGGCCTGGAGCAGGCTCATGACGGGAGACGACGTGTGGTGCTGGGCCAGACCTTCGTGCTGCGCGGGATGGGGCGTGTGCGATGAGGCCCGCTCGAGCCCAGATGGGGGTGGCCTTGCTGGTCGTGGTGGTGATGACGCTGCTTTGTGCCTTGCTGGTGCTGGCAGGCGCCCATTTGGTGAGGTTGTCCGAGATGCTGGCTGGCCATGACGGCGAGGCGGCCCGAGGTTTTGAGGCGGCTGAGGCCTTGCTGCAGGATGCCGAGCTCGATGTGCTCGGGCTCGGCCCCCAGGGACAGCCCTGCCAGACGGATCCCGCCCGATCCGGCTGCCGCCATCCGGCCACGACGGCCACCTTGCCGCGAACCCTGGCCGACTTCAGCGTGCTGGCCCAGCAATTGGCGCCTCGGGATCCGCCTTGTGTTGATGGCCTGTGCCTGAACCTGGGGGGCGTCGTCACCGCTGAGTCGGGCCATGGCTTCTGGAGTGATCAGCGGACGCTGGGCCGCTTTGTGACCGCAGGGGGCGGGGTGCCCTTCGGTCGATACAGCGGTGCTGTCCAGGCGGTCGGGGCAGGCAACCCCTTGCTGCAGGTCGGCCCTGGCCGAGGCGCCTGGTACTGGATCGAGGTGTTGCCCTTCAATGTGGGTGGCGCCGCCACTGGCACGGAGCAGGCGGTCTGGTCACCCCCGCCAGCCGACCCCTTCATCTTCCGCATCACCGCGGTGGTGCAAGGGCGGCGGGCAGGGGGCACGACGGTGTTGCAGTCCCTGCTGGTCCGGCAGGTGCTGGGCAGCCCTTGAGCAGGCCGATGCGAGTGTTCCTCCAACGAAAGGCGGGTGCATCATGATGGGCGTGCGCAAATGGGTGGGATGCGTCCTCGCGTGGGCTTTGGCCGGAGGGGGGCTTTCACCCGGCCAGGCGGCACCCTTGCCCCTGGAGACGGCCCCAGCCGCGGCCGCCGAAGCGCCGCCCAATCTGATCCTCTCGCTCGGGGGGGCCGCTGATTTGGGCGCTCAGGGTCTGCAGCCTTTGCGTGAGGCCTTGCGATCGGCCTTCAGTGCGGATGCCGTGCCCGATGGCAGTCTGCGGCTGGCGTATCAGTCCGACAGCCGCTGTCGTGGCCGGGCTGACGGTCGCTGCAGCCAGCCGCTGGCCCTGCGCTGGCTGGACGGCCCTGAGCGGATGAGGTTCTTCCAGTGGCTGGATTCGTGGGCGCCCAGCCGTTCCAGCCCGGCCCAACTGCTGATGTCCGAGGCAGGTCGCTTCATGCGAGGGACGGGGGTCGAGGGCCCGTATGCCGCCATTCCCGGATCGGCCGAGTCGCCCCTGCTGGCCTGCCGCAAGTCCTACCACCTCCTCACCCTGGCAGGGGGCTGGACCGATGAGGCCGCTTTGGGTGAGCAGGCCGCCGACGTCGGTAACGCCGATGGCACGCGCCGGCTGTTGCCTGACGGCGTCTTGTACGAACCGGACGGCCAGACCGAGGCGGTGACCCGGATCTTTCGCGATGGTGTGCCACTGCAAACGGGTGGGGACCCAAGCACCCTGGCCGATTTCGCTTTTGAGCACTGGGCAAGCGACTTGCAGCCTGGGCTCGGCAACCAGGTGCAGCCCAGACTGCGGGAGCCCGGCGTGCTCGATGCCGGCACAGCTGCCGTGCCTTTCAAGGTGCCCGAATACTGGAACCCCAAAAACGATCCGGCCACCTGGCAGCACCTGAGCACCTACACCGTGGGCTTCCAACCCCAGGCCCGTCAGGCCTCACAGTCCGAACGCCTCAAGGGACCCGAATCGGAGCCGCGCCACCGCCCCTGGTGGGCTGGCGACACCTGGTCCGGTGATTTCCAGGCCTTGGTGCGGGGCGAGGTGGGTTGGTGCCATCCGATGTTCAGCGCCGATACCCGGCGCGGGCCTGGGGCGCCCTGGCGTTCCGATGGGCCCAGGCTCGCCAGCCGCTGTCTTGAACAAGCCCCGGTGGCAGGGCGGCCCGGGTCCTCGGAGGCGCGCACGCATGCGCGTCTTCAGGACCTCTGGCACACGGCGATCAACGGACGGGGGCGCTTCATCCAGACCACGGACCAGGCCGGATTGACCCAGGCCTTCAGCGACATCCTGGGTTCGATGCTGACCGGTCGCTCCGATTCGGAGTCAGTGCTGGCCGCCAGCACCCAGGTGCTCGACGCTGGCGGGATGCTCTATGTCGCAGGTCACCAGGGGCGACATTGGGCGGGCTTCCTGCAGGCGGTGGGCGTTGACGGCCATGGGGCTGTGCGCCGCGAGCCCCTTTGGGAGGCTGGCCGTGGCTTGCAGGACATCGATCCGGCGCGGCGACTGATCTGGACCCACGATGGGCATGGTGGGGTCCGCTTCGAATGGGATGCCTTGAGCGATGCCCAGCGCGAGCTGCTCAAGGGCGGGGCGATGGCCGCCAACGCCGAGGGGCAGCAGCGCCTGATGTATCTGCGGGGCTCCCGGGCCGCCGAGTCGCAGAACGAGGGGGGCCGCCTGCGCGCGCGGCAGTCGCTGCTGGGCGACATCGTGCATTCCGTGCCCTGGCATGTCGGCCCCCCCGGGCCGGGGCTTGGCGGGGCGGGCCATCAGGCGTTTGTGCAGCAGCACCGCGGCCGACCCGGCATGGTGTACGTGGGGGCCAACGATGGCATGTTGCACGGCTTCTCCAGCCTGGACGGTCGTGAGAGACTGGCCTATGTGCCGCAGGGCGCCTGGCCGCGCTTGCGCGATCTGACCGAGCCGGCCCCGGCCCATACCCACCGGTACAGCGTCGATGGGGGCCTCATGAGCGGCGATGTCTTCGATGCCGGCCAATGGAAGACCCTGCTGCTCGGCACCCTGGGCCGCGGAGGGCGGGGGTATTTCGTCCTCGACGTGACGTCACCCTCCCGCCTGCAGGATCAGGATCCCGCGGCCCAGGTGCTGCTGGACCGCAGCGACGGCCTGGACCCCGACATCGGGCATCAGATCCTCGAGCCCAGCCTGGACCCCGCTTTGCCTTCCCGGGTGATGCAGATCACCCGGCTCAACAACGGGCGATGGGCCGCGCTGATGGGCAACGGCGTCAACAGCCGCGACGAGCGCGCGGTCTTGCTCATCCAGTACCTGGATGGCGACCGGGCGTTGCTCAAGCTGCCGGTCGGCTCGGTGGCGCACCCGCTGCCTGAAGCTTCGGGCAACGGCTTGTCCAACCCCCTGCCGATCGATTTCAATGGCGACGGCCAGGTTGATGTGGTCTACGCCGGTGATCAACTGGGGCAGCTCTGGAAATTCGATCTCAGCGCTCCCAGTGCCCAGGATTGGCAACAGGCTGCGCCCGACCGGCCGATCTTTGTCGCCGAGGATGCCCAAGGGCGCCGCCAGCCCATCACGGCCGCCCCGGTCTGGTTGCCCCACCCCTACGGTGGCGTGATGCTGGGCTTTGGCACCGGTCGCCTGCTGACCCCCGGCGACCGCCGCCATGCGGGTGTGCAAACCCTTTACGGCCTGTGGGACCCTGCCCGCGTGGGGGTGGGTGGCCCCAAGGTTCAAATCGGTCCCGGCACCCCATTGGGCGCCGGTTGGCGCCGGCGCCTGCCAGCGCCGCTGGTGGCGCAGCAGCGGACAGAGGCCCTCCGGCAAGGTGAGCAGACCTTCTATCGAAGCAGCCGCCACAAAGTGGACTACCGTGGCCCGGTCGCTGTGCGCGGCTGGTACCTGGATCTTCCCGAGCCCCAGGAGCGGGTGCTTGCCAACGGGACCGTGCTGGGCCGTCTGTGGCTGCAGCGCAGCCTGGTGCCGGCGCACAGCGATCCGGCGCAGGCGGATGCGCCGGCCTGCGAGGCGCCTTTGCGCGAGGCGGTGGGCTCGGAGTACGTGCTCGATCTTTTCAGTGGCGCACCCGCTGCCTGGCCGGTGTTCGACACCGATGGCGCGGGCCTGACGGGCACCGCGCTGACCGACGTCAGCGGCTGGCGAGCGGACACACCGTCACGCCTGTGGATGCGCTTTGCGGGCACCCAGGTCTTGAGCGTGGGGCGCGGTGCGCCGATGCGCCTGCGCGTCATGGGCGGGCCGTCCGCCCGCATCGGTTGGCGTCAACTCCAATGAGCTTCAATGAGTCCAGGGACGACATGAAATTCCGGATGCTCTCGCGTTCAATCCCATGGTGCAGGGGATTCACCCTGCTCGAGCTGCTGGTCGTGGTGGCCTTGGTGGCGCTGCTGACGGGCTTGGCCCTGCCCAGCTACCAGTCCAGCATGCAGCGAGCCCGCCGCAGCGATGCCCGCGAGGCCCTGCTGCACGGCGCGCAATGGTTGGAGCGGGTGGCCTCGTTGCATGGCCAATACCCCGAGGCCGAAGCCTATCCGGCCCGGCTGTCCCAAAGTGCTGCCGGGCATTACCGACTCCGGTATGTGCCCGGGCCAGACCTGGCCAGCTACAGCCTCACGGCCTTTCGCCAGGGCGCGCAGCTGTCTGACCCCTGCGGCGACTTTGTGCTCGACCAGGCAGGGCAGCGTCTGCTTCTGAACCCCGACGCCGGCAGCAAGCCGGCCGATTGCTGGCGGCGCTGAGTGCCGGCCGCCCTGGGGGTCACTGCTTGCGCTGCACGAACAGATTGCGTTTGGCGTCCTCGGGGTAGGCGAAGGTGACCCCACCGTTGCGCACCTGACCCATCACCAGCATGTTGGCCGAGATGGCCTCTTTGTCCTGCGGGCTGAAAGGGTGGTCGTAGGTGGCCACCACGCCATAGTAGGTCTTCATCCGACCCTCCAGGGCTGCCTTGATCGCCGGGCCATCGGCTGGCCCCTTGTTGATGGACAGCAAGGCGTACAGCAGCAGGTAGCTGGCGTCGTAGCCATTGGCGGCGGCCATGGGAACGGGGATGCGTCGGCTGTTGAACTTGCGCGCATAGCTGGCCAGGAAGGCGGCTCGCCGCTCATTGCTGGGCTCGGCAATGAAGGTCTGGGCCATCAGCGCCCCTTCGGCCGCGTCTTTGGCGCCATCAATGAAGAAGGGAAACGACAGGGTCCAGGGGCCCACCTGGGGGACCTTCCAGCCCAGCGCCTTGCGGCCTTGGGCCACCACGGCGTTTTCAGGGCCCACGGTGTAGCTGAAGATCACATTGGCACCGGCGGCCCGCGCGGCCTTGAGCTCGTCGCTCAGGTCTTTGACGCCCAGCGCGAATCGGGCCGTGTGCACCGGCTTGAGGTTTTTGGCCGCCAGTGCCGCGACCACATCGCGGGTGCCCCCTTCGCCATAGCCCGTGGTGTCGGCAAAGATGGCCACCCGGTCCCAGCCACGTTTGACCAGGTCGTCCACCACGAACGGTGCCTGCAGGGCATCGCGGCCTTGCACCCGGAAGATGTAGCTCTCGGGGGCGGGGTACTGTGTGGTCAGGGCGGTTCCGGTGGCGCAGGGCACGATCAGGGGCACCTTGTTCTTCTGGAACACCTCGATCGAGTTGAGCGCCACTCCGGTGTTGCAGTAGCCGACGGTGGCCACCACCTGCTCGCGCACGAGTTCCTCGGCCAGTTGCCGGCCGCGTGCCGGGTCGGCGGTGTCGTCCTTGATGACCAACTCCAGGGGGCGCCCCAGGTAGCCACCGACCGCATTGATCTCGTCGATGGCCAGCTTCACACCATTGGCCATGGGCACGCCGAAATCGGCGGAAGGACCGGTCAGCGGGCCGATCAGCCCGATGCGCAGTGGTGCAGGCCCGCTTGTCGGTGGTACTGCATCGACCGGTCCTGAAGCGCCGGCGGCCCGGGTCGGCAGGCTGACGAGAGGGCTTGCGAGCAGCAGGGCCGAGCAGACGAGGGCCCGTCGCAGGTCGGAAGGGGCGCCCACGGACGCTTCAACTCGGCGGGGTAAGAACTTGAACAACACGTGAGGGCCTGCCCTGTTGGATCGAGAGAACCCGAATCTAGGGGGGTGGCCAGCGTCGCGGAACGGGGCTTACCCCAGTAGAGAATCGGTGCTCGACGGGCCGGACAGGTATTGGGGGGGGCGGGGGCGAGTTATTTCCCATCGCTTGTGTCCCGTGCCCGCTAACATGGTGCATTCCAGGGTTGTCGTGCGCATGGGGCGTCGACGGCCGTCCTTGGAGTTTTTGCCTTGTGGCCTCTGCCCTGACCCAGTCTGATCCCGTGAGCGCCTCCCGAGACATCAAAACCTATGGCATGGCCGAGCGGGCCAAGCACCTCGACTTCGACATCCGCGAACAGCTGGAGAGGCCGCCGCTGCTGCGTCCGCATCGGCATGACTATTTCCAGATCCAGATCAGTCTGCAGGGCGACGGCGAGCAGACGGTGGGGGCCAGCGTCCGACCCTTCGGTCGCGGCACTTTGAGCTTTGTGCTGCCGTATCGGGTGCATGTGGTCTCGCATCCCGAGGGGTCGCGCTATGTGATCCTGAACTTCTCGCAAGCCTTTCTGCGCCCCGATCTGAAGGCGGATCCCCTGGACCTCGAAGAGGTCCCTCTGAGTCTGGCGCCCGAACTGGGCCCCTTTCTGTTCCAGGAATACACCGACTTCACCTTCGACCCGGAGGCCTTTGCCGAAGTCGAGACCCTGGTGCGCCGGATGCTCATCGAAAACGCCCAGCGGCGTCACGGCAGTCTCACCCTGTTGCGGGGCCTGCTGTTGCAATTGCTCGGCCTGAGCTGCCAGGTCTTCGAGGCCGACCTGGCCCGACTGGCGGCCCAGCATGCCCAGAAGACCAGTCAGCGCGAGGCCTTGCAACGGGTGGCTCGATTCATCCGCGAGCACCTGGCGGAGGACCTGACCCTGGCAGATGCGGCGGCGGCGGCCTTTCTGTCGCCCAACTACCTGGCCAACCTGCTCAAAAAGGAAACTGGCAAGACCTTCACCGAATTGCTCACCGAGCGCCGCATGGAGCGGGCGCAAGAGCTGTTGGCCCATACCTCGCAGCGGGTCATGCAGGTGGCGCATGCGGTGGGCTTTGCTGATGAGTCGTATTTCACGCGGCGCTTCCGCCAGAGCATGGGCTTGAGCCCGCGCGTCTGGCGCGAGCAGATGCGTCAGCGCATGACGCCTCCCACCTGAGCCGGGCCCGACCGTCCAGCCGGCCACCGGGCGGGCTTTGTGCTGGAAAAGCGTAAGGCGGCGCGAAACCGGCAAGGCACTCGTTTTCTAAAGTGGGGCTCTCGCATTCTGCGACGTTCACCACTGGAGACAACGATGACTGACATGAACAAACGCGGCTGGCTGCAGGGCGGCCTGTTGATGGGGGCGGGCGCCTTGACCGCCTGCGCCGCCCCGGGGCCGGCCCAGCCGGGCCGACAGAGCGCCACCGCTTTCGAGTTGCCACGTACCACGGTGCCCGTGGCCACGGTGGACGGGCAGCCGATGGCCTTTCCGGTGCGTCGCATCTATTGCATCGGGCGCAACTACGCTGCCCATGCGCGCGAAATGGGCTCGGACCCCAGCCGTGAGCCGCCGTTCTTCTTCCAGAAGCCCAGCGATGCCATCCAGTACGTGGCCCCCGGCACGGTGGCTGACCACCCCTATCCCAGCCTGACCCGCAACTACCACTACGAGGTGGAGTTGGTGGCGGCCCTGCACCGGGGCGGGCGGGACATTCCGATCGATCGGGCCCTGGAATGTGTCTATGGCTATGCACTGGGCCTGGACATGACGCGACGCGACCTGCAGCGCGGCATGGGCGATCAGAAGAAGCCCTGGGAGATCGGCAAGAGCTTCGATCACTCAGCCCCCATCGGCCCCATCCACCCGGTGGCCCGCACAGGCCATTACACGCAGGGGGCGATCTGGCTCAAGGTGAACGGCCAGGTCAAGCAACAGGCCACGCTCAACCACATGATCTGGTCGGTGGCCGAGCAGATCAGTCGACTGTCCGAGGCCTTCGAACTGTTCCCGGGCGACATCATCTATTCGGGCACGCCCGAGAACGTGGGGCCGGTGGTGCGGGGCGACCTGATCGAGTGCCACATCGACGGTTTGCCCGATTTGAGCCTGCGCATCGTTTGAGCGCACCCGCAGCGCTGACGGGTTGAGCGGCATCAAAGTCCTCGGTGCTGGCCGGTGGCAGGATGAAGTCCGGTGGCATCGGGGTCGTCAGAACCGTCGGGCTCCGATCAGGGGAGCTTGTTCTATGAAGCGGCGCATTCTCATCATCCAGGGGCATCCGGATCACCGGGCCCCGCATCTGGCCCATGCCCTGGCCGACGCCTATGCCAGCGGCGCACAACTGCAGGGCCATGAGGTGCGGCAGGTCTGTGTCGCCCAACTTGACCTGAGCCTGATCCACAGCCAGGAGGAGTGGGAGCGCACGCCCGTCCCGGCCGCGCTGGCCGCGGTGCAGGAAGAGCTGCGCTGGGCTCAGCATCTGGTCTTTTTCTTCCCCCTGTGGCTTGGCGAGATGCCCGCCATGCTCAAAGGCTTTCTCGAGCAGGTGGCGCGGCCTGAGCTGGTCCGCAGCCCGGGGCCGCAAGGGCGCAGCACCCCCGGGCTAAAGGGGCGCAGTGCACGCCTGGTGGTGACCATGGGCATGCCGGCCTTGTTCTACAGTGGCTTCTACGGTGGCCACGGTCTGCGTTCGATGCGTCGCAGCGTGCTCGGTTTCATGGGCATCTCACCCGTGCGTCAGACCTTGATCGGTCGCGTCGACTCACTTTCGCCGCACCGCTTCGAGGGCCTGGTGCACCAGATGCAACTGCTGGGGCGCAATGCCCGTTGAAGCGCCGGGGCGGTCGGTCGGGCCCTAGCACAGACCTCGTCTTTACGGGGGCGCGGCACCGTGGGCAACTCCGGTATCAGGGTAAAGCCGGGGGTGTCTTCGGGCAATCTGCGACAATCCTGCCTCTCGAAAATTTTGACCGTCCGAAGAATAAATCCTAAATGAGCACTCTGACCACTGTTGAGATCCGTCCTGCCACCCTGCGAGATGCCAAGACCGTAGCCGAAATCCACACGGTGGCTGCCCAAGCCGCCTACAAAGGCATTGTTCCCGACGAGTTTCTGAAAAGCTCCTCCACCGACAAGCGCGTGGCCCAATGGCGTGAAGCCATCGAGTACTGCGAACCCCAGGTCCAAGTGGCCATGGATGAAGGCAAGGTTGTCGGCTTTGTCGGCTTCGACCGCTCGCGCGATCCGAAGTCCCGCCCGACCACTGGCGAAATCTGGGCCCTGTACGTGTTGCCCAGCCACTGGGACAAGGGCGTTGGCCTGGCCCTGTGGGACGCTGCCCGCGAAGGCCTGTCGGAAGAGGGTTGCACCAACGTCACCGCCTGGGTGCCGCTGCGCAACGAACGCGCCCTGCGTTTCCTGGAGCTGGCCGGCTTCAA
>RXJO01000020.1 GCA_003987795.1 Curvibacter sp.
CTGGTGATCCGGCCCGACACCAGCCGCTTCAGCAGCACCGACTTCCAGTCGCGGCGCGAGATGATCCAGGCGGGCTACGAGGCCGGACGCCGCGCCCTGCCCGAGCTGGCCCGCCGCCTGCCCGGCCGGTTGCGCACGGGCTGAGGGCTGCGGCCTGGCGCCAGGGCTGCTATCCTCCGGCGCCATGAAAAGCCTGTTCCACCTCGCCTACAACGTCACCGACCTGGACACTGCACGCCGCTTCTATGGCGGCGTGCTGGGCTGCCGCGAAGGGCGCAGCACCACCACCTGGGTGGATTTCGACTTCTTCGGCCATCAGATCTCGCTGCACCTGGGCACGCCGTTTGCCACCGCGCCCACAGGCCATGTGGGCGACAAGCTGGTGCCCATGCCCCACCTGGGCGTGATTCTGGAGACACCCGACTGGCAGGCCCTGGCGGCCCGGCTGCAGGCCGCTGGCACCGAGTTCGTGCTGCCGCCCCAGCTCCGCTTTGCCGGCCAGCCCGGGCAGCAGTGGACGATGTTCTTCCGCGACCCCTTCGGCAACCCGATCGAAGTCAAGGGCTTTGACTCGCTGGACTCGGTCTACGAAAGCTGAGCCGTGAACAGCTACACATTCACCTCGGCCACCATCTTGCTGCTGCTGATCACCGATCCGCTGGGCAACATCCCGATCTTTGCCAACGCCCTGCGGGCAGTGCCACCGCATCGGCGCCCCTGGGTGATCCTGCGCGAGGTGGCGATCGCCTTCGGTCTGCTGCTGAGCTTCATGTTCATGGGCGAGGGCTTTTTGCGCCAGATGAACCTCAGCGATCTGGCGCTGCAGCTGGCCGGTGCGGTGGTGCTGTTCCTGATCGCGCTGCGCATGATCTTCCCGAGTGCCCGCGAGGCTGGCAGCCCGCTGCCCGAGGGCGAGCCCCTGATCGTGCCGCTGGCCATCCCGGCCCTGGCCGGCCCCTCGGCCCTGGCCACCGTGCTGCTGCTGGTATCGCAGGCCCCTGAACGGCGGCTCGAATGGGTCGGCGCCCTGAGCGTGACCATGGCGGTGTGCGCCGTGGTGCTGGTGCTGGCCGACCGCATCCAGCGCCTGGTGGGCGAACGGGTGGTGCTGGCTTTCGAGCGCCTGATGGGGCTGATCCTGGTGGCGGTGTCGGTGGAAATGCTGCTGCGGGGGTTGAAGGTGCTTGCACCTCAGTTGCACGGCGGCTGAGCTGAGCCGCGCGCTCAGTTCAGGCTGCGGTCGAAGAAGCCCACCACCTCGTCGGCCAGGGTCTTCTGGAAGGCCTCGCGGTCAAAACCCTCTGGGTCGGCGGCAGGGTCTCCGGCATCCGAAGGCACCGAGCGCTGGGGCTTGGACATGAAGGCGAAATGCCCTGCACCTGCCACCGTGAAGGCCTGTGCCCCAGGCACCTGACGGGCCAGCCAATCGCCGTGGTAGCGGCTGTTGAGCACCTGGTCATGCTGGGCGGTGTAGAGGCGCACCGGCACCTTCACCTGCTGCAATGCAGCCGCCTCGAACACCACGCCGACCGGCGCCATGGCCACCACCGCGCGCACGCGAGGATCCCCGACACTGGACGCCCCCTCGGCCACCGGCGCCACCGCCTGAGCGCCTGGGGCGCTGGCCAGCGCCCCGTTGCCCAGCCGGCAGAACATCGGATCATCGGCATCCTCGCGGCAGTGCTGACCGGCACGGGCCGGTTGCACCTGCCCTGCCGCCAGGGCCATCACCGTGTAGCCCCCCGCCGAATGCCCCAGGGCCCCGATGTGGCCTTCTGGCACGCGAGGGCCCCATTGCGGATCGGCCAGCACCGCATCGAGAACGCGACTGGCCTGGCGCGCCCGCTCACCAAAGTACCGACCCGACCCGACCAGTTGGCGATCCTGCCAATCGTCATGCGGGTGGCGCAGCGCCGCCACCAGATAGCCCTGCGCCGCCAGCCGGGTCGCCAGGGTGTGGTGTCCCAACTCGCTGCCACCCGTGCCGTGCGAGAGCAGGATCAAGCCCTTGAAGCGGGCCTCGGCGGGCGCCCCCAGCGCCACCTCCGGGGCCCACAAGGCCATCTGAACGGGCCGAGCCGGAGCCTGGGTCGGATAGAACAGCGCCACCGGGATCGGGTCGGCACCGGGCACGGTGATCTGGCGCAGGCCGGCCTGGAAGGCCTGCGCCGAGAAGCTGACGGCGAGCAGCGCCGTGGCACCGAGCACTCGGCGCCACAGGGCCCGGGCCGGATCGGCACGTTGAGCCGTGCGCTGGTGGTGGACCGTGATGCTGGCGGTGGAATTCGTCATGTTGACCTCCTGATGCTGTTGAGCCGCTTGCACCGTGCGAGCGCCTTGGAACAGACTTTCGTGCAGGAGGGACCTTGCTGCCAGTGGGGTGCGACGAGATGCATTTGAAGGGCGTGGAATGCCTGCAGGCGCTGCTGAGGTGCGCTGTCGATCACTTGGGCGAGGGGCGTTTCGTCGTGCTGATACGGGGTTGGTATGGGGTCTATGTCTGCCGCTTCGCTCTGGTCGATCTGCTCCTCTGTTGAGGGCGGAGGCCGGGGTTGCGGCCCGGCGGCCGCCTCACTTTCTTTGCTTCGCCAAAGAAAGTAAGCAAAGAAAGGCGACCCGG
>RXJO01000557.1 GCA_003987795.1 Curvibacter sp.
CGACAAACGGATTAAAAGTCCGCTGCTCTACCAACTGAGCTAACGTCCCAACAGCCTTTTCAAATTTTGAATATCTGAATCAGCGAAGCCTCAGATTATATCGTGTTTTTTGAGCTTTTTGGAATTCGGAGCAGCCAATTGATCGAGAACCCAACCGGCCGCACACTGACCGAACGTGGCCGTCACACTCACGACGGACCCATAGCCGTGACAGTTCAATGAACCATCGCCAGACAACTGGCAGGAGGGGTCCGGAGGCGCAACAGCCTCCCGACTGAACACACAGCAGACCCCCATTCGCTTGCCATCCTTGGGTGCGCCATGCTCCCGCCGCAATCGGTATCGCAGTTGGGCCAGCAAAGGGTCGTGTGTGGTCTGACTCAGGTCGTCGATGTCCACGAGGTGGGCCTGGCGCTTGCCGCCGGCAGCCCCCACCGAAACGAACGGGACCGAGCTCCGTCGAGCCCAAGCGGCCAGTGCCGTCTTGGTCTTGACTTGATCGCAGGCATCGATGACCGCTGCCACACCAGCGGGGCACAGGTCCACCCAGTTCTCAGGCGTCACGAAATCCTCGACCCTGTGCACCACACAGGCGGGATGGATGTCGGCGATGCGCTCAGCCATGGCATCGACCTTGGCCTGTCCCACCGTGGCGCCCAAGGCATGTATCTGGCGGTTGATGTTGGATTCGGCCACGTTGTCCAGATCGATCAACGTCAGCTGAGCCACCCCACTGCGCGCCAGGGCCTCGGCCGCCCAGGATCCGACCCCGCCGATGCCGATGACCACGACATGGGCCGCGCGGATGCGGGCGGCCCCTTCCACGCCATACAGACGGGCCAAGCCACCAAAACGCCGCTCCAGATCGGGCTCCAGGCCCGTCGACAGATCAGTCACCGATTCACTTCATCCGGGCGATGCGATCGCGCGCCGCCGTGGCAGCCTCTGACTGCGGGTAGACCTTGACCAGATCTTCCAAAGTCTTGCGGGCCGCCTTGGTGTCTTTCAGCTCAGTCTGGCAATTGGCGATTGACAAAGCGGCTTCGGGTGCGCGCGGAGAATCAGAGGCCACGCTCAGCAAGGTCTTGAAGTTGGCGATGGCCTCTTTGTAGTCGCGCGTGGCGTACTGGGCATTGCCCAGCCAGAACAAGGCGGTAGGCATGTAACCGCTTTGTGGGTAACGGCGGATGAAGTCG
Source organism: Curvibacter sp. (assembly GCA_003987795.1). Classification (GTDB taxonomy): domain Bacteria; phylum Pseudomonadota; class Gammaproteobacteria; order Burkholderiales; family Burkholderiaceae_C; genus Curvibacter. Next base: position 1,197 of record RXJO01000557.1, read on the forward strand.
GCAAACGCACTTTGGGCTTGCGGAAATGCCCCTTGGCGGAACTGGGCCAGCGCCGCCTCGAAATCCTTCTTCTCAGCCGGATCGACCTGGAACTCGCGCCCATCTACCGTCACTTTGACCGGCTCGAAACGGCGAAGGCGCTCGTCCACGCCCTGCGCGATGTCCTTTTGTCGACGCTGCATTTCGGCCACGTCACGGGCAAGCTGCTCGTTCTGCCCCCGCAGGCTGGCCTGCTCGGCACGCAAGGTCTCGATCTGGGTCTGCAGGTCAAGCAGGCTGCGGCGCAACTGGGCCAGATCTTCCGCGGCGCGAGAGGCCTCTTCTGCCTGCCGTTGCGCCTGGCTGTCAACCTTCTGGCGCAGTTCGATGATGGCTCGACGCGCCTCATCGTCACCGAACAATGCGGCCTGGCTGGGCTGCGAGATCAAGGCAGCGCAGGCCACGGCTACAGCTGAGAGCGTGCGCAGGACAGGGTTCATGGAGCAAGGCATGAGCGGGCTCAACGGTAGGTGATCTCAACGCGGCGGTTCTGCGCCAGCGAAGCTTCATCCGTGCCCAATGCCACCGGCTTTTCCTTGCCGAAGCTCACGGCCTCGAGCTGAGAATCGGACACACCGAGCAGCGTCAGGGAACGGCGCACGGCCTCGGCACGCTTCTGACCCAGAGCCAGGTTGTATTCACGACCACCGCGCTCATCGGTGTGACCTTCCAGGTTGACCTTGCGGGCCGGGTTGGCCTTCAGGAAACGTGCATGGGCATCGAGCAGGGCCTGGAACTGCGGCTTGACCACATAGCTGTCGTAATCAAAGTAAACCAGACGCTCAACACCGACCGGGCCCGCACCCTTGCTATCGGTGCCATTCAGGTCAACGCCCTTGACCCCGCTCTGGGCTGTGCCAGAGGTGCTGCCGCTGGCATCTGCCGAGCCGGTGGTGCTGGTTGCACTGCGGTCTTCCACAGGGGCCTGATCGAGCTTGACGCCGGAACTGCAGCCAGCCACCAGCATGGCGGCGACCAGCGCGAGGGAGAAACGATGACTCATGAAAAACTCCTGGATGATGATCTGTTGGTCTGTCTGGCCCACCGTGCACGAGGCACCGTCAGGCTCAATTCTTCTGGAACGGGGCCCAATCGGGCTCACGGATATCACCGCCCTGCCCGGCCAGGCGGGCTTTGATCTTGCCGTCCAAAGTGGAGGTCATGAGGGCCTCACGCCCTCCTTGCTGGGTGGCGTAGACGATGAGACGGCCGTTCGGCGCAAAACTGGGGCTTTCATCTGCCGACGTGTCAGTGATGGCATTGACGGTACCCGACCCCAGATCCATCACGTGAAGCTTGAAAGCGCCGGAAACGCGTGAGATGTAAGCGAGCCAACGCCCATCCGGACTCAGCGTCGGCGAGATATTGTAGGCCCCCGAGAAGGTC
>RXJO01000459.1 GCA_003987795.1 Curvibacter sp.
AACTGGCCCAGTTGCTGGGAGCCTCGCGTCAGCGCGTCAACCAGGAACTGAAAGCCATGGAGCGCGAAGACGCGATCCGCATCGAACCAGGAGGCCTGATCGTGCGTGACCGCGATGCGTTGATGCGCATCGCAGACAGCGACCTCTGATCCGGCCACCTGCCCCTGAAACCCCAAGAGACAAGCCTCCGCCCATGAGCAACTACGAACACTTTGTCGGCACACGCCCCGTGACAGACCAGCATGCCATCGATACTGCCGCCCTGTCGCAGTGGTTGAGCCAGCACCTGCCCGGGTTCGAGGGCCCACTGAGCGTCGAGATGTTCAAGGGCGGCCAGTCCAATCCCACCTACAAGCTGGTCACACCCCAGCGCTCCTATGTGATGCGCGCCAAGCCCGGGCCGGTGGCCAAGTTGTTGCCCTCGGCCCATGCCATCGAACGCGAGTTCGCGGTCATGACTGGCCTGGCGGGCACCGACGTGCCGGTGGCGCAGATGCATTGCCTGTGCGAAGACGAATCGGTCATCGGCCGTGCCTTCTATGTCATGGAGTTCGTGGATGGCCGCGTGATGTGGGACCAGTCTCTGCCCGGCATGACGCCGGCGCAGCGCCGCGACATCTACCTGGAGATGAACCGCGTGATTGCCGCTCTGCACTCGGTCAAGTTCGCCGAGCGCGGCCTGGCCGGCTACGGCAAGCCAGGCAATTATTTCGAGCGTCAGATCGGTCGCTGGAGCAAGCAATATGTGGCCTCCATCACCCAGCCCATCCCCGAGATGGACCAGTTGATGGCCTGGCTGCCCGCCAACATCCCGGCCGCCGCACGTGACGAGCGCATGGTGTCGATCGTGCACGGCGACTACCGACTCGACAACCTGATGTTCCACCCCACCGAGCCACGGGTCATGGCCGTGCTCGACTGGGAGCTTTCCACACTGGGCCACCCGCTGGCCGACTTCAGCTACCACTGCATGGCCTGGCACATCCCGCCGGGATCCTTCCGAGGCATTGGTGGCCTGGATGTCCAGAGCCTGGGCATCCCCACGGAAGACGAATACATCCGCCTCTACTGCGAGCGGACAGGTCTCACCACCCCCGAGGCACTCAAGGCCGACTGGAACTTCTATCTGGCCTACAACATGTTCCGCATCGCCGCCATTCTGCAAGGCATTGCCAAACGCGTGGAGACCGGCACGGCCTCCAGTGCCCAGGCCGTCAGTTCGGCCGCGGGTGCACGCCCACTGGCCCAGATGGCCTGGCAGTTTGCGCAACGCGCGGGCGGTTGAGGCCAACGCGGCCCAGCACCTCTTTCTTTCGTCCTTTCCACAAGAAGCCACCGGCACAGCGCCAATCAATCCAACAGGAGAAGCACATGGACTTTGACTATTCACCGAAAACCAAGGAACTCCAGGCACGGCTGAAGCAGTTCATGGCCGAGTACATCTACCCCGCCGAGGGCGCCTACCACGCCGAACTGGAAGCCAACACCGCCGCTGGCAAGCGTTGGACGCCCCTGAAGACCATCGAAGACCTCAAGCCCAAGGCCCAGGCGGCGGGCTTGTGGAACCTGTTCCTGCCGGTCGACACTGCCGAGGCCTCGGGCTACAAGGGTGCGGGCCTGACCAACCAGGAATACGCCCCACTGGCCGAGATCATGGGCGCGGTGCAGTGGGCCAGCGAGGTCTTCAACTGCTCGGCCCCCGACACCGGCAACATGGAAACCATTGCCCGCTATGGTTCACCCGAAATCCGTGAACGCTGGCTCAAGCCGCTGCTCGAAGGCAAGATCCGCTCTGCCTTCGCGATGACCGAGCCCGATGTGGCTTCGAGCGACGCCACGAACATCGAAACCCGCATCGAACGCCAGGGCGACGAGTACGTCATCAACGGCCGCAAGTGGTGGATTTCCGGGGCTGCCGACCCCCGCTGCGCCGTCTTCATCACCATGGGCAAGACCGATCCGGACGCACCCCGCCACTCGCAGCAAAGCATGATCGTGGTGCCCGCCGACACTCCCGGCATCAAGATCCTGCGCCCGCTCAACGTGTTCGGCTACGACGATGCCCCGCACGGCCACGTCGAGATGACCTTCGAGAACGTGCGTGTGCCAGCGGGCAATATCCTGCTGGGCGAAGGCCGCGGCTTCGAGATCGCACAGGGTCGCTTGGGCCCCGGACGCATCCACCACTGCATGCGCCTGATCGGCTTGGCCGAACGAGCGCTCGAACTGATGTGCCGTCGTGCCTCGGCCCGCACCGCCTTCGGCAAGACCGTGGCCCAGCAGACCGTCACGCAAGAACGCATCGCCGAAGCCCGTTGCAAGATCGACATGGCGCGACTGCTCACCCTCAAAGCCGCGTGGATGATGGACGTGGCTGGCAACAAGGTGGCCAAGACAGAGATCGCCATGATCAAGGTGGTGGCCCCGAGCATGGCCTGTCAGGTCATCGACTGGGCCATGCAGGTGCACGGCGGCGGGGGCATGAGTGATGACTTCCCCCTGGCCTACGCCTACGCTGGCGCCCGCACGCTGCGCTTCGCGGACGGCCCGGACGAAGTGCACCGCAACGCCATCGCCAAACTCGAGTTGGGCAAGTACGCGGCGCGCCCCGTCGAAGTCGATAT
>RXJO01000361.1 GCA_003987795.1 Curvibacter sp.
TCCCGCTCCCACCACCAAACCCCTTGCGCCCACTACGACAAGCCGTGCAGGATACTCCCCGCCCACGCGATTTGTGCCCGAGTGTGTGCGTCTGCGCCGCTGGATGGAAGAGAAGGGACGACGGCGCGTTCTCTGTTGTGGTCTCCGGTGCCGGCAACCGGTGTGGAAACGGTGACGCCATCGTCGTGCGTGTCTTTTTTGTCGCATCGTAGCGGAAGCCTCTTCCCCAACAGCAAGCCTACTACTAACAACAACCCCCACCAAGTTCTCATCCCACTCTCACCAAGCAATGGCCGCCAAGTCCGGAGTTTATGAGGGCGCGATCGGCATCGATCTGGGCACCACGTACTCGTGCGTTGGTGTGTGGCAGAACGAGCGCGTGGAGATCATCGCGAACGACCAGGGCAACCGCACGACGCCGTCGTACGTTGCCTTCACGGACACCGAGCGTCTGATCGGTGACGCCGCGAAGAACCAGGCCGCGATGAACCCCGCGAACACCGTCTTCGACGCGAAGCGCCTGATCGGGCGCAAGTTCAGCGACAGCGTCGTGCAGGCGGACGCGAAGCACTGGCCGTTCAAGGTCGTGACGCGCGGCGACGACAAGCCTCTGATCGAGGTGACGTTCAAGGGCGAGACGAAGCAGTTCGCGCCCGAGGAGGTCAGCTCGATGGTGCTGGTCAAGATGAAGGAGATCGCCGAGAGCTACCTTGGCAAGGACGTGAAGAAGGCCGTCGTGACGGTGCCGGCCTACTTCAACGACTCGCAGCGCCTGGCGACGAAGGACGCGGGCACGATCGCTGGCCTCGAGGTGCAGCGCATCATCAACGAGCCGACCGCGGCCGCCATCGCGTACGGCCTGGACCGCATGACGCAGGAGGGCGAGCGCAACGTGCTCATCTTCGACCTCGGCGGCGGCACGTTCGACGTCACGCTGCTGACGATCGACGGCGGCATCTTCGAGGTCAAGGCCACGGCCGGCGACACCCACCTCGGCGGTGAGGACTTCGACTCGCGCATGGTGAACCACTTCGTCGACGAGTTCAAGCGCAAGAACAAGGGCAAGGACCTGACGACGAGCCAGCGCGCCCTGCGCCGCCTGCGCACGGCGGCGGAGCGCGCCAAGCGCACGCTGTCGGCGTCCGCGCAGGCGACGATCGAGATCGACTCGCTCTTCGACGGCATCGACTTCCAGTCGACCATCACCCGCGCCCGCTTCGAGGAGCTGTGCGGCGACCTGTTCCGCTCGACGCTGGCTCCCGTGGAGCGCGTGCTGACGGACGCGAAGATGGACAAGCGCCAGGTGCACGACGTCGTGCTGGTGGGCGGCTCGACGCGCATCCCCAAGGTGCAGCAGCTGGTGTCCGACTTCTTCGGCGGCAAGGAGCTGAACAAGAGCATCAACCCCGACGAGGCCGTCGCGTACGGCGCCGCGGTGCAGGCCTTCATCCTGAACGGCGGCAAGAGCAAGCAGACGGAGGGCCTGCTGCTGCTCGACGTGACGCCGCTGACGCTGGGCATCGAGACGGCTGGCGGCGTCATGACGGCGCTGATCAAGCGCAACACGACGATCCCGACGAAGAAGAGCCAGGTGTTCTCGACGTACGCGGACAACCAGCCGGGCGTGCACATCCAGGTGTTCGAGGGCGAGCGCGCCATGACGAAGGACAACCACCTGCTGGGCACCTTCGACCTGACCGGCATCCCGCCGGCGCCGCGCGGCGTGCCGCAGATCGAGGTCACGTTCGACATCGACGCGAACGGCATCTTGAACGTGTCCGCGGAGGAGAAGGGCACCGGCAAGAAGCAGCAGATCACCATCACGAACGACAAGGGCCGCCTGAGCAAGGACGACATCGATCGCATGGTGAACGAGGCCTCCCGCTTCGAGGCGGAGGACAAGAAGCAGCGCGAGCGCGTCGACGCGAAGAACGGGCTGGAGAACTACGCGTACAGCATGAAGAACACGCTGAACGAGCCCAACCTGCAGGGCAAGCTCGACGCGGCGGACAAGAAGGCGATCGAGGACGCCGTCGAGGCCGCGGTGCAGTGGCTGCACTCGAACCAGGAAGCCGCCAAGGAGGAGTACGAGCACAAGCAGAAGGAGCTCGAGGCGCAGTGCAACCCCATCATGCAGAAGATCTACTCGAGCATGGGCGGCGGCGCTGGCGGCATGCCCGACATGGGCGGCGCGTCGGCTGGCGGCGCGGGCTTCGGTGGCGCTGGTTTCGGCGGTGGTGCGAGCAGCGCGCCGGCCGGCGGCAGCGGCGCGAGCTCTGGCCCCAAGGTCGAGGAGGTCGACTAAACCGTAGTGAGAGAGACGTGGTGTGTGGCCCCATCGCCATACCATTGCGCGGAGTTGGCGTTAGAAAGTGCGCGTACACACAGCGTGTGGGTTCGGCAGCGGTGCTCCGGCCTCTCGGGGCGCTCGCCGACTCCACGCTCAGACACCCCTTGCGACTCCCCCCTTTGCGTTTGCGTTAAAATCCATCATTCATCTCTTTTCTCCGACACAACTCCCCTGCCCCCACCACCTACACTGCTTTCCTCCCGCTCCCACCACCAAACCCCTTGCGCCCACTACGACAAGCCGTGCAGGATACTCCCCGCCCACGCGATTTGTGCCCGAGTGTGTGCGTCTGC
>RXJO01000355.1 GCA_003987795.1 Curvibacter sp.
GCTTCAAGCGCATAGCCGACCCCCCTCAGGTTCTGGATCTTCACGGTCGAACCCAGCGCCAGGATCTTCTTGCGCAGGCGATGCAAGGCCACATCGAGCGCGTTCGGCTTGACCGCCTCCTGCAGGCCCCAGGCCGCCGCCTCCAGCGCGCTGCGCCGTATCGGGTCGCCCGCGCCCTTGACCAGGGTCAGCATGATCTGCAGTTCGGTGCGCGGCAGTTGAACCGATTGCTGAGCACACACCAACAAGGCCTTGTGGGGTTGCACCTGCAGGTCTGCGAAACGGGGCTCGAGCGTGGTCTGCTCCGGGGCGCGGCGCAACAAAGCCCGGGTGCGGGCCACCAGCTCTTCCAACGAGAAGGGCTTGGTGAGGTAATCATCGGCGCCGCCCTCCAGGCCGGCCACCCGGTCGTGCAAGGCATCGCGCGCAGTCAGGATCAGGCAGGGCAGTTGCTTGCCGCTGTCACGCCAGCGCCGGATCAGCGACAGGCCATCGCCATCGGGCAAGCCGCGATCGACCAGCGCCGCTGAGTAGGCCTGGCTTTCAAGGGCCGCCCAGCCCTGGTCGATGCGCTCCAGCACATCGCATTCGACGCCGGCCTGGGCCAGGGCTCTTTTGATCAGGCTGGCCAGCCTGGGGTGATCCTCGATCAACAGGATGCGTTGCACGGGTGGGCTCCGTCTCAGAAGCGATACAGATAGCCCACACGCAGCATGGGCAGCGTCGAGCGGTCCACCAGGGGGCTGTTCTTGATCGACGAACCCAGGCGGGTCACGCCCAGGTCCACGAAAGTGGTCTGATGGGGCGCCAGCCGGTAGTCCAGGCGCACCGCCAGTTCGGTGTTCAGGGCCCCGCTGGCCTGGTAGGCGGCACGGCCGGCCCGGGCTTCGGCCTGCTCCACGCCGTAGTAGTACTGCACGTACTTCTGGTCCTGCCAGCTCAGTTGGGCCCGCGGGGCAAGGCCGAAGCCGCCCAGGTCAAAGCGGCGCTCCACGCCGACCTTGAGTTTCTGCCCCTTGCTGTAGCCCGACGCGTCACCTGCCAGCTCGGCCGACAGATTGGCCAGTTCGGTGCGCCAGGCCACCCGCGTGCCCACCCAGAAGCTCGATTTGCGATCGGCCATGCCGGCCAGGGTGGGCGAATCCTTGGCCTGGTAGCCCTCTTCGGCGCCGTAGCCCAACGTCAATCCGAAGGCGATCGGCCCGGCCTGACCGAGCTTGAACTCCAGACCCGGGCCGAACACCCGGACCCAGGCGTTCTCGTACGTCACCATGGGGAAGACCTCGGTCTTGTGCCTGAAGTCCTTGTAGGCCCGGACCCGGGGGAACACCACACCGCCGACGCCCCAGCCATAGCCGGGATCGGCATCACCAGAGGCACCATCGGCCCAGGCGGCGTCGGCGCAGACCAGGCACAAGGCCAGGACCGACAGGGACAGGCCTCGGAGCACCTGCGGTTTGAATGCGTTCATGAGATTCCTTCAAAACAATGGAAACATCCCATGGTCGCCCCTGCCGACTTACCGCATCGTTACTGGCGCATGGATGGGTCTTGAGGCGGAGGCGGGCCGGCCCGTCACAAGCCGAAAGCGTGACTGGACACCGCCAGGCGCCCCATCAGGCGATCGCGGTAGACGCAGGTGCCCGCATCGCCTTCCGCCGCCCCCACGGCCACCATGAGAGGTAGCAGATGATCCTCGCGGGAGTGTACGAGGCGCGCGAAAGGTGCCCGCTCCCAATGTCGCAGGGCGTCACGGCGAGCCTCCGGGTCGTGCCCTGCAAGCGTGCGCTTGAGCCAGTCGTCAAAGCCCTGGGACGCCTGCTCCAGGCCCGGGCCACGGTCGTGACAGCTCATGCCACTGCCAATGATCAGCACACCCTCGTCACGCAGTGTGGCCAGGGCCGCACCGGCCTGCAAATGGGCGGCTGGGTCCAGCCCGCGTTGCAGCGACATCTGCAGGACAGGCAGCTCGGCCTGGGGAAACATGGGCTTGAGCAGGCTGTAGGTGCTGTGATCGAAGCCCTGGTCCGGGCTCAGACGCGCCCGGCAGCCCTGGGCGTGCAGCAGCTCCTGCACACGGCTGGCCAGCGCAGGGTGACCCGGCGCGGGGTAGCGGATCGCGTACATCTCGGCCGGAAAGCCCTGGTAGTCGTACACCATGCCGGGGGCGTCCGCAGCGGTGAGGGTGAACACGTCCTCCTCCCAGTGCGAAGACACCACCAGCACGGCCCGGGGCCGGGCGGGCAAGCCCCGGACGATGGCGTGCAGGCCTTCCTCCAGCCCCCGCAGCATCTCGCGCAGTGGCCCTTGCATCCAGGGCCAGGGACCACCGCCGTGGCAGAGGTAGAAGGTGGGCAGGCGCATTTCGGTCAGCCCCGCCACTCAAGCCACCTGCCCAGAAATGCTGCGGCCCTGGCCCAGGGGCAGGGCGCGGGCCCGGCCCCACAACACGAAGGCCGCCAAAGCCAGCAGGCAGAGGTTCATGGGCACGACCATGAACTCGCCACGCGACAGGTGAAAGCCCGTGGCCAGCAGCTGCAAGACGATCTGGCCCCGTGCCGCCCACACGGTGAGCCGCGGTCGCACGCCGGTCAGCATCGGC
>RXJO01000549.1:0-2364 GCA_003987795.1 Curvibacter sp.
ACCTATAAGGCCGTACCCGTCACCCACAACGCAGAGCAAAGCAGAGATTCCGATTTTCTTTTTCTCTCCTTCCCCTACCCCTTCACACGAAAATGAGCGAGCTATGTGGGGCAGTACGCGCGGCGGCGGTGGATGTGCCACCCTTGGGGGATGTCGGACTTGTGCCGGATGCGTGCACTGTGCGCGCCGCGTTCGTGTGCCAACCTGACGAACTCGTAAGGCGAACCTCCGCCCCGTCGCGATGCCACTGCTCACTGCGACAAACAGACACTTGCGTCAACGGGATGCGTAACGTTGCGTGATGGGCGCCTGAATGCGTTCCTGCCGCATGAGTGCCCCTGTGTGTGTTCGTGCTTGACTGCTCTGTAGCATCCCTCTCTGCGCGTGGCAGTAGTGGTAGCGCCCTCATCGGATTCGACCCGCCGTTTGCTTCTTGAATTGTGCCCCTCGTAACTGTGCGTCGAGCGGCCTCCAACACAAGAAGACCAACTACACTCGTCGAATTACTCCCGTGACGACTCTTCGCTGCGCTCTTCGCAACAACAGCAACAACAAGCGTACGTAATCCCCAGCCATGGCGAACTGGTTCTCCCGTGCCGTGGTGGTGTCGGTGGTCTGCGCCGCCGTCGTGCTCGGCGCGGCGGACGACAAGTCGAGCAAGGTCGAGCCCCCGTGCGTCGGCATCGATCTCGGCACGACGTACTCCGTCGTGGGCGTGTGGCAGGGCGGTGAGGTGGTGATCATCCCGAACGAGATGGGTAACCGCATCACGCCGTCCGTGGTGGCGTTCACCGAGACGGAGCGTCTGATCGGTGACGGCGCGAAGAACCAGGTCGCGGAGAACCCCGCGAACACCATCTACACCATCAAGCGCCTGATCGGCCGCAAGTACAACGACCCCACGGTGCAGGCGGACAAGAAGCTGCTGTCGTACAACGTCATCGGCGACAAGGACGGCAACCCGCGCGTGCAGGTGATGTTCAAGGGCGAGAAGAAGACGTACACGCCCGAGGAGGTGTCCGCGATGGTCCTGCAGAAGATGAAGGAGATCGCCGAGACGTCGCTTGGCAAGACGGTGAAGAACGCCGTCGTGACGGTGCCCGCGTACTTCAACGACGCGCAGCGCCAGTCGACGAAGGACGCCGGCACGATTGCTGGCCTCAACGTTGTGCGCATCATCAACGAGCCGACGGCTGCGGCCATCGCGTACGGCCTCAACAAGGCGGGCGAGAAGAGCATCCTGGTGTTCGACCTTGGCGGTGGCACGTTCGATGTGTCGCTGCTGACGATCGACGACGGCTTCTTCGAGGTCGTTGCGACGAACGGCGACACGCACCTGGGCGGTGAGGACTTCGACAACCGCATGATGAAGTTCTTCGTTGACGGCCTGAAGAAGAAGAAGAACATCGACGTCAGCAAGGACCAGACTGCGCTGGCCCGCCTGCGCAAGGCGTGCGAGGCGGCGAAGCGCCAGCTGTCGTCGCAGCTCGAGGCGAGCGTTGAGGTGGACAACCTGCAGGAGGGCTTCGACTTCAGCGAGAAGATCACGCGCGCCAAGTTCGAGGAGCTGAACATGGACCTGTTCAAGGGCACGCTGACGCCCGTGCAGAAGGTGCTCGAGGACGCGAAGATGAAGAAGGGCGACGTCGACGAGATCGTGCTTGTCGGCGGCTCGACGCGCATCCCCAAGGTGCAGCAGCTGATCAAGGACTTCTTCAACGGCAAGGAGCCGAACCGCGGCATCAACCCCGACGAGGCTGTGGCGTACGGCGCTGCGGTGCAGGCGGCCGTGCTGACTGGCGAGTCGGAGCTCGGCGGCAAGGTGGTGCTGATCGACGTGATCCCGCTGTCGATGGGCATCGAGACCGTCGGCGGAGTGATGACGAAGATCGTCGAGCGCAACACGCAGATCCCCGTCAAGAAGAGCCAGGTGTTCTCGACGTACCAGGACAACCAGCCGTCCGTGACGATCCAGGTGTTCGAGGGCGAGCGCAGCATGACGAAGGACAACCGCCTGCTGGGCAAGTTCGACCTGACTGGCATCCCGCCGATGCCGCGCGGCCAGCCCCAGATCGAGGTGACGTTCGACGTCGATGAGAACTCCATCCTGCACGTGAGCGCGGCCGAGAAGGGCTCTGGCTCGAAGGAGGAGATCACCATCACGAACGACAAGGGCCGCCTGTCTGAGGAGGAGATCGAGCGCATGGTGAAGGAGGCCGCGGACAACGAGGAGGAGGACCGCAAGATGCGCGAGAACGTGGAGGCGCGCAACTCGCTCGAGGGCGTGGCGTACCAGCTGAAGAGCCAGATCAACGACAAGGAGAAGCTGGGCGGCAAGCTGAGCGCCGAGGACAAGAAGGTCGT
>RXJO01000549.1:2523-2611 GCA_003987795.1 Curvibacter sp.
GGCCGGCGAGAGCACGGACGACCTATAAGGCCGTACCCGTCACCCACAACGCAGAGCAAAGCAGAGATTCCGATTTTCTTTTTCTCTC
>RXJO01000596.1 GCA_003987795.1 Curvibacter sp.
AGGCTGGCCGCATGCGCTTCTTTGCCAAGGCCACGGGTCAGACCGACCCGGTCTACAGCGACGAGGCTGCCGCGCGCGCCGCCGGCCACCCCGGCCTGCCGGTGCCGCCCACCTTTCTGTTCTGCCTCGAGATGGAGTCGCCCGACCCGGCCGCCATCCGGGATCTGCTGGGCATGGACTACCGCACCCTGTTGCACGGTGAGCAGGGCTTCTTCTACCACCGCATGGCCCACGCAGGCGACACGCTCACCTTCGAGCAGCGCATCGATGACATCTACGACAAGAAGGGTGGGGCGCTCGAGTTCGTGGTGCGCGGCACCCGAGTGAGCAACCAGCGTGGCGAGCTGGTGGCCGAGCTGCGCGCCGTGACCGTGATCCGCAACCAGGTAGGAGCCTGAGATGAGCCTGCTTCCAAGCTACGACGAGGTGAATGTGGGCGATGCCCTGCCGGCTTTCGAAACCCCGCCACTGACACGCCACACGTTGGCCTTGTACTGCGGCGCCTCGGGCGACCACAACCCGATCCATGTCGACATCGACTTTGCCGAGGCCGCCGGCATGCCGGATGTGATTGCCCACGGCATGTTGTCCATGGCCTGGCTGGCGCGTGTGCTCACGAACTGGGTGCCGCAGAGCGCCGTGCGCGAGTACAGCGTGCGCTTCGCTGCCATGACCCAGGTGGGTGAGCGCATCCGCTGCGCAGGCCACATCACCGAGAAGTTCGAACGCCAGGGCGAGCGCTGCGTGCGCCTGTCCCTGAGCACCACCAACCCCGAAGGCGTGATCAAGCTGGCCGGCGAGGCCGTGGTCGCGCTGCCCTGAACCCCTGAAGGAACCGCTCATGAGCAACGCATCGAACAAACTGGCTGGCAAGGTGGCCCTGGTCTCTGGCTCGGGCCGCGGCATCGGCCGCGAGATCGCCCTCAAGCTGGCCCGCGAAGGTGCCGCCGTGGTCATCAACGACCTGGACGAGGCCCCGGCCCGCCAGACTGTGGCCGAGATCGAAGCCGCCGGCGGGCGGGCCCTGGCCTGCGTAGGCAGCGTCACCGAGGCTGGCTTTGCCGAGCGCTTTGTCGCGGCGGCGGTCGACACCTACGGTGGTCTGGACATCATCGTCAACAACGCCGGCTACACCTGGGACAGCGTGGTGCAGAAGATGAGCGACGAGCAGTGGGACGCCATGCTGGCCGTGCACCTGACGGCCCCCTTCCGAATCCTGCGCGCCGCGTCGGGCTTCATCCGCGAGGCGAATCGGCGTGAAAGCGAAGAGGGGCGAGACGTGTTCCGCAAAGTGGTCAACATCTCTTCTACCTCGGGCGTGTACGGCAATGCCGGCCAGGCCAATTACGCGGCCGCCAAGGCCGGCATCAATGGCCTGACCAAAGCCATGGCCAAAGAGTGGGGGCGCTACAAGGTCAACGTCAACAGCGTGGCTTTCGGCCTGATCAAGACCCGATTGACCGAGGCCGACGCCACCGCCGGCGCCAGCATCGACATCGCCGGCCAGCAGATCAAGGTGGGCGTGAATCCGCAGATCCTCAAAAACGCCGAGGCGCTGATCCCCCTGGGCCGTGGCGGCACCCCTGAAGAGGCCGCCGGCGCGGTCTACCTGTTCTGCATTCCCGAGTCGAACTACGTCAGCGGCCAGGTGCTGGTCTGCGGCGGCGGCCGTCCCTGAGGAGCCCAGCATGGATGAGCAAAGCGTCCTGAGTTTCCCGCGCACCCTGTTCCGTGACGACCACGAGGCCTACCGCGAGACGGTGCGCCGCTTCGTGGCCCGCGAATGCCTGCCGCGCCAGGCCGAGTGGGACGAGGCGGGTCGGGTCGACCGCGAGACCTGGCTCAAGGCCGGCCGCGAAGGCCTGCTGTGCACCGCGATCAGCCCCGATTACGGCGGTGCCGGTGGTGATTTCGGCCACTGCGCCGTGCTGGTCGAGGAGGTGGCACGCTCGGGGGTCAGCGGCCCCGGCTTTCACCTGCATTCCGACATCATCGCGCCCTACATCGAACGCCTGGGCACCGAGGCGCAGAAGCAGCAATGGCTGCCGCGCTGCGCCAGCGGCGAGACCATCCTGGCCATCGCCATGAGCGAGCCCGGCGCCGGCAGCGACCTCAAGGCCATCCGCACCACCGCCCGCCGCGAGGGCGATGAGTATGTGATCAGCGGCGCCAAGACCTTCATCAGCAATGGCCTCAACTGCGACCTGGTCGTGCTGGTGGCCAAGACCCAGCCCGAGCTGGGCGCCAAGGGCACTTCGCTGATCCTGGTCGAGGCCGACCGGCCCGGCTTTCGCAAGGGTCGCAAGCTCGACAAGATGGGCCTGAAGGCGGCCGATACCGCCGAGCTGTTCTTTGACGATGTTCGGGTGCCGGCGAGCAATCTGCTGGGCGAAGAAGGCCAGGGCTTCAGCTATCTGATGACCGAACTGGCCCAGGAGCGTCTGATCATCGCCATCGGCGCGGCCGCCAAGCTGGAGGCCATGCTGGCCGAGACCCTCCGCTACACCAAGGAGCGCATCGTGTTTGGCAAGCCGCTGTTCGACTTCCAGAACACCCGCTTCAAGCTGGCCGAGATCAAGGCCCGCGCCACCGCGGTGCGCATGATG
>RXJO01000567.1:0-910 GCA_003987795.1 Curvibacter sp.
ACGACATGCCGCTGCACGACTCGCTGCTGCGGGGCATCTACTCGCACGGGTTCGAGAAGCCGTCGCCGATCCAGCAGCGCGCGGTGGTGCCGATGCTGCGCGGGGGCGACGTGGTGGCGCAGGCGCAGTCGGGGACGGGCAAGACGGGCGCGTTCGGGATCGGCGTGCTCGGGCGCTGCGACTTCACGTCGGCGGCGCGGCGCGAGACGCAGGCGCTGATCCTTGCCCCGACGCGCGAGCTGGCGCAGCAGACGCTGGAGGCGGTGCGGGGCATGGGGTGGTACCTCGCGCGGGCTGCGGCGAGCGCGGACGCAGGTGCTGGCGCCGCTCCGGCTGGCGGCGTCGGGGGCCGGGGCCGCCGCGGTCACGCCGACGCGGACGACGGCGACAGCAGCGACGGCGACAGCTTCTGCGAGATGTTCGTGGGGGGCAAGCCGACGGTGGCGGACGTGAAGCGGCTGGCGCGCGGCGGCGTGGTGGTCGCGGTGGGCACGCCGGGGCGCGTGACGGAGCTGATCCGGCGCGGGGCGCTGCGCGTTGGGCGGCTCAAGACGGTGGTGCTGGACGAGGCGGACGAGATGCTGTCGCAGGGCTTCGCGGAGCAGGTGGCGACCATCTTCGGCTTCCTGCCGCGCGACGTGCAGATCGGGCTCTTCTCGGCGACGATGCCGCCCGAGGTGATGGCGCTGAGCAAGCAGTTCATGCGGCAGCCGACGCAGATCCTGATGGAGGCGCCGAAGCTGACGCTGGACGGGCTGAAGCAGTTCTACGTCGCGGTGGACGGGGACGCGGAGAAGGCGTCGGTGCTCGCGGACCTGTACGAGTCGCTGTCGGTGTCGCAGAGCGTGGTGTTCGCGAACACGCGGCGCAAGGTGGAGTGGCTGGCGGCGGAGCTGACGCGCGCGGGGCA
>RXJO01000567.1:960-1509 GCA_003987795.1 Curvibacter sp.
GGTGGAGCGCGGGGCGCGTGAGCGCGTGATGGAGGCCTTCCGCGGCGGCGCGGCGCGCGTGCTGGTGACGAGCGACATCGTCGCGCGCGGCATCGACGTGCAGCACGTCAACATGGTGGTCAACGTCGACATGCCGCGGTCCGTGGAGAACTACCTGCACCGGATCGGGCGCAGCGCGCGTTACGGACGCAAGGGCATCGCGATCAACCTGATCGGGTCGGAGCACGACGCGCTGTGCCTGCGCGAGGTCGAGGCGCGCTACCGCATGACGGTCGCGGAGCTGCCGATGGACTTCATGAACTACTTCGCGGCGTCCACGCTGGACGCGTCGTAAAAAGAGAAAGAGTGAGTGTGTGTATGTGCGCGCGAGAGCGGCCGCGCGCGGGGCCCCGTTGTGACTACGGGGGTGCTCGCGCGGTGGTTGCTTGGCTCGGACTCTCTTCGCGGGCGACGCGTCTTGCGACGGTACCGGATGTCTTCCCCTCCTCCTTCGTGGGTGTGTGCTTGCGTGGCGTTCGGTGCTGGTCTTCCTCCCTACTCTCTATCACC
>RXJO01000567.1:1559-2563 GCA_003987795.1 Curvibacter sp.
CACCGTGTGCGTTGTCGCGGCCGTTTGTTCGAGAGTTGGAACCACCACGATCGCTCCATCGAAGCGGCCCTCGAGGTTTTCTTTTTTCAACACCCCTTCCTCTTCTTAATTGCACCGCACACACGGCTTTGTTAATGCCCCCCTTCCTAATTTGCCCCTTTCGCTGCCACACCGCCCAGCTCTACTTTTCTCTTTTTGAACGCGATGGGTGCGAGGCGCTGCGCGCAGCACTGTGTCAGGGCCCCTTCCCTTCGTGGCTTCCTTCCCTCCGCTTTGATTCGTTGCTTACCGCGATGCACGCCGACCCTGATTCCCGTGCCGCTTCGTGTGCGTGCGAGAGCTGTGCTGCGCATGGCGTTTGCCTTTGGCCGCCTTTGTTGGCCGTGTAGATAAGTACTCCGAAACTTGACCTTTCCGCGCTCTTCTCATTCATTGGTCGAGCGCATCTCTCATCCCGGCAGTCACGCGCGTTTGCTGTTCACGTTCGCGAAGCTTACCACCCTCCAACTCCAGCAGAGGCAGGCTTCCCAACACATCACATCACCGCGTGATCGTTCCTTACCCTCCCATCACAAAGCTCCGTCATCAGGCACTTTGCAAGCGCGCTACCACCATCCCCGCCGCCTGCATCCTCTTGCCCGACAAGCTTTTTGCAGTCCTACACCACAACACCAAAGGCCTCACCTTCACACGAGACCTTTCGCCTGTCAACCCGCGTCGAGCACCTTTCCGCTGTGCCTCTCTTCGCGACACTACGCAGACACTACCCTACACACCTCTAACTTCGATCCTAACTCCACACAAACCACACAGCGTCACACGACACCGTTCGACATGGCGCACCAACAACAACAGCAGCAAGCGGGACGCGGCTGCGCTGGCTCCCCGGCTGACCTGCACCCGGCGGCAGCCGCTGCCGACAGCAGCTACAACACACACAGCAGCACCGCGAGCAAGGCGACGGCTGCTGCGACCATCTCGGCCGCCACGGCTGCTGCGCGCCA
>RXJO01000299.1 GCA_003987795.1 Curvibacter sp.
GGCCCATGAAATTGGCCCCGGCCTTCTTCAGGGGCACGTAGCGGCCCACGATGTCCACCACATCGGTACGGGCAAGAAGTTCCTGGATGAAAGACTGGGGAATCGTCACCCGCTTATTGTCCCCTTAAACTGTCAGCCGGACGGAATACATCAAAACATGACAAGTGGTATGCAACCCTTGGCCGGGAGGCGAGCCTTCTGGCGTGCGGGCTTGGCAAGGACAGCGGCCTGGGCCTGGCCGGGTGCTTTCGCCCAAGGCCGGGAGGGGGTGGGCGCCGTCGAACCCAGTCGTGTGCTGCGCGTGCTGGCCTGGCCCGGCTATGCCGATCCTGACATCGTCAAGGCATTCGAGCGCCGTTTCGAGGTGCGGGTCGAAATCACCGTCGTCGGCTCCGATGACATGCTGCGCGAGCGTCTGGCGCGGCGTGACCCCGACACCGGCGGTCCGCCCTTTGACGTGCTGGCCGCCAACACGGTCGAACTGCAGCGCTTGCGCGATCTGAATCAGCTTTCGCCTTTGCCGCTGGCCTGGATTCCCCAGGCCGCAGCCCAATTGCCGCGCTTCCTGCGGCGCGAGGCGATCCCGGGGCTGACCCAAGGCTCTCAGCTGTTCGGCATGCCTTTCACCTATTCGGAAATGGGCCTCATCTTTGATCGCCGCCAGGTGATGCATCCGCCGGAGTCGATCCAGTCGCTGTGGGATGAGCGCTGGCGCGGCAAGGTGCTGGCTTTTGACGGCAGTGTGCACAACTTCTCGATCGCGGCCCAGGCGCGCGGTCTGTCGCCCTTTCGCATTCCGGAGACCCAGTTCGGTCCCCTGGCCCGGCACCTGGTGGCCTTGCGGCGCAATGTGCGGGCTTTCTACACCCAGCCAGACGAGTCGGCCGACCTTTTCCGCCGTCATCAGGTGGCCGTGATGTTTGCCAACTACGGTCGCCAGCAGCTCAAGCTGTTGCGTGAGCAGGGGCTGGATGTGGGTTATGTCCTGCCGCGTGAAGGGGCCCTGGCCTGGCTCGATTGCTGGGCCATCACCCGCCAGGCCCGCAGCCTGACCCTGGCCGCCCGCTGGATCGACACCATGCTCTCCCCCGAAGTCAGCCGGGTCTTCAGTCAGCGTCAAGGCCTGGCCAATACCCTGGAAGAGCCCCCGGACGTGGCAGCGGGGGCCGCCTTGATGTGGCTGGAGCCGGTCGAGAACGAGGCCCGTCGCATCGCCTTGTGGCAACGCATCCGAGACGGCGATCGTCCCGAAAGGCTGGGGTCATGAAGCTGGGCGGCATTGCATGGCGGTTGAGCCTGTTGCTGGTGGCCTTCAGCGTGTTCGCTGCCGGCCTGGCCAGCCACTACACCTTCGTGAGCAGCCGGGCCATGATGACCGAGCGCGCCGAGCGCGATCTGCTGAGCACCACCGAGGTCCTGACGCGTCACCTGCATTCCAGCCTGCAGAGCGTTTCCCAGGACGCCTCGGTCTTGGCGGCCCATGCAGACGCCCTGGCCTTGCTGGAGGTGCCCCACGGCACGAGCGGGCGATCGCAGCAGTCCACCCGTGAAGCCATGGCACAGACCTTCGAAGCCATGTTGAAGGCCCATCCGGCCTACCTCCAGGTGCGGCTCATCACCGCCCAGGAGCATGGTCTGGAGCTGGTGCGGGTATTGCGTCAGGGCGAGGTGCTGCAACGCATTGCCGAGCAGGATTTGCGGGAGAAGGGGCATTTCCCCTACGTCTTCGAGGCGCTGGCGCAGCCCGTCGGGCAGGTCTATCTGTCGGAGTTCGCTGTCAACCATGATGAAGCGCCACAGGCCGACGACACGCCTTCTTTCACCGTGTCGGCACCCGTGGTGTCTCAAGGGCGCACCCTGGGTGTGGTGGCGTTGCAGGTGGCGGCGCGCCCCTTTCTGCAGAACGTGATGGCCGATCTGCCGGGGGGCTTCCAGCTCTACATGAGCAACCGCTGGGGTGACTGGCTGATTCATCCGGATGCCAGCCTGACCTTCGGTTTCGACCACGGCCAGCGGGTGTTCATCCAAGACTCCTTTCCTGAAGCGCAGGGATTGCTGAGCGGCCGGATCCAGTCCCTGGTGACCCGGGCCACCGATGCCCATGGCGAACCCTTGGCGGCCGCCTTTGTCCGCCTGCCCCTGGGGGCCGAGGTGGAGCAGCGCTTCCTGCTGCTGGGTCTGGCCCAGCCGTTGACCGTGATCGAAGGTGATGCGCCCGTGCTCGGGCGCAGCATCTTCCAGGTGCTGCTGCTGGTCTGCCTGGCAGCCTTGTTGCTGGCGGTGCTGGTCTCGCGCGTGGTCACCGAACCTCTGAAGGCGATGGCGGCGGCCACCCGCAGCCTGGGCAAGGGACAGCGGGTGATGGGCCTGCCGGTGGAGCGGCGCGATGAAATCGGTGAACTGGCCCGCAGCTTCCAGCAGATGGAGGAACAGGTCTGGCTCCAGATGTCGCAGCTTCGCAGCCGACACAACGCCATGGACCACCTGGCCCACCATGATCCGCTGACCGGCCTGCCCAACCGACGCCTAGTCGAGGCCCGCCTGGCTGAAGCCCTGGACCGCGCCGACCGGTCTGGCTTGGTCTGTGCTGTGCTTTTCGTGGACCTGGACCACTTCAAGAACATCAATGACGGCCTGGGCCATGAGGTCGGAGACGCCGTGCTGCGTGCCGTGGCCCAACGCCTCAGTGACGATTTGAGGGGCGGTGATCTGGTGGGGCGCATGGGCGGGGATGAATTTGTGGTGGTGTGTGAAGGCCTGTCGAGCGATGCGGATGCCGAGCCGATTGCGGCCAAGCTGCAGGCCCAGTTCCAACAGCCTGTGCTGCATCAAGGCTTGCCCATCCAGGTGCATGCCAGCGTGGGCATCAGCCTGTACCCGCGCGATGGGCACGATCTGCGCAGCCTGCTGTCGGACGCCGATGCGGCCATGTACCGTGCCAAGCAGAGTGGACGTCAGCCCCGGTCAGCCGTTTGAGGGTGACCCTGGAGATGGGTTGAAACGCCCGCGTAAGGCTGGCGCCGCAAAATGATCGCCACGCAGCCCAGGCTGCGATCTTTCGCACATCAGGAGACCTCATGACCGCCCTCTATGACCAGGATCTGCCTCGCAACGAAGCCAATCACGCCAGCCTCACCCCCTTGAGCTTCATCGAGCGCACGGCCCAGGTCTACCCCGATCGGCTGGCCATCGTGCATGGGCGGGGCGAGCAGGCTTTGCGCCGCACCTGGGCCCAGACCTACGCGCGCTGCCGCCAACTGGCCAGTGCCTTGACCCGCGCCGGCATTGGCAAGAACGACACCGTGGCGGTGATGCTGCCCAATACCCCGCCCATGGTCGAGGCTCACTTCGGAGTGCCCATGGCCGGGGCCGTGCTCAATTCGCTCAATACCCGGCTCGACCCGGAGACCATCGCCTTCATGCTGGACCACGGCGAAGCCAAGGCATTGATCGTCGATCCCGAGTTCGCCCAGGTGGTACAGAAGGCCCTGGCGCTGCGCCAGGCCCGGACCCCGCTGCTGCTCATCGATGTGGAGGACGCGCTCTATGGCCCCGCACCGCTGCGATTGGGCCAGCTCAGCTATGACGAGTTCGTGGCCAGCGGAGATCCCGACTTCGCCTGGCAGTTG
Source organism: Curvibacter sp. (assembly GCA_003987795.1). GTDB lineage: Bacteria > Pseudomonadota > Gammaproteobacteria > Burkholderiales > Burkholderiaceae_C > Curvibacter. The sequence continues at coordinate 3,630 of RXJO01000299.1, forward strand.
CCAGCAGACGAGTGGGATGCCATTGCGCTGAACTACACCAGCGGCACCACCGGCAATCCCAAGGGCGTGGTCTACCACCACCGGGGTGCGGCAGTGAACGCCATCTCCAATGTGCTGGAGTGGGACATGCCCAAGTTCTCGGTCTACCTCTGGACCTTGCCGATGTTCCACTGCAACGGCTGGTGCTTTCCGTGGACGGTGGCTGCGCGGGCGGGCGTCAATGTGTGCCTGCGCCGGGTCGACCCCGAGGCGATCTTCGCGATGATGCGCGAGCATGGGGTCACCCATTACTGCGGAGCACCCATCGTGCACGGCCTGCTGGTCAATGCCCCGGCTGCGCTGAAGGCTGGCGTGCCCGCTGGCATCCGCGCCATGGTGGCGGGCGCTGCGCCGCCAGCCTCGATGATCGAGGGCATGGAGCAGATGGGATTCGACCTGACCCATGTCTACGGCCTGACCGAGGTCTACGGCCCGGCCACCGTGTGTGCTAAGCACGAGGCCTGGGATGCGCTGGACATCGGTGAGCGTGCCCGCCTGAACGCACGCCAGGGTGTGCGCTACCACCTGCAGCGCGATGTGCGGGTGCTCGACCCCGAGACCATGCAGCCGGTGCCCCAGGACGGCGAGACCATGGGCGAGATCATGTTCCGCGGCAACATCGCCATGAAGGGCTATTTGAAGAACCCCAAGGCCACGCAAGAGGCCTTTGCCGGAGGCTGGTTCCACAGCGGCGACCTGGCGGTGCAATACCCGGACGGCTACATCAAGATCAAGGACCGCAGCAAGGACATCATCATCTCGGGTGGCGAGAACATTTCGTCGATCGAGGTGGAGGACGTGCTGTACCGGCACCCCGACGTGCTGGCGGCCGCGGTGGTGGCCAAGCCGGATGCGCGCTGGGGTGAGACCCCGTGCGCCTTTGTCGAGCTGAAGGCCGGCGCTGAAACCACGCCTGAGGACATCGTGGCGCATTGCAAGAAGCACCTGGCCGGCTTCAAGGTGCCGCGGGCGGTGGTGTTCGGCGAACTGCCGAAGACCAGCACCGGCAAGATCCAGAAGTTCGAGCTGCGCAAGCAGGCCGGGTCGGCCGGCGCGATCGACGTCTGAGTCGCAGCCGCAGCCGCAGTCGCTACACCGTGTCGGGCTGCGGTCCGGCGCGCCCGTCTTCCACGACAAAGCGGGCCTGGGGGTGTACGGGGCTGTCGGCCCGGCCAGGGTCCTCCACTGCCATCAGTGTGGTCTGCCAGCGTTGCGGGCTCAGCTCCACCCACGCATAGCCGCGCTGGTCGGGCCGGGCCAGCAGGATGTGCGGGTTGTCACGCTGCAAGGCCTTGGCACGTTCGAGCGTCGCACTGGAGTGCGAACTGATCGAGGTGCCGCAGAACTCGCTGGCCAGCACGGGCGAATCGGGGCGATCAGGATCGGCATGCACCCGGCACACGTAGTTCTGGTGCACATCCCCCCCGATCAGCACGGTGTTGCGAGGCGGCCTGGCCTGCAGGCCGGACAGCAGCCGCCGGCGGGCTGCGGGGTAGCCGTCCCAGGGGTCGGTGGGTGTCGGCTCGTCAGCCTGAGCGGCCGCACTGGCGCCACCGTAATGGCGTGGCGAGAACAGGGTCTGCTGGGCGATCACGCTCCAGCGTGGGCCCTGGGCAGCGGCATCCTGGGCCAGGCCCTGGGCCAGCCACTGCTCCTGGGCCGGACCGAGCAGGCTGCGAGCGGGGTCGGCGAGTTCGGCGCAGCGACTGGCGCGCACGGTGCCGGCGCCACTGCTGCCAGCTTCGCGGCAGGCCTGCACAGCACGGTATTGGCGGTCGTCCAACAGGTGAAAGCGTGCCAAGCGGCCAAAATCACTGCGCTGGTAGATGCGCAAGGCCTCAGGCTGGGCCAGGCCTTGCAGCCCGTGCAGCAGGACCGACGCGCGCAGGGGCTGGTTTTCATAGAAGGCCTGGTAGGCGGCGCTGCGCTGGCGCAGGAAGTCGGCGCTGCTGCCTTCGCGGCCTCGTTCGCCGGCATAGTCGTTCTCGACCTCGTGGTCGTCCCAGGTCAGCAGCCAGGGGCAGGCCGCGTGGGCGGCCTGCAGGGCCGGGTCGCTCTTGTGCAGGGCATAGCGGTCGCGGTAGTCGGCCAGGGTCTGGGCGCGGCGCAGCGTGTGCACGCGGTGGATGGGGGGCTTGGCCTGGGGCGCGAGGCCGCCTGGGGGCGAGGCGTACTCGTAGATGTAGTCGCCGAGAAACACCACCAGATCAGGATGGCGGGCGGCTACGTCTCGCCAGGCCGCGTAGCGGCCATGTTCCCAGCGCTGGCAGGAAGCAAAAGCCAGCCGCAATCTGGGAGCCAGGGCCTCTGGTGCCGGAGAGGTGCGTGTGCGCCCCATGGGGCTGACGGCGTCCCCCACCATGAAGCGGTAGTGATACCAGCGTTCGGGCTGCAGGCCGGAGACTTCGACGTGCACGCTGTGGCCCAGTTCGGCCTGCGCCTGTACCTGCCCGCGTTGCAGCACCCGGGCAAATTGTTCGTCCTCGGCCAGCTCCCAGGACACGGTGGTGCTGGCCGGGCCGGTGCCATCGGTGCACAGGCGGGTCCAGAGCACGACGCTGTCGTGATGCGGGGATCCACTGGCCACGCCCAGTCCGAACGGCTCCTCAGCCAGCCCTGCCGGGGTGCCGCGCTGAGCCCAGGCCCGCCACGGCTGGGTCGTGACGCCCAGCAGCACGGCCTGAAGCCATTCGCGCCGGGGCAGCTCAGGCGGCAACCACACGGTTCTTCCCGGAGCGCTTGGCCAGGTACATGGCCTGGTCGGCGCGCTTGATGGCATCGGTGGTTTCCTCGTCGGCACCCACCTGGGCCACGCCTGCGCTGAAGGTGATCAGCACCTTCTCGTTGTCTTTCAGGAAAAACTGCTTCGTCAACTCGCGCTGCAGACGCTTCATCACCTCGACACCCTTGGCCTGATCGGTGTCGGGCAGCACCACCAGGAATTCCTCGCCGCCGTAGCGTGCCAGGCTGTCCTGAGGGCGCATGGTGCTGCGCGCCACCTGGGCCAGGTGCACCAGGGCGGCATCACCGGTGTCATGGCCGAGGCTGTCATTGAGTTTCTTGAAGTTGTCCAGGTCGAGCAGCGATACGCACATGGGCGTGCCCTGGCGGCGGGCGCGGGCGATTTCGCGTTGCAGGGCTTCGTCCAGTCCCTTGCGGTTGAGCGCCCCGGTCAAGGGGTCATGGCGCGCCTGCGAGCTGGCCCGGTCCAGCTCCTCCTGCAGTTTGCGCAAGGCCTCGTCGGCCTGCTGGGTCCGCTCACGCATCTCTCGCAGTTCGTCGCGCATGTGCAAGGTGTCGATGGACATCGCACGCGTGGCCTGGATGGCCTCTTGCAGCACGGGTGCGATGTCGACCAGGCTCTGGGCCGATTCAAGCTGGCGTGAGCAGTTTTCGATCGTGCCCTGGTAGGCGCTGCTGTTTTCGGTCATGCGGCCCAGGCGTTCGATGAAGGCGGCCAGCAACTGCTTCATCTGCTCCTGGGCTTCCAGGGTGCGCGCCTTGGCCTCGCTCTGCTTGAAGATCACGTCCTTGAGGCGGGCCTGGACATCATCGAGGCGTCTGAGCGTGAGTGGCGGCGTGGTGGCACTGACCAAAGCATCGATCTGGCCTTTGACCCAGCGGTCTTCCACGGTCAGTTCGCCGATGTTCACGAACAGCAGGTGCAGCAGCTCCAGCAATGAACTCTTGATGGCCATCTGGTCTTCAGAGGCAAACGACACCCTGAAGCTCAGGTTGCCGAGCATCAACTTGAGCGTGGCCACGTCGGCCGTGGGCTGGCGAGCGAAGTTCAGCACCTGCTCCGCTTGTTCTTTCAGCCGTGGATCGTCCTGGCCCAGCATGGGCAGGGTGTTCTCGATCAGGCGCGCAATCTGCTCGCGCAGTTCGGCCATCAGATCGTCGGTGACCACGGGCTTGTCCGGCAGGTGGGCTGGCGTGCTCACCAGAGGTTGGGTGGCCAGGCCCACCAGGGCTGCCTGCAGGCCGATCCAGTTGCGGTTCTGGATGGCCTGGTCCAGTTGGCCCAGCAGGCGTTGCTGGGCTGGTGTCTGGCCGGGCATCACCCGGGCGATGCTGCGCAACTGTTCTTCCGGAAAGTTCGGAACATGCCGGGTCCCTGCAACCTCGTGGTAGAGCGCCTGGAAGTTCTCGGGCGAGGGCAGCAGCTTGCGCACGGAAAGCAGTTTGAGCGTTTCCTTGGCAATCTCGTAGGGCGATCGTTCAGCCATGGATGAGGGTCAGGAAAGGGGGCGCGTGCCGGGCACTGACAAAGGTGTCAAAGTCGAAAGCATAACCCTGTCGGTCATGAAAAATCATGACTCAGATGAATATGATGCCCGGGCTTTTGTCGCAGGCAGCTCCCGACGTGCCAAGCCACCGGCCGCCAGTTCGGCCAATGCCGATGACGCGAGAGAGTCGACGCTCAGCGTCTCGCGTTGGGTCCATTGCCGAAAGTGCAAGGCTTGTGAGCGTGCGTACTGCGGGTCGTAATGAAGCGTTACCAGGCTCTCGAACAAGGGGGCCAACTGGCGCTCACGAGCCCAGGCTTGCCACTGATTCAACACCTCATGACCGTGCAGCGTGCGCAGGGGCTCCAGTTGTTGGGCCAGCTGTTCGGGGGCCTCTCCCAGGTAGGCGTAATCCTGCAGCAAGAAGGCCAGCCTTTGCGGCAGGTCTGCCTGCAACTCGAGGCAGGGCGCGCTGCGCATGCGATCGACCAACGCCTGCGGCAGCGCAAGGCGCCCGATCTTGCGACTTTCGGCCTCCACCCAAACCGGACGATCCAGATCGAAGCCCCGGATGGCGGCGTCGAGCGCGGTCTCGAAAGCCTTCTGGGAGGGCTGTTCCCGGCCCGGCACAGCGCCGAGCAAAGACCCCTTGTGGCATGCCAGGCCCTCCAGGTCGAGGACCTGGGCGCCTTGCTCGGCCAGCGCGTGCAGCAGCCGGGTCTTGGCACTGCCGGTGGGGCCGCACAGCACCTGCAGCCTCAGCCGGGGGGCCAGTTCGGCCAGGCGGGCGACCACCTGCTGCCGAAAGCGCTTGTAGCCTCCGGCCAGTTGCTGGGCATCCCAGCCGACCAGTCGCAGCCAGGCCACCATCGAGCCGCTGCGCAGCCCGCCCCGCCAGCAATACACCAGGGGCTTCCAGTGGGCTGGCTGATCGGCAAAGCGTTCCCGCAGGTGACGCGCCAGGTTGGCGGCCACCATGGCCCCACCGACGCGGCGCGCCTCGAACGCGCCTTGCTGCTTGTAGATCGTGCCCACGATCCGGCGCTCCTCATCATCGAGCACCGGGCAGTTGAGGGCCCCCGGGATGTGGTCCAGTGCAAACTCGGCAGGTGAGCGGGCATCGATCACAACGTCAAATTGGTCAATTTCGCTGACCTGAACGGGGGCGCGGCGACTCATGAGCGTCCCTGTCGGCAAAAAACGTGAAAATAAGACATGACTACTTCGACTCCTGCATTGACCCAGTTTTCCCACGGAGGCGGCTGCGGCTGCAAGATCGCCCCTGGCTTGCTGAGCGAGATTCTGTCACGCGCCCCGCGTGGCCTGATGCCGCCCGAGCTGATGGTGGGCCTGGAAACCAGCGATGACGCGGCGGTTTACCGCCTCAATGATCATCAGGCCCTGGTGGCCACCACCGATTTCTTCACCCCGATTGTCGACAACCCGCGGGATTTCGGCCGCATTGCGGCCACCAATGCCCTCTCCGACATCTACGCCATGGGGGGGACGCCCATCCTGGCCCTGGCGCTGGTGGGCATGCCGATCGCCAAGCTGTCCCCCGAGACCATTGGCGAAGTGTTGGCCGGGGGGGCCGAGATCTGCCGCGAGGCCGGCATCCCGGTGGCCGGCGGTCATTCGATCGACTTGCTGGAGCCCATCTACGGCCTGGTGGCCCTGGGTCTGGTGCACCCGGATCGCGTGCGACGCAATGCCGACGCTCAGGCTGGAGACGTGCTGGTGCTCGGCAAGCCGTTGGGCGTGGGCATTTTGTCGGCGGCGCTCAAGAAAGGGCTGCTCGACGAGGCCGGCTATGCCGAGATGCTGGCCCATACCACCCGTCTGAACCGCGTGGGCAATGCGTTGGGAGGTTTGTCGGGCGTGCATGCCATGACCGACGTCACCGGCTTCGGCCTGGCAGGCCATCTGCTGGAGGTGTGTCGCGGTTCGGGCCTTCGGGCTGAGGTGAGCCTGGCCGATCTGCCTTTGATCGGGGTCGCCCAGCGATTCGCCCGCGAGGGGGTGGTGACAGGGGCTTCGGCTCGCAATTGGTCTTCCTATGGCGGCGACATCGCCTGGCCTGACAGCGCCCAAGCCTGGCAGCAGGCGCTGGTGTCCGATCCCCAGACCAGCGGCGGTCTGCTGGTGAGCTGCGCTCCCGAGGCCTCAGAGTCGGTGCTGCGCGCCTTCCATGAGGCCGGTTTTGCCGAGGCAGCGGTGATCGGCCGAATGCAGGCCCTGGCGGCGGGTGAGCGTGCCGGGGTGCGTTTCGGGTGAGTGACCTGACGTCCGACCCTCAGTGGCCGCTGTCCGGCTGGCCCCTGCTGGAGGGCTTGCCGTTACAGGCTCAGTTCTGGTTGCTGCGCCTGTCGGCCTACGCCCTGCTGAACCTGGCCGACGACGCGGCCTTGCTGGCCCTGATGTTCTGTTGACAGGCCCATCGGCCTGCCGCAGCCTGTTTCAATGCCAGATGCCCTCACCGCGCAGCACCATCCGGGCGGTCCGCAACAGGATGCGCAGGTCAAGTGCGAGGCAGCGCTTGCGCAGGTATTCGGCGTCGTAGGCGGCCTTCTCCGCATCGTCGAGATCGTCTCGCCCGTGAATCTGGGCCCAACCAGTGAGTCCTGGGGCCAGCGAATGCACGCCCGAGGTTTCGCGCAGGGCATGCAGGGTCATCTGGTTGCACAGGGCAGGGCGAGGGCCCACCAGGCTCATGTCGCCACGCACAATGCTCCACAGTTGCGGCAATTCATCCAGGCTGGTGCGTCGCAACCAGCGGCCCAATGCCGTCACATGGCTTTCAGGGTCGGGCAGCAGGTGGGTGGCCATGGTCGGCGTTCCCACACGCATGCTGCGGAACTTCGGCATCAGAAAAGGCTTGCCTTGGCGTCCGACCCGGAGCGACCAGTAGAGCGCAGGCCCAGGAGAGTCGAGGCGCACCGCCAACCCGATCAGCAGCATCGGGACCCCCAACAGGATCAGTGCCAGACCGGCCAGGGTGATATCGAAGAGTCGTTTGCTCATCAGTGCGGAAGAGGCGAAGGCGTCGGTGCCGAGCATGCGGCAAGGGACCAGATCTTTACTTTGTTGACACAATGGCCGGTCAAGAGAAGAGTGCGGCAGGATCCCTGCTGGGCTTCCAGAGCGTTCTGGTGACGGGGGCCGAGCGGATCGTAAGGGGCGTTCGGTGCGGCGGTTGTTTTTATTTGTTGGAGGCCAGAAGCAAGCCGGCGGCCCCCATGAAGAAGCCGCCCGTGGCCTTGTTCAGCCGAACCACCGCCCGCTGACTGGTGATGAGGCGACGCAACTGCAGGCCTCCGGCGGCATAGACCAGGCTGGCCACGAATTCGGCCGCCAGGTAGGTGGGGCCCAGGATCGCAAACTGGGGTGCGGCCGGCTGGCTGGGGTCGATGAACTGCGGAAAGATCGCGGCAAACAAGATGATGGCCTTGGGGTTGGTGATGCCCAGCAGGAACTCCTGCCGCATCAAGGCACGCCAACGCCGTGCTGGGGCAGGCACCTGAGCCAAGGCCTGACCGTCGGACGATGCCTGTGTTGGGGCCAGCCCACTGAACTCACGGCTGCGCCAAGCCCGCCAGCCCAGGTAGAAAAGGTAGGCTGCCCCCACCCACTTGACCACGCTGAACGCCGCTTCGGAGGCCAGCAGCATCGCACCCAGTCCCACGGCCGACACGGTCAGGAACACTGAAAAGGCCAACACCCGACCGCAGGTGCCCACCAAGGCCGGCACGATGCCTTGCCGGATGCCGTTGTTCAGGGCACAGAAGTTGTTCGGCCCCGGTGTCAGGGCGATGGCCACCGCGACCGGAAAAAAGAAAGCTGCATTCATGGGGTCACACTCCGATGCCTGGAAACTTCCACCGCCTTCGGGTTTGCATGAACGCATACCGGGCGAGGGCCAAGGTCATCTCTGGTTTGTAACATGGCTGACATGAACACGTCGCGCTCCATTTTGATTCCGGTGATCGATTCAACACGTTGCACCGGTTGTGGCTGGTGTGTTCCGAGCTGCCACCTGCATCTTCTGAGCCTGCAGCCCCAGGGGTGGCGAAAGTTCTCGACCTTGCAGGACGCGGAGCGTTGTGTGGGCTGTCGCCAATGCGAGCGTCGCTGCCCGTTTGGCGCCATCCAGATGACGCTGCCGGACGCGAACGTCAGCCGGGACCCGGAATAGATGCGTCAAAGTCCGACCGAGCCGGACCGCACCAGTTGCTTGGCCTGCTCCCGGCCTGCCAGCATGGCATGGGGCATCGATTCGAAGATCACGTCAGATTCATGGCGGATCACTGCCGCCGTGTCGTGCTCGTCGTCCAGATCACTCAGGCGTTGAAAGACCGAGCGAACTTTCCATTGTCCTGGCTGCACCTCGCTGGCATAGACCTCGATGAGGTAGCCGCCATCCTCGAATGAAAAATCTGCTGTCACGTTGTCGTTCTCCCTGCGTTCGGACAGCAGTCTGGCAAACCTTGGCACGGCGCGCATCGCCCAATTTTGGTAACCGGCAGTGTCAGGTCAGAGGCTTGATCGTGGCGGTCGGCCGTGTTTCTTGAACTGTCGGTGGGCAGACGTCTCGGAAAGCCCTTGGGTGCTGTGGTCATCAGCGCCGTTTCCAAGCTCCTCGGTGGCCTTTGACGTGACGGCGGCAGCAAGCTTCGCTATCCTTGTTCCACCGCACCCAAGCCCTTGATCCACTGCTCCCATCACGCCATGAAACAACCCGACGCCATGCTCAGAATCCTCGAGACCGAGGCCAGTGGAGGTGCGGCTGACCCGGATGTGGCGATCGCCAACATCGCCTCCTTGCTGGAGCGGCTTGACCCGAAGGCGGAAAGCTATGAGCGCGACGTCGCCGACCTGCTGGCCGTGGGGGCCTGCATCTGGGCCTTGAGCAAGCGCGTGGGCTGAGGCACTTTGGCAGGCAGCAACAGAAAAGCCCCAGGCTCTTGCGAACCTGGGGCTTCCATTTGGTGCCGGAGAGATGAATCGAACACCCGACCTTCTCATTACGAATGAGCTGCTCTACCGACTGAGCTACACCGGCGATAGCCCGCGATTATAGCGCGGTATGGTAGCTGGTGATGCGGTCGACCTCATTTTTTGAGCCGAGGATCACGCTCACGCGCTCATGCAACTGGCTGGGCTGGATGTCGAGGATGCGTTGGCGGCCGTTGGTGGCGGCGCCGCCGGCCTGTTCGACCAGCCAGCTCATGGGGTTGGCTTCGTACATCAGGCGCAGCTTGCCGGGCTTGTTGGGCTCGCGCTTGTCCCAGGGGTACATGAAGACGCCACCGCGGGTCAGGATGCGGTGCACATCGGCCACCATGCTGGCAATCCAACGCATGTTGAAGTCCTTGCCGCGCGGGCCTTCCTTGCCTTGCAGGCATTCGTCGATGTAGCGCTTCACGGGTTCGTCCCAGTGGCGCATGTTGCTCATGTTGATCGCGAATTCCTTGGTGTCGGCGGGGATGCGCACGTTCTCCTGGGTCAGCACAAAGGAGCCTTGTTCCCGGTCGAGGGTGAACATGCTCACGCCGTCACCCACCGTCAGCACCAGGGTGGTCTGGGGGCCGTAGACGCAGTAGCCGGCGGCCACCTGTTGGGCACCTGCCTGCAGGAAGTCCTGTTCGGTCACGCCAGGCGAACCCTCGGGCTTCTTGAGCACGCTGAAGATGGTGCCGATGCTCACATTGACGTCGATGTTGCTCGAGCCATCGAGCGGATCGAACAGCAGCAGGTACTCGCCCTGCGGGTAGCGGTTGGGCACCAGGTAGATGCTGTCCATCTCTTCGGAGGCCATGGCCGCCAGGTGGCCGCCCCATTCGTTGGCTTCGATCAGGACTTCGTTGGCGATGATGTCGAGTTTTTTCTGGACTTCGCCCTGCACGTTCTCACTGTCGGCGCTGCCGAGCACGCCACCCAGGGCGCCTTTGTTGACGGCCTGGCTGATGCTCTTGCAGGCGCGGGCCACCACTTCGAGCAGCAGGCGCAGTTGCGAGGGAATGTGCCCGTCGACGCGTTGCTGCTCGACGAGGAAGCGGGTCAGGCTGATTCGGGATGCCATGTTGATTTTTCTCCTTAATCGGCGAGTGCGCGGGTCACCACCTCACGCACGTCGTTGCTGAGTTCGGCCTTGGCGGCCACGCGGGCAATGGCTTCGCGGGCGGCGCTGCGGTAGGGCTCGGCGAGCTTCTTCCAGCGGTCCAGGGCGCGGGCCAGGCGGGCGGCCACTTGGGGGTTGATGGCGTCCAGTTCGATCACGCGGTCGGCCCAGAACACGTAGCCCGCCGCATCGCTGCGGTGGAAGGCGCCCGGGTTGGCGCTGCAGTAGCTGAAGATCACGCTGCGCGCACGGTTGGGGTTGCGCAGGTTGAAGTCCGGGTGGCTCATCAGTTGGCGCACGGCGCCCAGCACGTTGCCACCGCGGTCAGGGGCGCCGGCCTGCAGCGAGAACCACTTGTCGATCACCAGGGCCTCGTTCTTGAACAGGGCATGGAAGCGCGCCAGGGCCGGCGCGGCCAGCTCGTGGCCGCTGATGACGAGCGCGCTCAGGGCGTTGAAGCGATCGGTCATGTTGCCAGCGTCCTTGAAGCGCTGGAAGGCCTTGCCCGGCCAGACGGTATCGCCGCTGTGGCGCGCCGCCAGACACAGCATGGTCAGCGCCAGCCCGGCCAGGGCCCGTTTGCCCGAGGATTCGGGGTCGGGTCGGTAGCCGCCGGTGTCGCGGTTGGCCTCCCAGGCCTGCTGCCAATCGGCCTGCAGGGCCAGGGCCAGTTGCTCACGCATGGCTTCGCGCACGGCATGGATGCGTTGCGGGTCGACCACGTCGAGCTGTTCGGCCAGGTAGGTCTCGGAGGGCAGCGTCAGCACCAGCTCCTTGAAGGCCGCATCCAGCAGCGGGTCGGCCAGCACCTGGCGCATGGCGCGCAGGTAGGCCTCGTCCAGCACGTCGGCGCCAGGGGCTTGCTCGGCGGTGATGGCCTTGATCGCGCGGGCCAAGGCCAGGCGTTGACCGGCTTCCCAGCGGTTGAAGGCATCGCTGTCGTGGGCCAGCAGGGTCAGCAGTTCGTCATCGCTGTAGGCGTACTCGAGCACCACCGGCGCTGAGAAGTCGCGCAGCAGCGAGGGCACGGGGGCACTGTCGACGTTGATGAAGGTCAGTGTCTCGCTGGGCTGGCTCAGCACGAAGGTGCGGGTGCCGGTTTCGGCCTGCGGCCAGTGGGCCAGTTGCAGCGGCAGTTCGCGGCCCTGGGTGTCGAGAAGGCCCAGGTTCAGCGGGATCACGAAGGGCTCTTTGAGGGCCTGGCCCGGTGTGGGGGCGCAGTGCTGGCTCAGCGTGAGGGTGTAGGTGCGCGCTTCGGCGTCGTAGCGGCCCTCGGCCTTCACATGGGGGGTGCCGGCCTGGCTGTACCAGTGTTTGAACTGGGGCAGGCGCTGGGCCAGTTCCGAGCCTGGGTTGGCGTCGGCGATCGCTTGTGCGAAGGCATCGCAGGTGACGGCCTGGCCGTCATGGCGTTCGAAGTACAGCTTCATGCCCTTGGCAAAGCCCTCGCGGCCGACCAGGGTCTGCATCATGCGCACCACCTCGGCACCCTTCTCGTAGATGGTGACGGTGTAGAAGTTGTTGATCTCGATGTAGCTGTCGGGGCGCACCGGGTGCGCCATCGGGCCGGCATCTTCGGGGAACTGCGCGGTGCGCAGGACGCGCACGTCTTCGATGCGCTTGACGGCGCGGGCCGAGGGGCTGCCCGCCAGATCCTGGCTGAACTCCTGGTCGCGGAAGACGGTCAGGCCCTCTTTGAGGCTCAGCTGGAACCAGTCCTGGCAGGTGACGCGGTTGCCGGTCCAGTTGTGGAAGTACTCATGTCCGACCACGCTCTCGATGTTGCTGAAGTCGGCATCGGTGGCGGTGGCCTGGTTGGCCAGAACATACTTGGTGTTGAAGATGTTCAGGCCCTTGTTCTCCATCGCGCCCATGTTGAAGTCGCTGGTGGCGACGATCATGAAGCGTTCCAGATCGAGCGGCAGGCCGAAGCGGGCCTCATCCCAGGCCACGCTGGCCATGAGCGAGTTCATCGCATGTTCGGTCTTGTCGAGGTCGCCGGGGCGCACGAAAACCTGCAGCAGGTGATCAGCGCCCGAGCGCGAGCGGATGCGTTGCTCACGGGCCACCAGCTTGCCGGCCACCAGGGCGAACAGGTAGCAGGGCTTCTTGTGGGGGTCGACCCACTTGGCGAAGTGGCGGCCTTCTTCCAGCTCGCCTTGCTCGACCAGGTTGCCGTTGGACAGCAGCACCGGGTACCTGGCCTTGTCGGCGCGCAGGGTGACGGTGTAGCTGGCCATCACATCGGGGCGGTCCAGGAAGTAAGTGATGCGGCGGAAGCCTTCAGCCTCGCACTGGGTGAAGAACGAATCGTTGCTGACGTACAGGCCCATCAGCTTGGTGTTCTTGGCCGGGTTGCAGGTGGTGAAGATCTCCAGATCGAAGGCGTCGGGGCCTTCGGGCAGGTTCTCCAGCACCAACTGGTTGCCTTCCATCTTGAACGAGGTGCCTTGGCCATTGACCAGCACGCGGGCCAGATTCAGCTCTTCGCCGTCCAGGCGCAAGGCCTGGGCTGCCACGTCGACGTTGCGGCGCAAGCGCATCTTGTTGAGCACGCGGGTCTTGGCAGGATCGAGGTCGAAGGTCAGTTCGACGGTGTCGATCCAGTACGCGGGAGCGGTGTAGTCTGCACGGTGGATGGCCGTGGCTTGTCCTTCTCGCATCATGTGTTTATTCCTGTAGGCCGGGGTGCCGGCTGGGGCTGGTGGGGTCAGACGCCTTGCTTGAGCGAGGCTTCGATGAAGGCATCCAGGTCGCCGTCCAGCACCTTCTGGGTGTTGGAGATTTCGACGTTGGTGCGCAGGTCCTTGATGCGGCTCTGGTCCAGCACGTACGAGCGGATCTGGTGGCCCCAGCCCACATCGGTCTTGCTGTCTTCGAGCTTTTGCTGTTCTTCCTGGCGCTTGCGCATTTCGTGGTCGTACAGGCGCGAACGCAGGCGCTTCCAGGCCACATCGCGGTTGCTGTGCTGGCTGCGGCCATCTTGGCACTGGACCACGATGCCGGTGGGGATGTGGGTCAGGCGAACGGCCGAGTCGGTCTTGTTGATGTGCTGACCGCCCGCACCGCTGGCGCGGAAGGTGTCGGTGCGCACGTCGGCCGGGTTGATGTCGATCTCGATCGAGTCATCGATTTCCGGGTAGACGAAGACGCTGGCAAAGCTGGTATGGCGGCCGCCCGAGGAGTCGAACGGGCTTTTGCGCACCAGGCGGTGCACACCGGTCTCGGTGCGCAGCAGGCCGAAGGCGTATTCGCCCTCGATCTTGATGGTGGCGCTCTTGATGCCGGCCACGTCGCCCGGGGTTTCGTCTTCCACCGTGGCCTTGAAGCCCTTGCGTTCGGCGTACTTCAGGTACTGGCGCAGCAGCATGCTGGCCCAGTCGCAGGCCTCGGTGCCGCCGGCGCCGGCCTGCAGGTCCAGGAAGCAGGGGCTGGGGTCGGCCGGCTGGTTGAACATGCGGCGGAATTCCAGCTGCTCGATGCTCTGGGTCAGTTGGGCGCACTCGGCCTCGATGGTTTCAAGGCCGGCGTCGTCGCCTTCCTCTTTGCTCATCTCGAACAGCTCGGTGTTGTCGGCCAGTTCGCTGCTCAGGCGGTCCAGCACCAGGACGACGTCGTCCAGGGCTTTTTTCTCTTTGCCGAGCTCCTGGGCCTTCTTGGGGTCGTTCCAGACGTTGGGGTCTTCGAGTGAGGCGGTTACCGTGCGCAGGCGTTCAGCTTTGGCAGGGTAGTCAAAGATACCTCCGTAGCTCTTCGGTGCGCTGGCTCAGATCTGCCAGGGTGGTGCCGATGAGGTTGACGCGTTCTGCTTCCATGATTTTTGTCCTGTGAGTGTTCGGGGGCATGCCGCAGGGGCGCCTTGGGCGCCAATGGTCGGGCATGCAAACCCCGCATTTTCTCACGGGTCGTGACAGGACTCCTCGCAAGCCGCTTGACGGGCCCCATAAAAAAGGACCGCCGCAGCGGTCCTGGAGTCGGACTGGGGCCGCAGCCCCGGGTCTCAGTGGATCACCATGAGGGTGAATGGCGGCACGTAGGCCTGCAGGGTCACGAACAGACCCACCAGGCAGGCCAGCGCCACCGAGTGGAAGAACACATAGCGCAGGATGTCGCCTTCGTGGTCAAACCAGCGGGTGGCGGTGGAGGCCACGACGATCGATTGGGCATCGATCATCTTGCCCATCACACCGCCCGAGCTGTTGGCTGCGCCCATGAGGTTGGGCGACAGGCCCAGCTGGTCGGCTGCCACCTTCTGCATGCCGCCGAACAGCACGTTGGCGGCGGTGTCCGAGCCGGTCAGGGCCACACCCAGCCAGCCCATCAGGGTGCCGAAGAAGGGGTAGAACACGCCGGTGGCGGCAAAGGCCAGGCCCAGGGTGGTGTCCACACCCGAGTAGCGGGTGAGGGTGCCCAGGGCCAGCATCAGCACGATGGTCAGCAGGGAGTAGCGCACCAGCCAGATGGTCTTGCCATAGGACTTGATCAGTGCGGGCAGGCCATAGCCCATCACCAGGCCGCCGATCAGGGCCGACAGCAGGATGCCGCTGCCGGTGGCCGACAGCAGGTTGAACACGTACTCGGCGCTTTCGGCGGTGGGTTTGGGTACGACAGGCGGCATCTTTTCGATCAGCTTGTGCAGCCCTTCGATGGCGAACTTCGGGGCGAACAGGCCATTCAGGTAGGTCTTGGTGACGGGCAGGCCCCAGACGAAAACAAAGCCGGTCAGGATGACCCAGGGGGTCCAGGCCTTGACCACTTCAGAGGTGGGGTGCTTGATGGGGGCCACAGGCTTCTGGGCCTGGCCGCCGGTGGTCTCGTGTCCCTTGAGCGAGACCGAGGTCCAGATCTGGGCGGGTTTCCAAAACTTCAGGAAGGTGACCAGGGACACCATCGAGCAGATGGCGGCGATCACGTCGACCAGTTCGGGGCCCATGTAGTTGGACACCAGGAACTGCGGGATGGCGAAGCTCAGACCGGTCACCAGCAGCGCGGGCCAGATCTGCTTCATGCCCTTCCAGCCGGCAAAGGCCCAGATCAGCCAGAACGGCACCAGCAGCGAGAAGAAGGGCAACTGACGGCCGATCATGGCCGACACGGCGGCCAGGTCGTAGTCATGCACCTTGGCCAGCGTGATGACCGGGGTGCCCAGAGCACCGTAGGCCACCGGGGCGGTGTTGGCGATCAGGCTCAGGCCCGAGGCGGCCAGCGGCGAGAAGCCCAAGCCGATCAGGATGGCGGCCGTCACGGCCACCGGGGTGCCGAACCCGGCGGCGCCTTCAAAGAAGGCGCCGAAGGCGAAGGCGATCAGCAGCAGTTGCAGGCGGCGGTCTTCGGTGATGCCGGCGATCGAATCCTGCAGCACCTTGAAGCTGCCGTTCTGCTCGGTCAACTGGTGCAGGAAGATGATGTTCAGCACGATCCAGCCGATCGGCAGCAGGCCGGTCAGGCCGCCCAGGAAGGCGGCCTTGCCCGCCATCTCAGCGGGCATGCCGAAGGCCAGGACCGCGATGGCCAGCGCACTGAGCAGGCCCAGGCCTGCCGCAATGTGGGCCTTGAGATGCAAGAAGCCCAGTCCGACCAGCATCACCACGACCGGCACGGCGGCCAGCAAGGTGGACAGGACCATGCTGCCTGTCGGGTTGTAAACCTGTTGCCAAACCATTTTTAGTCTCCTGTTGTTGATGGGGCGGCGCCACTTTATCGAGACCACCCCCTTTGTGGCTGTCTGGAACCTGTCACAAAGGCCTGTAACGCCTGAAAAAATTTCAATCAGGTGTTGCAGGATTTTTTAAGAGCTGTTTTTGGTGTTTTTTGGGGTAAATGACTGGAGTTGGCGTCAATTTGTCAATCGGGGATCCCCTGGGGTTTTGAAAAAAGCCACTGAATCCACCAGGGCCACGGCCTGTTGTTTCAGGCTTTGCGCGGCGGCTGCCCCCTGCTCCACCAGGGCGGCGTTCTGCTGGGTCGTCTGGTCGAGTTGCTGCACTGCCTGCCCGATTTGAGCCACCCCCTGGCTTTGCTCCTTGCTGGCGGCACTGATCTGCGCGACGAGTCGGGTCACATCGCTGATGGCGCGGACCACCTCGCTCATGGTCGTGCCAGCCAGGCCCGCGATCTGGGCGCCTTGCTCCACCTGCTCATGGCTGGTTTGGATGAGTTGTTTGATCTCGCGCGCAGCAGCGGCGCTGCGCTGGGCCAGCACCCGCACCTCGCTGGCCACCACCGCAAAGCCGCGCCCCTGTTCCCCGGCCCGGGCGGCCTCGACCGCCGCATTGAGCGCCAGGATGTTGGTCTGGAAGGCGATGCCATCGATCACGCCCGTGATGTCGGCGATCCGGTGGGCACTCTGCTGCATCTGAAGCACCGAGTCCACCACCGACTGCACCGCTCCGCCGGCCCGCTGGGCCGTGTCGGAGGCTTGGTTGGCGAGCGAGTCTGCACGCAGCGCGTGCTCAGCGTTGTGTTCCACGGTGGCTGACATCTCCTCCATGGAGGCTGAGGTCTGTTCCAAGGCCGAGGCCTGTTGCTCGGTGCGCTGGCTCAGGTCGTGGTTGCCCGCGGCGATCTCGGCACTGGCATGGGCCACACCCTCGGCCCCCTTGCGCACGCTGCTGACCACCTGTGACAAGCGGCTTTGCATATCGGCCATGGCCTGCAGCAGTTCGGCCAATTCATCACGGCCGCTGCTGTTCAAGGCCAGTCGCAGGTCGCCGTCCGCCACTGCCCGGGTGACCTCGACGGCACGTCCCAAAGGCCGGGTGACCGAGCGGCTGAACCAGAGCGCACCGAACGCGCTGAGCAGGCACACCAGGCCCATGACCGACAGACTGATCCAGGTGCTGGCGCGGGCGTGGCTGGCGGCTGCCTCGGCCGATTGCTCGCTGGCCTGCCGGATCAGCGCGGTGGCCTGGTCCAGCAATCGGGCCGGCTCGCGGTCAATGCCGGTGACCGCCTTGTCGCCGGCCGAGGCATTGAAATCGGCTTGCTCGAACGCTTTCAGCCCTTGGCGGTAGGCCTGTCCCATGCGTTGGTGGGTCTGGCTGAACTGCTCCAGAAGGGCTCGAGCATCTGCCTGGTCAACTCGGGCGGCGAGTTGGCCAGCGCTCTGCTGCACCAGTGCCTCCTGCTTCTGGAAAGCGCTCCAGTAACGTTCTCGCTGGGCGGGGTCCTGGCCTCGCAGCAGCACGTTCTTCCATTCCTGGATCTGGACTTTGAACTCGCTGAGCAACTGGACCGCCCCCAGGGCGTTGTCATGGTCCTTTTGCACCACCTCGCGGTACACGCTGATGGACTGGTTCAGTTGAACCAGTCCGAAGAGGGCGGCCGCCAACAAGGCGGCCAGGGCACTGGCAAAGGCCAGTGGCAGTTTGAAGCTCAGGCGCATGGTCTGGTTCTCCCTCAAGCTCTGGCGAGAGCCGACTTGCCACCATCCAACGCTGATTCAATTGCCCGCGCCAGTCAACCGCATTGTGCAGACATTTCTGAAAAAAGTGATCCCCGGATGCCTCAGCCCAGAAAATCAGCGACCAGGGCCGCCAGGGCCTCGGGCTGATCATGGTGCAGCATGTGCCCGGCGTCTTCGATGCAGGCCACCCGGCAATCGGGCACCCGTTGCAGGCGCTGGTGGTATTCATCAAGGGTGTACTGGCCTTTCCACCACTGGCCCAGGCTGTCGTCCGAGGCCTCGACGGCCAGCAACGGCGCACTGATGCGGGCATACAGCTCCAGTGCCTCATCGACCCGATACAGCTGCGCGCTGGTGACTTTGTGCGCTGCCTCACCCAGGATCTGCCACTGGCTGTGTCCGTCCGCCCCTGGCACTTCCCGGGCCCAGTGCTGGGCCAGCCAACGGGCCTTGTCGTCGCCCAGGCGGGGGTTGGTCTTCATCAGGCGCTGGGCCACGCCTTCCAGGCTGTCATACCCTTTCAAGGCCATGGCGCCTGAATGGACCTTCTTGAGCTCGTCCATCCAGCGGGCGTAGCGTCCAGGCGCCTGGGCCGGGCGGGTGGCGGGCATGCCGAAGCCTTCCAGGTTGACCAGGCGGCGGATGCGCTCGGGGCGGGCACCCGCGTACATCATGGCCACGTTGCCGCCCATGCTGTGACCCACCAGATCGATGGCCTGTGTGCCGGTGTAATGGTCCAGCAGAAAGTCGAGGTCGCCCAGGTAGTCGGGGATGCTGTAGTGGTCGCAGAACGGCCCGGTGGTGAGGCCGAAGCCGCGCCAGTCGGGGGCGATCACATGGCGGTCGGCCGGCAGCGCGTCGATCATGAACTGGTACGAGGCAGCCACATCCATCCAGCCATGCACCATGACCAGAGGGGGCCGACCGGTTTGCGGCGTGCCCCAGACTCGAACATGGTACTGGTGGCCCCGGACGGGGATGAATTCGCTGCGGGAGTGGCGTTTGGGCTGGTACATCGGGCGGATGATACGAAACACGCCAAACGGACGTCAGTCAAGTCCAGGACAAGCCTGCCAGGCTCCTCAGCAGAAAAATCCGCCCACCCGTACACTCTTCCCCGCCGTCGTTCTTCAGGGGCTTGCACTTCTGGGCCGCCTCTCTGCTGGAGCCATCGGCGGCACGGATTTCCAGCGTTCCATCAGACAGACCCATCGGAGTTTTCATGAACAAAGTCCAGCTCGGACAAAGCGATCTGCACGTCACGCCCATCTGCCTGGGCACCATGACCTTTGGCGAGCAGGTTGACGAAGCTGCCTCTCACGCCATCCTGGACCGTTCCCTGGCGGCCGGTGTCAACTTTCTCGACACCGCCGAGATGTATGCGGTACCGGCCCGTGCCGAGACCTGCGGCGCCACCGAAACCATCATCGGCAACTGGTTTGCCAAGAACCCGGGCGCACGCCAGCAGGTGGTGCTGGCCACCAAGGTGGCAGGCCCGTCGCGCGGCATGCCCTGGATCCGAGAGGGGAGCGGCATGACAGCCGCCGACATCGCGGCCTCCTGCGAGGGCAGCCTGCGTCGCCTGCAGACCGATGTGATCGACCTCTACCAGATCCACTGGCCCGAACGTCATGTGCCCGCCTTCGGGGCCATGTACTACGACCCGAGCAAGGAGCGCTCGGTCACCTCGATCCATGAGCAGCTCGAGGCCCTGGGCCGACTGGTCCAGGCGGGCAAGGTGCGCTATGTCGGCCTGTCCAACGAGACGCCCTACGGCGTGCATGAATTCGTGCGCCTGGCCGAACAGCATGGCCTGCCCCGCGTGGCCACGGTGCAGAACCCGTATTGCCTGATCAACCGCAGTTACGAGAACGCCCTGGACGAGAGCTGCCAGCGCCTGAATGTGTCGCTGCTGGCCTATTCGCCACTGGGTTTCGGCCTGCTGACAGGCAAGTACGACGCCAGCGGCATCGAGGGCCCGGAGGCGCCACAGGCGGGGCGCATCGCCCGCTACGAATCGGTGCGCAAGCAACGCTGGGGTCGGCCTGAGGCACTGACGGCAGCGCGCCGCTACAACGCGCTGGCCCGTGAGCACGGCCTCACGCCCACCCAGCTGGCACTGGCCTTCTGCTACACCAAATGGCAGGTCGCCAGCACCATCATCGGCGTGACCTCGGTGGCCCAGCTCGACGAAGACCTCGCTGCCTGGGGCACCACCCTGTCGCCTGAATTGCTGGCCGCGATCGACGCCATCCGCTGGGAGCTGCGCGACCCGGCCATCTGATGGGTCGGATTCGCCGCGCTCAGGCGGTCGCCGGGGACAAAGCCCCGCTCTGCCAGGGGGCGTCCGGCTCGCCCAGATCCCAGAACAGGCCGGCCATCAGGGCTAGACCTTCGCGGGCCACCGAGCCCAGCAGGTGCTCGTTAGGGGCATGCTGGGCGCAGGCCGGGTAGGAGTGCGGCACCCACAGCGTGGGCAGGCCCAGGCCATCCGAGAAAATGTCGTTGGGCAAAGACCCGGCCAGGTTGGGCAGCAGGCTGGCCGGCTTGCCCGTGCTGGCTTGCATCGAGGCCAGGGCCCAGTCGATCCAGGGGTTGTCCAGGGCCAGCCGGGTGGCGGCGCAACTCATGCCCATCTCCAGGCGCACATCCTCAAAGCCATGGGCATCCAGGTGCTCGCGCAGGTGCTTTTCGGCATGGCGCCAGTCGGTACCCACGACGAAGCGGAGTTGACAGTGCGCCACCGCCGAGGCCGGGATGGCGTTGATCGGCCGGACCGCCGATCCTGCACCCAGACCCAGCACTTCCAGTGTGTTCCAGCCCACCAGGCGCTCGGCCGGCGTCAGGCCCGGTTCGCCCCAGCCGGGGCTCAGGGTTGGGTCGTCGGTGCCTCCGCCCACCGGCAGGTCGTGCAAGGCCTGGCGCAGGCGTTCCGGCGGGGCCGGCGGCCGAAGAGCGGCCACACGCATCTCGCCTTGTGGCCCGATCAGGCTGGCCACCGCATGGCTGACGCGGGTACCTGGGTTGCTCAGCACGCCGCCCCAGTTGCCCGAGTGGTAGGCACGGGGGCGGGGCTGCACATGCAAGGAGAAATTGATGGCACCTCGCGAGCCCAGGAACAGGGTGGGGCGCTCGGCATGCACCCGCGGGCCGTCGCTGGCGAGGAACAGGTCCGCCCGCAGGGCGTCGCGGTGTTGCCGGCAGAATTCGGCCAGACCCGGTGAGCCGGCTTCTTCGCCCATCTCCAGCAACACGGTCAGGTTGTAGCCCAGCTTCTGCTGGCGGGCTTGCAGGGTGTGGGCCAGGGCGCAGAGGTTGATGCTGTGCTGGCCCTTGTTGTCGGCGGTGCCGCGGCCATACCAGCGGTCGCCTTCGACGGTGAGCTGCCAGGGGTCCAGGCCCTCACGCCACTGCGGTTTCTGGCCGTTGACCACGTCGCCATGGCCATAGCTGAGCACGGTCGGTGCGGCCGGATCTTCGATGCGGCGGGCCAGCAGGAAAGGGCCTGCACCGGCCACCGGGTTGGGCAGGATCTGCACCTCAAACCCCATCGCCTGCAAGGCCGGGCTCATTTCATCGTCGAGGTAGCCGAGCAGGGCGGCGCGAGAGGCCTCGGTGGCGTCGGCGCCCAGGTCGCTCTCGGTGCGCCAGGCGACCCGACGCGCCAGGGTGGCGGCCAGGGCGCCGTTGTCGATGTCGTGGCGCGCTTGTTGGATCAGTTGGTCTCGGGTCATATCGGGCTTCAGGTGAGGTGGTTGGATCTCCCCGAAGCCCCGCTGAACATGGGGAGGGGGAGGGTCAGGATCCGATGTAGCGGTCCTTGCGGTGATTCATGGCGAGGATCAGGTTCAGCACGACCGCACCGGCCACCGACAGGGCCACATTGGGCAGCGGTGCGGTCCACACGGCCAGCAAGAGGATGGCGCAGTCGATGGCCATCTGGATGTGGCCGGCCTTCCAGCCCCGGCTCTCCTGCAGGTAGAACGCCAGGATGCCGACGCCCCCCAGGCTGGCACGGTGGCGGAACAGCATCAGGAAACCGACGCCCAGCAGCACGCCACCGAGCACGCTGGCGTAGATCGGGTCGAGTTGCGCGAAGCCGATCCAGTGCGGGGTCCATTCGGCCAACAGCGACAACAGGGCCACTGCCGCGATGGTCTTGAGCACGAAGGCGCGCTCCATGCGCTTCCAGGCCAGCGCATAAAAAGGCAGGTTGAGCACGAAGAACACCTTGCCGAAGCTGATGCCGCTGGCGTAATGCACGATGAAGGCCAGGCCGGCCATGCCCCCGGTCAGCAGGTGATCGTGCCCGTAGATGGCCACGCCCAGGGCAATCAGCAAGGTGGCCGAGAACAATGCAAAGGCGTCTTCCGTCAGGCTGTGGGGCGCGATGCCGCTGACAGGTGAAATCGGCGCAGGTGCTGCGACCGCTGGCGGTGATGGGGCCGGTATCGGTTCGGACATCGGTCCGGGCGTCGGGGTAGTCATGGCAAGGATTCTCCGCAAAGTCATGCCCGGCCTGCAGCAAGAGCAGGGCCAGGCCGGTGAAAGCCGGATAGCAGACCACAGGCCTGAGCTCGCGGGCGTGATCCGGATCAGACTTTGCCGGAAATGCGGAATTCGGCGCGCATGGCCTCACGGCGGCCGAGGGGACGCTCATGCCGGTTTCACTCCAGGGTCAAATGGGCCCGTGCGGCGGCAGCCCGGAACTGGGTGATCTCCTGCTCCATCAGGCGGATCATGCTGGCCGGATCCTGGTACACCGGCTCCAGGGCCTGTGCGCGGAACTGCTTCTGCACCTCGGGCAGGGCCATCACGGCGCGCAGCTCGCGGCCCAGGCGTTCCAGCACGGGGGCCGGGGTGCCGGCCGGTGCCGCCATGGCGTACCAGCCCTCGAAACTGGCGTCGGGCAGGCCCAGTTCGGTCAGCGTCGGGACCTGCGGCAGCGAGCTCACC
>RXJO01000067.1 GCA_003987795.1 Curvibacter sp.
TGGGTCCAGGTGATGGCCCGCATGCCCCCCAGGAAAGAACACAGCAGCACCCCGCCCAGGCCCAGCATGATGCCGATCTCGAACTGCACGCCGGTCAGGCGTGAGGCGATCAGCCCCACACCGTAGATCTGGGCCACCACGTAGGTGAAGGAGCACACCACCGCCGCCAGCGCGGCGATCACCCGGGGCCAGCGACCACCGTAGCGTTGCTCGAACAGATCGGGCACGGTGTAGAGGTTCATGCGCCTCAGGTAGGGCGCGATCAGCATCGCCACCAGGCAAAAGCCCCCGGTCCAGCCCAGCACATAGGCGAGCCCCCCGGGCTGCCCCTCGGTGCCTGAAAATCCCTGCAGATAAAGCGCACCCGCGAGACTGATGAAGGAGGCTGCACTCATCCAGTCGGCGGCCGCCGCCATGCCATTGAAGAACGGTGGAATGCGCCGCCCCGCCACGTAATAGTCTTCGGCATCGGTGGTGCGGCTGTAGATGCCGATGCCAGCGCACACCATCACGCTCGAAAACAGGAAGATGGGGCCGATCCAGCGCCGCGACAGTCCCTGCTGTTCGGCCCAGCCCATCAGCAGCAGAAAGCCCAACAGCCCCAAGACGAACAGGCCCAGGATGCGGTACAGGCGGCGCTCGTAACGGCGCCGCACACCAGGATCGGACAACACGGCCGGCTGCTCCGGCATCAGTCGGCCTCGGCGCCAGCCCCGGTCTGGGGCTGGGCACTGCGGCGGTCGGCGCGGTTCAGCACGCAGGCATACAGCACCACGATGGCGATGAACACCAGCACGGCGCCTTGCGAGGCCATCCAGTAGCCCAGCGATCCCCCCCAGGCAGGCAGGGCCCACTGCTGCAGGTCACGGGCAAAGAAACAGGCCCCGAAAGAGACCGCGGCCCAGACCCCCAGCAACAAGGCCCGCAACCACCAGAAGCGGTGCTGGACCAGCAAGGCCGGCGTCGGGGCAAAGAGTTCGGAGGCCACGGGTGGAGACATGCCCGCATGATCGCATCGGACGCCGTCCGTCGGGCCTAGGTATTACCCCGCCGACGAGGCGTCCGATGCCCCTTCATGCACAGGCGCTCAGAGACCGGCCAGGCGCTTCCAGGTGTCGATCACGCTGTCCGGATTGAGCGAGATCGAGGCGATGCCCTGATCCGACAGCCACTGGGCGAAGTCGGGGTGGTCGCTGGGGCCTTGGCCACAGATGCCCACGTACTTGCCCTGCGCCTTGCAGGCGGCGATGGCGCGGCTCAGCATGGCCTTGACGGCCGGGTCGCGTTCGTCGAAGTCAGCAGCCAGCAGCTCCAGGCCCGAGTCGCGGTCCAGGCCCAGGGTGAGCTGGGTCAGGTCGTTGGAGCCGATCGAGAAGCCGTCGAAATACTGCAGGAACTCGTCGGCCAGGATGGCGTTGCTCGGCACCTCGCACATCATGATGACCTTGAGCTCGTTCTCGCCGCGCTTCAGGCCATGGTCGGCCAGCAACTGGGTGACACGATCGGCCTGACCCAGCGTGCGCACGAAGGGCACCATCACCTGCACATTGGTCAGACCCATGTCGTTGCGCACCCGCTTGAGGGCTTCGCACTCCATCGCGAAGGCCTCGCCGAAGTCGGCACTGATGTAACGCGCCGCACCGCGGAAGCCCAGCATCGGGTTTTCTTCCTCAGGCTCGTAGCGGCTGCCGCCGATCAGCTTGCGGTACTCATTGCTCTTGAAGTCGGACAGGCGCACGATGACCGGCTTGGGCCAGAAGGCGGCAGCGATGGTCGCCACGCCTTCAGCCACCTTGTCGACGTAGAAGGCACGCGGAGAAGCATGGCCACGGGCCACCGACTCGACCGCCTTCTTCAGGTCGGTGTCGATGTTCGGGTAGTCGAGGATGGCCTTCGGGTGCACCCCGATGTTGTTGTTGATGATGAACTCCAGGCGGGCCAGGCCCACGCCTTCGTTGGGCAACTGGCAGAAGTCGAAGGCCAGTTGTGGGTTGCCCACGTTCATCATGATCTTGGTGGCGATCTTGGGCATCACGCCGCGCTCGACCTCGGTCACCTCGGTCTCGAGCAAGCCGTCATAGATGCGGCCGGTGTCGCCTTCGGCGCAGCTCACGGTCACCAGGGTGCCGTCCTTGAGCAAGTCGGTGGCGTTGCCGCAGCCCACCACGGCCGGAATGCCCAGCTCGCGCGCGATGATGGCGGCGTGGCAGGTGCGGCCACCGCGGTTGGTGACGATGGCGCTGGCGCGCTTCATCACCGGCTCCCAGTTCGGGTCGGTCATGTCGGTGACCAGCACGTCGCCGGCCTGCACCTTGTCCATTTCGCTGATGTGGTGCACCAGGCGCACCGGGCCGGTACCGATCTTCTGACCGATGGCACGGCCTTCGGCCAGCACGGCGCCCTGGCCTTTGAGCTTGTAGCGCTGCTCGGCCTTGCCCTGCTGCTGGCTCTTCACCGTCTCAGGACGGGCCTGCAGGATGTAGAGCTGGCCGTCGGTGCCGTCCTTGCCCCATTCGATGTCCATCGGGCGGCCATAGTGCTGCTCGATCACCAGCGCGTACTGGGCCAGTTGCTCGACATCGGCGTCG
>RXJO01000006.1:0-256 GCA_003987795.1 Curvibacter sp.
TGCTGCCCGTCCGGAACGCCGAGCGGGGCGAGGAACTCAAGGCGCTGCTCGGTGAGCGTGCCGCTGCCGGCACCACCCACATCGTGGTGTGCGACCAGGGTTCACAGGAAAGCGTGCGTCGCGCTTCCGAGGAGATCGCCCGCCTGGTGGCGGAGGGCGTCATCCCGCCGCTCAGCACTGTCGTGCTCAACGCCGCGGTGCTGCGCAACGACGCCCATGAACTCAGCCCCGACGGTATCGAATTGACCGTCGCCAC
>RXJO01000006.1:354-2534 GCA_003987795.1 Curvibacter sp.
GGTCCTGGGCCAGGCGCTGCATCAGGGCCGGGTCTTTCAGGGCCTGCACGCCATGGTCGATGCGTTCGACCTTCAGCACGTCAAGAGCACTCCAAATGTAAGCCGGCGGGCCCTCTTCGCCCGCATGGGCCACCAGATGCAGGCCCAGTTCGCGGCAACGCTCGAACACGCGGGCAAACTTTTCGGGCGGGTGGCCCAACTCGCTCGAGTCGAGGCCCACGCCGATGAAGCGGTCGCGCCAGGGCAAGGCCTGCTCCAGCGTGGCCAGGGCATCGTCTTCGCTGAGGTGGCGCAGAAAGCACAGGATCAGCGAGGCATCCACCCCCAACTGGCTGGCCGCATCGGTGCAGGCCCGATGCAGGCCGTTGATCACGGTGGCCATGGGCACACCCCGGGCCGTGTGGGTCTGCGGGTCGAAGAACAGCTCGGCATGCACCACATGGTCGGCGGCGGCGCGCTGCAGGTAGGCCCAGGCCATGTCGTAGAAATCCTGCTCTTTCAGCAGCACGCTGGCGCCGGCGTAGTAGATGTCGAGAAAGCTCTGCAGATTGGTGAAGGCATAGGCCCGGCGCAGGCTTTCCACGTCGGCATAGGGCAGGCTCACGCCATTGCGCTGCGCCAGGGCAAAGATCAGCTCGGGTTCGAGCGAGCCCTCGATGTGGATGTGCAGTTCGGCCTTGGGCATGCGGCGCAGCAGCTCGGGCAGACGTGCCGGCGCGATGTGGGGAATCTTGAACATGGGATGGCCTTCCGGGAGTTTGAAGTTTTTTACCACAGCGCCAAGCCCGCGACAGAGCGTTTTCCCGCCCTGTCGGCCTGGGCCTTGCGCTGCATCAGATCACGCCGAAGCGCACACCGCGGCGGGCCAGCATGCGGCGGTAGGCCACCGACACGCGGTCTGTGGCGGCGTGGCGTTCGGCCTGCAGGTCCAAGGGCAGGCGCTTGGGGGTCTGCGATTCGAGCACCGGCTGATCCTGGGTGAAGATGGTGTGCTGGAAGGCAGCCAGCTTCTCGTCGGGCGAGTCGAAGTCGGCGACCGCCAGGCGGAACCAGACCCGGCTGGACTCGGGCGTGACCGGACAGATGTAGAGCGCGATCGACTCGCGCCACCCGGCCACCGCCGTGGTGCCAGCCTCGGGCACCTTGGTCAGCAAGGCGCAGTAGGGGTCCGTCACCTCGTAGCTGTACTCCACCTGCGCGGGTGCGGTGGAGTGCAGGTTGGACTGGGGCTGCCAGGCCTTGCAGCCGGTAGCGCGCAAACCACGCGGGGTGTCCTGCACTTCGTAGGCATCGATCTCGGGCCGCGCGCGCAAACCCAGCCAGCCTTCGTGCACAAACGAGAAATGGGCCATGTCCAGAAAGTTCTCGACGATGCGCGGAGCACTGGCCGCCACATCGTAGGGCCCACAGTTCATCTTGCGCAGGGCCGCATCGGTCTCGGCCTCGAACGGGGGCAGGCCCGGGTCTTCGGCTGTCGCCTCCAGCTGCACCCAGATCAGGCCATGCGCCTCGCGGCAGGCGTGGGTGATGGCGCAATGCGAGGCCGGGGGCGTGAAATCCGGCAAGGCCGGCACCTGCACGCAGCGTCCGACCGACTCGAACTGCCAGCCGTGGTAGGGACATTCCAGCCGCCCCTCGCGGACCTGGCCCAGCGAAAAGCGGGCGCCTCGGTGGGGGCAACGGTCCGTCCAGGCCTGCACTTGACCATCAGCATCACGCCAGAGCACCAGCGCCTGCTCCAGCAAGGTCACGGCCACCGGGCCGGACTGCACCGCGCTGGCCAACGCCACCGGGTGCCAAAGGTTTGTTTCCATGGTGATTCCTGAACTTTTCAACGCCCCAATCGAAAAGAGCTGCCCGGGGGCAGCTCTTGCAACGCTTGGGGTCGAGGCCCCAAGACGCCTGGTCTTACTTCTTGTCGCCGCCGGGGACCTTGCCTTCCACGCCCTTGACGTAGAAGTTGATGCCACCGAGGAACTTGTCGTCAGCCACTTCGTCCTTCTTCAGGATTTCCTTGCCGGCCTGGTCCTTGATCGGGCCCTTCCAGATCGCGAAGCTGCCGTCGGTCAGGCCCTTCTTGATCTCTTCGACCTTGGCCTTGGTTTCTGCGGGCACATCTTCGGCGATCGACACCAGGTCAATCGCGCCTTCCTTCACACCCCACCAGCTTTGGCCGGTTT
>RXJO01000535.1 GCA_003987795.1 Curvibacter sp.
GCTGCCCTACGGCCTGGGCGCCTATGCCTTCACCCGCGACCTGCATACCGCGCACCGCCTGGGCCAGGAGATCGAGGCCGGCATGGTGGGCATCAACCACTTCGGTGTGTCGCAGCCCGAGATGCCCTTCGGCGGCTGGAAGGAAAGCGGCATTGGCCAAGAGATGGGCCCCGAAGGCCTGCAGCACTACACCGAGCTCAAGACCCTCACCGTGGGCGTGCCGGCCTGAGCCTGCGGCCACCGCCCGAACCCCTATCGCCTTCAAGGAAACCAGATGTCCGACACCATTGCCCAACTCAAGCAAGACAACGCCAAGTTCCTGTTCCACCCCATGGCCCATCCGCGCGCCATGCAGCAGACCCAGCCCGACATCATCGCGCGCGGCGAGGGCTGCTGGATCTGGGATGTGGACGGCCACAAGATGATCGACGGCGTGGCCGGCCTGTGGAGCTCGAACCTGGGCCACAGCAACCGCCAGGTGCGCGATGCCATCGTGGCCCAGCTCGATGAGCTGCCCTTCTACAACACCTTCCGCGGCACCACCCACCCACGCGCCATCGAACTGTCGGCGCGCCTGGTGCGCCTCATGGAGCCCGACAACGTGGGCGCGGTGATGTTCGGCAACAGCGGCTCGGATGCGGTCGAGGGCGCGCTCAAGATCGCCCGCCAGTACTGGAAGGTCAAGGGCCAGCCCGAGCGCACCAAGTTCATCAGCCTGAAGCAGGGCTACCACGGCGTGCACTTCGGCGGCATGAGCGTCAACGGCCTGGGCAACATCCGCCGCGCCTACGAGCCGCTGATGCCCGGCTGCTTCCACGTCGACTCGCCCTGGCTGTACCACAACGGCTTGTCGCAAGACCCCGAAGAGCTGGGCCGCCTCTGTGCCGCCCAACTCGAGCGCGAAATCCTCTTCCAGGGCGCCGACACCATTGCCGCCTTCATCGCCGAGCCGGTGCAGGGCTCGGCCGGCGTGATCGTGCCGCCGGCCAACTACTGGCCCCTGGTGCGCGAGGTGTGCGACCGCCACAACATTCTGCTGATCGCCGACGAGGTGGTCACCGGCTTCGGCCGCAGCGGGGCCTGGTTCGGCACCCGGCTGTGGGGCGTGCAGGCCGACATCTGGTGCCTGGCCAAAGGCATCTCGTCGGGCTATGTGCCGCTGGGTGCCACCGCTTTGGGCAAGAAGGTGTCCGAGGCCTTCATGGCCGACAGCGGCGGCCTGGGCACCGTGGCCCACGGCTACACCTACAGCGGCCACCCGGTGGCCGCCGCGGCCGCCCTGGCCACGCTCGATGTGCTCGAGGCCGAAGACGTGCCCGGCAACGCGGCCCGCGTGGGCGCGCACTTCCAGCAGCGCATGGCCAGCTTTGTGGATCGCTACAGCTTTGTGGGCGATGTGCGTGGCGTGGGCCTGATGGTGGGCATCGAGATGGTGTCCGACAAGGCGGCCCGCACGCCGCTCACCCGCAGCAGCGACATCCCGCAGCGCGTGGCCCGCGAGGCCTACCAGCGCGGCGCCATGGTGC
This sequence comes from Curvibacter sp., assembly GCA_003987795.1. Classification (GTDB taxonomy): domain Bacteria; phylum Pseudomonadota; class Gammaproteobacteria; order Burkholderiales; family Burkholderiaceae_C; genus Curvibacter. Next base: position 1,527 of record RXJO01000535.1, read on the forward strand.
GCATCTCGGGCCCCAACATGATTCTGTCGCCCCCGCTGGTCATCACCCGCGAAGAGATCGATTTCCTGGTCGACACCCTGGAGGCCGCCTTCGATGCCGTCCAGAAAACCCTCTGAACACGCCTTGACAACCCACCCCAGCGCCCCACCGGAAGACCACCCCATGAAGGCCTCACCCTGCATCCTGCTCATCGGCACCGTCGACACCAAGAGCGACGAGATGGCCTATCTGCGCGACAGCATCACCCAGGCCGGCGGCCGCACCCTGGTGCTGGACGTGGGTGTGCTGGGCCGCGGTGGCTTTGTGCCCGACATCAGCAACCACCAGGTGGCCGAGGCTGCCGGCGTCACGCTGGATCAGGTGATCGCCAGCGGCGACGAGAACACCTCGATGGTGCTGATGGCCCGCGGCGCCACCGTCATCGCCCAGCGCCTGCTGGCCGAGGGGCGCATCAGCGGTGTGCTGGCCCTGGGCGGCACCATGGGTACCGACCTGGCGCTGGACGTGATGAACGCACTGCCGCTGGGCTTTCCGAAGGTGCTGCTGTCCACCATCGCCTACTCGCACCTGCTGCCGGCCGAGCGCATCCCGCCCGACCTCATCATGGTGCTGTGGGCCGGTGGCCTGTATGGCCTCAACAGCCTGTGCAAATCGGCCCTGTCGCAGGCGGCGGGTGCAGTCATGGGGGCCTGTCACAGCGTGGTGGTGCCCGACCGGCAACGCCCCATGGTGGGCATGACCTCGCTGGGCTCCAGCGCCCTGGTCTACATGAAGCGCCTCAAGCCCGAGTTGGAGCGGCGCGGCTTCGAGTTGGCCGTGTTCCACACCACCGGCATGGGTGGGCGGGCTTTCGAGGCCCTGGCTGCCAGCGGCCGCTTTGTGGCGGTGATGGATTTCTCGCTGCAAGAGCTGGTCAATCACATGGCTGGCTCGTGCGTCACGGCCGGGGCCGACCGGCTGCGCGGCGCCGGCCGGGCCGGCGTGCCGCAGATCGTGGCCCCCGGCGCCACCGACATGATCGACTACGCCGCCTGGGCCCCCCGGCCCGAAGGCTATGCCGGGCGAGCCGAACATGCCCACAACCGCCTGCTGTCCTCCATCAGCATCAGCCCCGAGATGCGTCGGCGTGTGGCCCGCGAGATCACCACCCGCCTGGCTGAGGCCCGAGGCCCCACCGTGCTGCTGCTGCCCACCCAGGGCATCGAAGGCTGGGACCGCCCTGGCGAGCCCCTGCACGACCCCGAAGGCCTGGCCGCGTTGGTCGACGAACTGCAGGCCAGCGTGGCCCCTGGCACCCGCCTGCAGGCCTTGCCCGCACACATCAACGACGCGGCCTTTGCCGAGGCCGCTCTGCAGGTGTTCGACACCTGGCTGGCCCAGGGCCTGATCCCCAACCCCTTGGCGGACCAGCCGGCCCCGATCTCGGCCGCCGCCTGAAACGGCCCCACCTTCTGCCCACCCCATGAACTCTCAAGCCCTGGTCCTTGATTTTGGCGGCGTCATCAGCCGCACCCTGTTTGAAACCCATGCCTTGTCAGAGCAAGCCCTGGGCTTGCCGCCCGGCACCCTGCGCTGGCGCGGCCCCTTCGACCCCGCCAGCGACCCGCTGTGGCAAGACATGCAGGCCGACCGCCTCAGCGAGCGTGACTACTGGATGCAACGCACCCGCGAGGTAGGCGCCCTGCTGGGCGAGCACTGGGACCGCATGGAGACCTTTGTGCAGCGCGCCCGTGGCGCCGATGTGCAGGCCGTGATCCGCCCCGAGGCCGTGGCCGCCATCCAGGCCGCCCAGGCTGCGGGCTGCCGGCTGGCCGTGCTGTCCAACGAGCTGGATCTGTTCTATGGCGCCGATTTCCGGCACCGGCTGCCGCTGATGGACTGTTTTGAGGTGGTGGTGGACGCCACCTACACCCAGATCCTCAAGCCCGACCCGCGCGCCTACGCCCTGGTCACCGAGGCCCTGGGCCTGCCGCCCGAGCGCTGCGTGTTCGTCGATGACCAGGCCCGCAACATTGCTGGCGCGCAGCGCGCCGGCTGGCAGACCGTGCACTTCGACGTCATGCAACCCCGCGCCTCGTTTGCCGCCGCCCTGCGTCTGCTGGGCCTGGCCACCCCCTCACTCACCTGAAGCCCCCTCCGATGACCGACACCCTCAATGGCGTCAGCATGGCCCGCGTGGCCGATCTGATGCAGCACGAACAAGCCCTGTACGCCCGCACCCGGGCCGCCAGCCGGGCGCTGTACGAGCAAGGCCAGCAAAGCTGGCTGTACGGGGCGCCCTCGCACTGGATGCGCCGCTGGATCGGTGGCTGGCCCATCTATGTGGCCGACCGGCCCCACGACTATGGCGTGCGCTTCAGCGATGTCGACGGCAACCCCTATGTCGACTTCTGCCTGGGCGACACCGGCGGCATGTGCGGCCATGGCCACCCCGCCATCGTCGAGGCCATGACCCGCCAGGCCCGCATCGGCACCTCGCTCATGCTGCCCGGTGGTGATGCCGACTGGGTGGGCCAGGAGCTGGCGCGCCGCTTCGGCCTGCCGTACTGGAACCTGACCACCTCGGCCAGCGATGCCAACCGGGCCTGCATCCGCCTGGCCCGCATGATCACCGAGCGGCCCCGGGTGCTGGTGTTCTCGGGCGCCTACCACGGCAGCGTCGAAGAAGCCCATGTGGAGCTGCGCGAGGGCCAGGTGCAGCTGCGCAACAACATCCACCACAACTTCTTTCCGCACGATGCGCTGAGCCGTGTGGTCGAGTTCAACGACATCCCGGCGCTCGAAGCGGCATTGCGCCAGGGCGATGTGGCCTGCGTGCTGGCCGAGCCGGCCATGACCAACTACGGCATGATCGCGCCCGACCCCGGCTACCACGAGGCCCTGCGCCGCCTCACCCGCGAGACCGGCACCCTGCTGCTGATCGATGAAACCCACACTTTGAGCAGCGGCCCCGGCGGCTACACCGCCCTGCACGGGCTGGAGCCCGATCTGTTTGTGGTGGGCAAGGCGATTGCCGGCGGCATCCCGGCGGCGGCCTTCGGCCTGAGCCAGGCCACGGCCGAGCGGGTGTGGCAGGTGCTGCCCAAGCTGCCGCCCACGGCACGCCAGAGCGCCCACGCCGGCTTTGGCGGCACGCTGGCCGGCAATGCCCTCACCGTGGCCGTCATGCGGGCGGTGTTGTCCGAGGTGCTCACCCCCGAGGCCTTCGAGCGCATGCTGGCCTTGGCCCAGCGCCTGCAGCAGGGCGTGAACGCCACCATCGCGTCCCACGGCCTGCCCTGGCATGCCACCTGTGTGGGTGCCCGGGTCGAGACCCTGTTCGCCCCAGACGCCCCGCGCAACGCCAGCGACGTGAAGCGCCACCGCAACCCCGATCTGGAGGCCTTGCTGCACCTGTACCTGATGAACCGTGGCGTGCTGATCACCCCTTTCCACAACATGATGCTTTGCTGCCCTGGCACCCGCAGCGACGATGTGGACCGCCACAACGCGGTGTTTGCCGAGTTTGTGCAAGAGGTGCGTGCATGAGCTTGCCCGAGTTCGGTCTTGAGGGCCGCGTGGCCCTGGTCACGGGTGGGGGGCGCGGCATTGGCGCGGCCATCGCACAGGTCATGGCCCGCGCCGGGGCCCGCGTGCTGATCGCCAACCGCAGCGCCGAGGCCGGTGCGGCGGTGGCTGCCGGCATCGTGGCCCAGGGCGGCCAGGCCCAGGCCATGGGCTGCGACATTGGCCAGCCCGCCGAGGCCCGCCGTGCCGTGACCGAGGCCGTGGCCCGCTTCGGCGCGCTCGACATCGTGGTGCACAACGCGGCCATCAACCCCTGGGCCTCACTCGAGCAGCTCAGCGAGACTGACCTGGCCCACACCCTGGCCGTCAACCTGCAGGCCTGCTTCTGGCTCACGCAGGCGGCGCTGCCGCACCTGCGCCGGCAGGGCGGAGGCCGCATCCTGGTCACGTCTTCGGTCACCGGGCCGCGCGTGGCCATGCCCGGGGCGGCGCATTACGCCGCCAGCAAGGCCGGGGTCAACGGCTTCATCCGGGCGGCGGCGCTGGAGCTGGCGCCCGAGCGCATCACAGTCAACGGCGTCGAGCCCGGCTACATTGCCAAGCAGGGTGGCAGCCTGCTTTCCAACCCCGAGCGGGCCCGGCGCATCGCCGCCCACATCCCGGCCGGCGAGCTGGGTCGCCCCGAAGACATCGCCTACGCCATGTGCTACCTGGCCAGCCCGGCGGCCCGCTACATCACCGGCCAGACCCTGGTGGTGGATGGCGGCTCGACCCTGCCCGAGAGCCCGTTTTTCAGTGAAACCGCCCCCGCTTGAGCAAGCAAGGCCCTGACATGAACTCTCTTCATCAACGTCTGCAAGCGCACCTCGACCACGGCGTGGTGGGCTTCCCCACCGCGCTGGCCACGGCGGTGGGCCTGGTCATGGCCAGCCCGGTCATCCTCACGGCCACGGCCGGCTTCTCGATCGGCGGGGTGAGCTTTCTGCTGGCCATGGGCATCGCCTTTGTGCTGATGCAGTTGCAGGCCACCACCTTTGCCGAGGCCGCCGCCATGATGCCCACAGCCGGCTCGGTGTACGACTACATCGCCTGTGGCCTGGGCCGCTTCTGGGCCATCACCGGCACGCTGGCGGCCTACATGCTGGTGCATGTGTTTGCCGGCACGGCCGAGACCATCCTCAGCGGCGTGATGGCCACCGTCAACTTTCCGGCCCTGCACGGCCTGCTGGTCGACCACCACGCCACCTGGGCGGTGGGCGTGGCCATGGTGCTGCTGTTCGGCGGGCTCAACTACTTTGGCATCACCGCCTTTGCCAAGGTCGAGATCGTGCTCACGGTCTGCATGTGGGTCACCCTGGTGTGCTTCGGCTTGTGCGGCCTGATCCAGTCGCCCGTGGTGCAGCTCGATGGCTTTTTTGGCCAGTCGCAGGTGGGCACCGATGCCTACACGGTCATGTCGCTGGTGGGCATGGCCATGTTCATGTTCCTGGGGGGCGAGTTTGTCACCCCGCTGGCGCCCGAGCTCAAGCGCGCGCACCGCCTGATCCCGCGCGCCATGATGCTGGGCCTGGTGCTGGTGTGGCTGTGCATGGTGATCTGGGGCGCTGCCATGGCGCGCCAGGTGCAAAACGTGCCGCTCGATGCCCAGGGCAGCGTGCACCTGCTTGAAACCCCCGATGCCATCCCCGTCTTCGCCCAGACCCTGATGGGCCCGGCCGGCCGCTTCTGGCTGGGCATCGCCTTTTTGCTGGCCGGGGCCGCCACCATCAACACCCTCATGGCAGGGCTGCCGCGCATCCTGTGCGGCATGGCCCGTGAGGGCGCCTTGCCCGCCGTCTTCGGCCGCCTGCACCCGCGTCATGGCAGCCCGGTGTTCGGTATCGCGGTGTCGGTGGCCATCCCCATCGCCCACACCGTGCTGATCCAGGGCGACCTCGACCGCATCATGCCCCTGGTGCTGGCCGCCGTGTGCTCCTGGGGCTTTGCCTACCTGCTGGTCAACGCCTCGGTCATCGTGCTGCGCCTGCGCCGCCCCGACCTGATGCGCGCCTACCGCTCGCCCTGGTTTCCGCTGCCCCAGGTGCTGGCCTCGGCCGGCATCGCCATCGCGATCTGGTTCATCACTCCGCCCAACATGAACCCGCGCGACATCTATGTGCCCTTTGGCGTGATGCTGGGCCTGACTGCGCTGTATGCAGCGGTCTGGACACGCTGGGTCAAGAAGCTGCCCCTGTTCAGCCCCGTACCGGTCGAAGAAGTGCTGGAGCGCGAACTGCAACGTGGCACCCATGAGGCCTGACGCCATGCCGATCCTGAACTCCCAAATCGCCCTGGTGGTGGGCGCGGCCACCGGCATCGGCGCCGCCGTGGCCCGCCGCCTGGCCCGCGAGGGCGCCGCCGTCGTCGCCTGCGGCTGGCCTCGGCCCGAAGGCCCGCACAGCCTGGCCTGCGATGTGACCCAAGACGGTCAGGTGCAGGCCACCGTGGCCGAGGTGCTGCGCCGCCATGGCCGCATCGACATCCTGGTCAATGCCGCAGGCGTCATTGCCAAAGACAGCGCCGCCACCATCGTCGACGCCGTGTGGGACCGCCAGCACGACATCAACCTCAAGGGCACCTTGCGTGTGATGCGCGCCGTGCTGCCTGCCATGCAGGCCCAGGGCCGCGGCAGCATCGTCAACATCGCCTCGGTCGCCGCCTTCAACGCCGGCGCCGACTCGGCCAGCTACGCCGCCAGCAAGGCCGCCGTGGTGGCCCTCACCCGCTCGGCTGCCCAAAGCTATGCCCCCCAGGGCATCCGTGTGAACGCCCTGTGCCCCGGCTGGGTCGACACCCCCATGGCCGCCGCCGAAATGACCGAGATGGCCGCCGAACAAGGCATCACCGAAGCCGAAGCCCGCGAGCGCACCGTGGCCCGCATCGGCCTGGGCCGCATGGCCAGCGCAGATGAGATCGCCGGGGCCTGCCTGTTTCTGTGCGGGCCCGATGCCTCGTTTGTGACCGGGATTGCGCTGGTGGTGGATGGGGGGAGTCGGGTGGCGGCGGGGGCGAGGGCGGTGTGAGGGGCCTTTGAGATCTTTCAAGCCACTGCAGAAGCGAGGCGAACCGTCCAGTGACCACCCTGCTCCTGCTGAACCTTCATCAGGTCGTAGGTTTTGAGCATGTCGAGCAAACCTGAATGACCATAGTTCTTGGGGGAGAACGAAGGGTCGGCGCGCTTTAGATAGGACCCCAAACCCCCAACGCTGACTTTGCCCTCCGGGGTATCGGCGGCGAGGAGTGTGACGGCATCCACGATGTATTTCGGGCGAAGTTTAGGTGCAGGTCTACTCGGGTCAGACTTTGCGACCTCTGTCTTCGCAGCCGCTTTGGGGGGCTCTGGGGGGAGCGGTTCAGGCTTCACCCACTCAAAGAACTGGTCGCTTGCATTTCGCAACGCCGGCGGGCTTTTTGCTTCGCCCACAATGTGCACCGTGGCGCCACGCTCGCGCAGTTTGCGGCAGAGATAGGCAAAGTCGGAATCGCTGGTGACTAGGCAAAAGGTGTCAGCCCTCCGATCGAAAAGGGCTTCGATGGCGTCCAGCGCCAGCGCGATGTCTGATGTGTTTTTGCCGGCAGCGTACTGGTATTGCAGACAGGGTGTGAAGGCCAGCCGCACCAGTGCCTCCTGCCATTTGTTTGCGAGCGTCGTGTGGTTTCCGTAACCACGCCGCAGCACCACCCGACCAAACTGGGCAACCACGCGCAGCGCATATTCGAGAATTTCAGGCGTGGTGTTGTCGCAGTCCACCAAGACAGCGACTCTGGACTCATTTTCTGCAATGTGGTGGTTGTTTGCCATCTGAAGAGATCTCCCTGTGATTAATCATAGATGCAGCCCGCAGCGTTAACTGCGGTGGCCCAGGCTGGTGGTGGATGGGGGGAGTCGGGTGGCGGCGGGGGCGAGGGCGGTGTGAGGCTTTTCAGGCTTGCACCGGCCTCCTGATCGCCCACACGGAAGCGCCCATCAAGGCCATGCCGAGCACCTGCACCAGGCTCATTGGCGTGCCGTAGAGGCCCCAATCGAACAGCACCGCTGCCAACGGATACACAAACTGCAGCACCGCGACACGGCCGAGCGAGAGCCTGGCCATACCGGCGAAGAGCATCACGTAGGCCAGGCCGGTGTGAAGCACGCCCAGGCCTGCCAACCAGGCCCAGTCAACAACCTGCCGGGGCCAGCCAAAGGCCAGGGGCGCCCACGCCAGCACCACACTGCCCACCGCGCACTGCTAGAACGCCAAGGCGAGCGGTCGGATGTCCGGCTGGGTCTTGACCAACACGGTCACGGCAGCGTAGCTCAAAGAGCCCCCCAGGCACATCAACAGGCCCAGGATGTAATCGTTGCTGGCATGTTGTGCAGACATCAGATCGTCCAGCAAGCCGGTGGTGAGCGCCAATCCGCACAGAGCCACCGGGGTAGCCAACCATTGGCCTTTGGACACCGGCTCTCGCAGGAAGAGGGCACCGAAGACAATGACCCAGATCGGTTGGATGTGGAACACCACAGTGGCCACCGCCATTGAGGTGCGTGGGATGGCTTCGAAGAACAGGCCCCAGTTCAGCAGCATCAGACAGCCTGTGGCCCAGGCCATGCCCAGTGGCCTGCCGTGCAACTGCAGCTCATTCAGCCTGCCAGTGCTGGCGCCCCACAAGAAAAGGGCCAGGGCACCGAAGGCACAACGGAACCAGACGGTGAGCAGCGGGTTCTGGTTGGCCTCCTGCACGAAGATGCCGAGCGTGACCAGCAGGGTTCCTGCTGGTCACCATGAGCCACAGGCCGCGTCGTTCGGCCGCAGCGGGTGAGGTGGATGAGCAAGCGTTGGTCAGGGTGGATTGGGTGGACATGATGCGATGCTCCCGGACCGGTCACGCGCTCTATAGCGAATAGTTTTGAGGGTTACCGAAGGCGGTGCGAACAGACAAGGGCTAGAAACCGATGCTCAATTCGAGTTGTTGGTGCGTTTGGGTTGTCCGGCGTTTCAAGGCTTTCTATTCTGTCGTCCCCTGCCGATAGATACGCTTCCCTCAGTCATATCGGTCTGTGCGTCAGCTACGCAAAGTCTCGTCGTTTAGTTGTTGGCTGAACTATGCGAGGCACCGGGTGGAATTGACCTAAAAAAAATCAATGCGTTGAGCGCTATTACTTCATAGATTTTGAACTTGCGGAGCGTTGTAAGCGCTGTTCTGCTGCGCAAGCTCCGAAAGTCACTTTGTACCAACGAGAAAACGCGCTGGGGTAGGAAAATCCCAGCAACTGAGCGATATCAGCCAATGTGCGCCGGCTCTCTAAAACGTAACGCTGAGCCAGCTCTGTTCGGGCAGATTGGACAACCGCACTGAAGGTTTGTCCCTCATCGGCCAATTGGCGACTCAAGGTGCTGCGCGAAATGCCCATGAGTGCGGCCACATGATCGGCAGTGCAGCGACCTTGCGGCATCAGGGTCAACGTGATTTGTTTGACTTCATCGCTGAGCGCGCGCTGCTTGAAGTGGTCTACACCCAATCGAAGACGGATGTAATCAGCCATGACCGGATCTGCCGTTGGCACGGTGGTGTCGAGATCCTGACTGGTACAAACAATTCCATTGAACTCGCAGTTGAACTCGGGCGTCTGGCCCAGCACGCGGCGATGAATGGAGAGATCGGCTGGGGCCGCATGGATGAAACAGATTCGCCGTGCCTTCCAATCTGGCCCGAGAAACAAGCGCAGCATCCGCATCACGACGCCAATGACCAACTCGGTGCCTTGGCGGAAAGAGGTTTGACCTGCCCCCATCAGGTCCTCGTAGATCGTCGCGATTCCAGCCGACTCATCTATCCGGTGCAAAAGTGACTCGTTGTGTGTGTGTCTGTAGCGCTCAACGATCTGCATGGCTGCGCGTACGGTTGGCGCTTCTCTGTACAGCAGCCCCACCGCGCCTAAATTCGATATGCGGCGCTCCTTGGCCATCAGCAAGCCGAAGCACTCTTGACCCGCAGCGCGGGCCGAATCCTCAAGCAGTCGGTTGACCGCCTCCACTGGAATTCGCAACTCAGGATTTTCTAGGCTGGCCTGAGGTAACCCCGCAAGCGCCAGCCGACGCCAGGGGTCTAGGCCGCACAACTTGGCGATATCCACGTAATTGGTGAGACAAGCTGCTCGAACCTGCAAAGACATTGGAAGTGGTTACTCAGTGGACGGTCAAGTCAGGCGATCAAGGTCTTCCCCGTCATGACCTGATCGCTTGGCCAATGGAAAGTGGGGCCACCAAGCTCTGTGGCAAGCAGCAATTACCCGGCGTAGGCGGCTCCACGCGATTGAGGGTTTTCCCTTTGTGACTCAATAAGGTAACAGGATGCGCCAATAGGTTAACTCCGAAATTGGTACGTGACAAAAAATCCGGCCGAAGAAAAGTACTTCCTTTCTCATCCGGAGACGTCATGCAACAGTCATCTGCCGATACATCGGTCACGCCCGTGTGCGATCACCTGAAAAAAATTGGTCAGTGGAATCCCCTTTGGGATGATTTCTTCAATCTGGACCCAGCCTGGACTGAGAAGTTCATGGCCATGGGCACGACGCCCATGAGTTCGGGTGTGCTCGACGCAAAAACCTGGGAGCTGATCGCCATTGCTGTCGATGCATCTTGCACCCATCTCTATGGTCCTGGTGTGCGGCGACACATCCGCAAAGCACTGGAGTTAGGCGCCACACCGCAGGAAATCACTGCGGTTTTACAGGCCGTCAGCGTTATCGGTATTCACACGATGAGCCTGGCGGCCCCGATCCTAATTGAGGAAAGTGCGCGCCATCAAGCGTCAACGACTTGACACGACCCGACCAATTGAAACCTTTCACGACAACGTTCCCAAGGAGACATCTCATGCAATTCTTCGACGACTCTTTGCTGCCCGAAACCCAGCAAGCTCTGGTGATCCAAGTCGCCCCCTACGGCCCTGAATTTCTACCCGGTGATTCCGACGACATCCCGGTCACGATGGAGGAGCAAGTCCAAAAAGCCGTCGACTGCTACAACGCTGGGGCCACCGTGCTGCATGTGCACGTGCGTGAGGCCGACGGCAAAGGCAGCAAGCGCCTGTCGATGTTCAACGAGATGCTGGCCCGCCTGCGCCAGGCCGTGCCCGACATGGTGCTGCAAGTGGGCGGCTCCATTTCTTTCGCACCCGAGGGTGAGGGTGCTGATGCCCGCTGGCTCAATGACGACACCCGCCACATGCTGGCCGAACTCGACCCGAAGCCAGACCAGGTCACCATCGCCATCAACACCAACCAGATGAATGTATGTGAGTTGTTGACCCCGTGCGATGTCGAAGGCACCTCCTTGGCCTTGCCCGCCTACCAGTCGGCCTACCGGGAGATGTGGATTCCCTCAGGCCCTGGTTTCGTCGAAGAGCACCTGCGCCGTCTACAAGCCGCCGGCATCCAACCCCACTTCATGCTCGGCGATGTGGGCCAACTCGAGACTGTAGAGCGCCTGATTCGGCGCGGTGTCTACAGTGGGCCCTTGATCCTCAACCACGTCATGATTGGAGGTGGTGCTGACGGCCCTAACCCCTACAACCTGATGGAGTTCATTCGCCGCACCCCGCCCGGCGCCGTGCTCACAGTCGAAGCGCTCATGCGCACGGTACTGCCGCTCAACACCATGGCGATCGCGATGGGCCTGCATGTTCGCGTGGGCATTGAGGACAACCTCTGGGGCCGCAAAGGCGAGCGTTTGAGCTCCGTGAAGCAGGTCGAGCAAATGGTGCGTATCTCCCGTGAATTGCATCGCGACGTCGCCACCGGTGCGCAGGCCCGGGAGATCTACAAGATTGGCGAACGCTACGCCAGCGCCGATGAAGCTCTCCACCGCATCGGCTACGCACCTAACCGCCGCGTTGGGGAGCGGGGTGCTCCGATGCCGCAAGCCGCCTGAGGCCGTGCTTTTCCGGAACCACCCTAAAAATGACATTGGAGACAAGCATGGCGTGGAAGAGCAATCCCAAGGCGGTCATGGCCTGCCTGCTGGTGATCCATGTGCTTGCGCACATCGATCGCAACATGTTGCTGGGCTTTTCACCCCAGATCACCCGCGACCTTGCGCTGAGCAATGCGCAATATGGCTTTCTGGCCGGTGCGGTGTGGGTGCTCAGCTTTGGGGTCATGGCCTTGGTCATGGGCTCGCTGGCTGATCGGTACAGCCGCACCCGCGTGATGGCCTGTGGCATCCTCATCTGGAGTGTGTGCACGGCGGCATCTGGCGCCGCCAACAGCTTCGGGGAGTTGGTAGCAGCACGTTTTTTTGTTGCCAGCGGCGAGGCGGCGCTGGTGCCGGCCGCGGTGTCTCTCATCGCCGAGCTCTTTTCTGAAAAGCGGCGCGGCACGGCCATGGGGGTATTTTTCGCGGGCATCCCGCTGGGCATCGGCTTCAGCTTCGTGCTTGCGGGCACCTTGGGTGCAAGCCATGGCTGGCGTCAGACCTTCTATGGCCTGGGGCTGGTCGGTGTGCTGATCTCCTTGCCGGTGGCCTTCCTGAACGATCAGCGCAGTGCGCCCGGCATGGTGCAAGGGCCGCACGACCGTGGCGCCGCGATCCCGCAGCAACTGGCGGCGCTGTGGGGCGTTCTGCGCGGCAGCCCGGCACTGACGCTCACCATGGCTGGCTTTGTGTTGGTGCATTTCGTGATTGCTGGCCTGTCATTCATACAACTGTGGCTGGTGCGTGAGCGTGGTGTGGATGCTGCCGGCATGGCTCGCCAGCTGGGGCTGTTGCAGATCGCTTTCGGAACGCTGGGCGCACTGGGCGGCGGCCTTTTGAGTGACCGTCTGTCTCGCCATGTACCCGGTGGCCGCGCAGGCTTCATGGCGCTGCTGGTGCTGGTGTGCGGGCCCTTGATGGTGGCCCACCGCTTTGCCGAGCCGGGCTCGGCCCTGTTCTACCTCGGCATGTGCGCTGGCATTTTTCTGCCGATGGCGCTCTACGGGCCGGCGGTCTCGCTCATCCAGGGGTTGACTCCACCTCACATGCGCTCCACCGTCACCGGCATGTCGATGCTGCTGATCAACGTCTTTGCGATTGCGATTGGTAACGCCCTGATCGGCGGGGTGAGTGATTACCTGGAGGCCGTTGGTCACGCCCAGCCACTGACCCACATCCTGCTGGCTTGCGACGCTCTGGTTATTTTGGCGGCAGCCGTGTTCGCTTTCGCGGCACGCTTGGAAACCCGCCATCCCCCCATGGCCGGCGTGGCCGTTCATTGACCGGAGCGCCCGCATGGAAGCCAATATCAAGCTTCAGCCATCGCAGTACGGTGCCGCACAGCGCTTGGCCGGACGGGTGGCTCTGGTGACCGGTGCTGGCCCAGGCCTGGGCGGTGTCATCGCACAGGCCTATGCCCGCGAGGGTGCCAAACTGGTGGTGTGTGACATCGACGAGGCCGCACTCCAGACAACCCAGGCCGCCTTACAGGCGCTGGGTGCTGAGTGTCTGCCGGTGCTGTGTGACGTTTCCAGCAGTGCCTCCGTGGAAGCGATGTTCGACCTGGCTCTGGCCCGTTGGGGGGCGGTGGACATCTTGGTCAACAACGCAGCCCGTGTGCCCAGCTCCGACCTGGAAACCCAACGCCGCAATCAACACTATGCCTACGCCACCACCCCGGTGCCTCGGCAATCTCTGGGCGTGGTGGCTTCTTTGTCCGACGAGGATTGGCTCAAGTGGTGGGGCGTGAACATGCATGGCGTGTTCTATTGCACCCGTGCGGCCCTTCGCAGCATGCAGCCCCGGCAATGGGGGCGCATCATCAACATTGCCTCGGTGGCGGGCCTGGGTGCTGGCAGCATGCACAGCCCGGGCTACTCGGCCACCAAGGCTGGCGTGATCAGCTTGACCCGCACCACCGCGTACGACGTGGCAGGTGCCAACATCTTCGTCAACGCCATTGCCTGCGGCGGTGTCCACACCCCACCTTTCGAGGCCTATCTGGCTGGTGCCACTGAAACCCAGCGCAACAGCCTGTTCCAGATGATCCCTGCGGGGCGCCTGGGCCGGCCCGAAGAGTATGCCGCATTGGCCCTGTTCCTGGCTGCCGAGGATCACTACCTCGTGGGGCAAGTGATCAGCCCCAACGGCGGCTACGTGATCTGAAGCTTGCCGCAACCCTCAGCCGACCGGCCACTGGCCGGTCGGGCAGTGCTTTGCACTCCCTCGATTTGCAACCCCCTCAAAAAAGAGACACATGATGATGAAACCAAACACCGTTCTCTGGGCCGTTGGGCTCGTGATGAGCAGCCAGGCCATGGCTCAATCCAACGTGAGCCTTTATGGCTCGCTGGATCTCGGGCTGTTGAGCATCTCGAACACCAGCAGTGGCGTCGGATACCTGCCCAAGGCCAGCAGCCCAGGAGGCGGCAGTGTGCAACTCAAGGACGGCGGCATCGGCAATAGCAATTGGGGCCTCAAGGGTGAGGAGGATCTGGGCGGAGGCCTCAAGGCCTTGTTCCAGTTGCAAGGCAACCTTAAGGCGAACTCAGGTGAAAGCGGTGGCCCCAACAGCAGTGGCGGCACCTCGGTTTTCAACCAGATGGCAACCGTGGGGCTCGGTGGTGAGTTCGGTGACATCCGCATCGGGCGTCAAGTCTCGCCGCTTTATTACGCGCTGGCGAGCAGTGACGCACGCGGCGCACGTTACTTCGGCAGTGCACTGACGGCGCTGGTGGGCCTCAACAGCGCCAGTGGCCTCTACCTGGGCAACAACTCCAACCCGGCGTTCGGTACGATCTACAACGACAACGCGGTGGTCTACAACGCCCCGACTTGGAACAACCTGTCGCTCAGTGCCGCATATGCCTTTGGCAACACCCCGGGAAGCCAGCAGGCCAACTCGCAACAGACCCTGGCCGCCCTGTACAGCGCGAATGGCCTGAAGCTTTCAGCCTTCTACTACAACGGCTACGGCAACAGCGCCCCGGCTGCCGCCGTCCTGTTGGGTTCTGCGGCCAAGGCAGAAGCCGCCGGCTTCACGGCGAATGCCAACACCAACCGGCTGGCGTCCTTGGGCGGGATGTACACCCGCGGGGCCTACACCGTCAGCGCCTCTTGGATGGGCGCACGCAACCCAGTGCAACTGAACCACCTGGTTGGGGGCGCGGACAGCCTGGACCTGTGGAGCGTAGGTGCCGCCTGGCGAGTGGCGCCGCTGGCGAACCTCAGCGCCGGCTACTACCGCATCAAGGACAACACACACGCCGGCAACACCTCCACCCAGTTCGCCCTGGGCCTGGACTACTTTCTGTCCAGGCGCACCACCCTGTATGTCGAAGCCGCACAGGTCAATAACAAGGGGGCCAACATGAACACCAGTCCGGTCTACGCATCGCCGGTGGCGGCTAACAAAAGCGTGAGTGCCTGGATGGCTGGTCTGCGCCACAGCTTCTGAACCACTGAGCTTGGCAGAGCCCCCGTGGCTCTGCCAACTCTGAAGATCTTTTTCATCCTGATTCGACCCCCTTTGTCTCGACCCTGCTGCCAGCCTTGGCTGACATGCCTCTCTTCGACATCGCGGCACCGGGCTTGCCTGCCTGCCGCAGAACCCGCTGGGGCCAGTTGGTCCACCAAGCGCAAGAACTGCCCCCCCAGGCGTCTTGGTGTCTTCTGGCTTTCTATGTTCTCGGCCGCATGGGGTATCTATGCCTCGGCGCGCCATGCATCGATCCAGGCTGGACGCCAGCAGGCACAAGAGGCTCGAATGTTTGTGGTTCACGCCAGTTAGTTCACCTGATCGGGACTGACGAAAGCAAGAAGGCGCTGGTCGCAGTGGAGGACTTCCCCCGCTTCCTGGCGTATCAGCCTGGAGTTAGTGAAGTCCGTCGCTTTGGGCGTCTGTGTGGTGCTGCTCAACCGGTTCAGCCAACCCGGACGCCCGATGACGGTGGCTGCGGTGCAACGCCACCTGGGGGCAGGAGTCATGCGGCTGCAAATGGGAGTTGCGTCACAAGGCTCTTTCAAGCGAGTTGGCAGAACTGCCAAAAACTGTTCGACAGCGGCATGAAGTGAACAGGCTAGAGGTCGACGATCAAGTGATCGTCAAGTCCGAGGGGGATGCGCAGCTCAGTAATGACCCTAGGTGACGCGAAATGGCAAGGGCTTGTCGCCATTTGGAGGGTATCCAACAGCGTCAAAAACTAGATTCCAACGTCAGGACTCCCACTGTGGAGGCCCTCCTGAAATCCAGCTTTTTGAACAACATCGGAGACCTCATGAGCACTCGAATTCTCACCACCAGCGCGCTCTGCCTGCTTGCTGGCGCGGCACAAGCCCAATCCACCGTGACGCTTTACGGCACGCTGGATGCCGGGATCATTCATCAGAGCACTTCGGCGGCCGGCTACTCGACGAGCGTCCCTGGTATGGCCAGCAACACCGGTCGCCTCAGCAAATTTCAGGATGGCGGGATCGGCGCCAGCTTCTTCGGCTTCAAGGGCACAGAAGACCTGGGCGGAGGCATGAAAGCCCACTTTCAGATGCAGGGCAACATCAGCCTGGCCACAGGCGCAGGCAATCCCATCAGCGGAACGCTGACGCCGAGCACCGCCGTATTCAACCAGATCGCCACAGTGGGTTTGGGCGGCGATTTTGGCGATATCAAGATCGGGCGACAGATCAGCCCGCTGTACTACGCCCTGGCCTTCACCGACCCGAGGGAGGGGCGCTACTTTGGCAGCATTCTGGGCGCCCTGGTGGGCATCAACAGTTCAGCAGGTTGGTCGGGCTACACCACGAATGCCCCCCTGGGTGCCATCTATGACGACAACTCAGTGGTCTACACCTCCCCCAACCTGCGAGGCTTCACTGCCCAGTACCAACACACGTTCGGCAATATCGCAGGCAACAGCAACGCCGGGGCACGCGATGCGCTCACGCTGCAGTACCGAGCCGGTGGATTGAAGGCCTCAGCAGCCTACTACAACGCCCGCGACGCCTACACGCTGCCAGCGGCTGCGACTGGCGCGAGCAACAACCGATTGGTGCACCTCGGGGCTTCATACACGCAGGGCGATTTCAGCGTGAGCGGCGGGTACATGGGGGCCAAGAACCCTTCCGGCGTCGCCAGTGGCCAGGGGATTCTGAGTGCGGCCCGACCGTCTTACGGCAGCGCGAGCGGCAATGCCAACTACGATGTGTTCAGCCTGGGCGGCAGCTACCAGGCAGCCCCCTTGATCAGGCTGACGGCTGGTTTGTACCGCATCAATGACAAAGCCAACTCTGCCAACAGTTCACGCCTGTGGGCGGTCGGACTGGACTACCGGCTGAGCCCGCGCACGACGGCCTATGTGCAGGCAGGCCAAGTGGACAACAAGGGCACCATGAACCAAGCGCTGGTGTATGGCGTGCCCGTTGCCGCCGGCCAGTCGACCACCGCCTACATGGTGGGGATCCGTCACTCCTTCTGAACCTGACGGCTCAGTCCTGCTTGGTGACGTGCAGCTTGTGAGCTGCGCGCGAGTACGTTGCCAGGCAGGCTGGGAAGGCTTGAAGCGGCTCAAGCCCCAGTGAGGGCCAGCGCCCGAACGGCCCGCAGCGCCCCGCGGTCAATCAAGCGCACAGTTTTTCCAATAGCGTCACCGCCAGAGGCCAATCGCCATAGCCAGAGGCCGGATTCAAATGGCCTACGGCCCCCAAGTCCAGACATTCGCTGCCCCATTGCGTCGCCAATTCGGCGATGCGCGTCATGCGCCCCAGTGGGTCGTTGCGGCTGGCAGCGACCAGGCTGCGAAATGGCAATCGCTGCCTGGGCACGGGTAGCCATCCCCCCTTCGCCAGTGCGTCCAGGCTCGGGTAGCCCGGGGGCATCGGGGTTTCAAAATCAGCTGGCGTGGCCATCAAGGCGCTGTGCACGCGGTGGCACTGGCCCGAGGTCTGTGCCCAATGCGCCACCATGATGCAGCCCCCACTGTGGGCCACCAGTTGCACCGGCCCGTCGATGGCATCGACGGCTTGTTCAATGGCGCGGACCCGGGCCTGGCAATTCAGATCCTGCCGGCCCATCGGGGGCACGCTGCGTGCGTCAGGCAGGCGCTGAGCCAGCAGGGTTTGCCAGTGGCCTGGCATGGCATCGCGCAGGCCAGGGACGATCAAAACAGTTGGAAGCATGGAAGGTCTCAGGGCTTCAAGGCATGAAAAAAAAAGGGCGCGGCCTGCGGACGCGCCCTGCAAACACCTCCGCACCAGCTCGACGCTGGGGGGCGCATCACCGCATCACCGCATCACCGCATCACCGCATCACTGCGTCAGGCAGGCTGGAGCGGGCTGCGCTGGGCAGGCCGCCGGTTTGGGGCAAAGCCGTTGGCCGCCAAAGTTTGGTCGGCGTTGTCGTAGAAGGTACCGATCCGGTAGATCTCGCGGGCCTCCCGGGCATTGGCCACATCACGGCCAAACTCTTTCGCCAGCCGCACCAGCTGCTCGATCTGCTCGACGGTGCCCATCTTGCGGTCGCGCCGCTGGGTCCAGATGTTGTCTTCAATGCCGCAGCGCACATGCAGGCCCATGGCAATGGCCATCATGTTCAGCGGCAGCACATTGAGCATCGACGACTCCAGGGTCAGCACCGCCCCATCGGGACAGCCGCGCACAAAATTGGCCAGGTTGTACAGATTGGGTTGATCAAAGCCCCCGCCAATGGCCACCCAGGTCAGGATCAGCGGTACGTTGCAGACGCCACGGCGCATCATGCGTTCCACGGTCTCCAACTGGGTGATGTTGGCCAACTGGAAGTGGGTCTGGATGCCTTTGGCAGAAAGGCGGCGGATGTGCTCCTCCACCCACTCAGGCCCTGCGGGAATGGTCATCTCGCGGTAGGCGTGGTACATCGCGGGCTGGGCCAGCGTGGTGCCACGGATGTCGGCCTCGCACATCTGCTCGACCACGTTCATTTGGTTGGTGTTGATGGCGATGGTCACCTGATCGGGGGTAGGGGTGAGCTCGGCCAGCATGTGGCGGGTGTCGTCGGACAGCCATTTGGCCACGTCGCCGTCGCCTTCGGGTGCAAACGAGATCGAGCCCCCGACCTGCAGGATCATGTCGGGCACGCGGGCCCGGATGCCGGCCAGCAACTCATTGAACTTGGACAGGCGCTTGGAGCCCTTGCCGTCGAGTTCGCGCACATGCAGGTGCAGCACGGTGGCGCCCGCGTTGTAGCAATCGACCGCCTTCTGGATGTGCTCTTCCATGGTCACGGGGATGTCTTCCGGAAAGTCTTCCGGCATCCACTCGGGACCGTAAGGGGCTGCAGTGATGACCAACTTTTGCTGGTTTTCAGGAAAGTTCGAGCCGTCGAGGAAGTTCATGGTGTGTCTCCGGATTGAATGGCAAATGAGGGGGCGTTGAAACAGGTGCTGTGGCGGATCAATAGGGCTTGTCGCCGACGATCCCTGCGCGTTCCATCTTTCGGTGGCAGGGGGGGTAATCCATCACCGCGTAGTGCTGGGTGCTGCGGTTGTCCCAGATCGCGACGCTGTTGGGTTGCCAGCGCCAGCGCACCTGGTACTCGGGGATCATGGCCTGGTTGATCAGGTACTGGAGCAGCGCAGCGCTACCCTGGGTGTAGTCCTGGCCGTAGCGCACCCGATCGGCTGTGTGGAAGTTGGTGAAGTGTGTGGTGAAGGCGTTCACAAACAACACCTTCTCGCCGGTTTCGGGATGGGTGCGCACCACGGGGTGTTCAGCATCGGGAAACTGCGCCTTCAAGGCCAGGCGCCTGTCGAGCGGCATGGCCGCGCCGAAGGTGGCCTCGATGCTGTGCCGCGCGCGCAGCCCCTCGATCTGCTGCTTCACCCCTTCGGGCAGGCGATCGTATGCAAGTGCCATGTTGGCCCACTGGGTGTCGCCGCCCACCGGTGGGCACTCGACACAACGAAGCACGCAGCCCATCGGAGGGGCTTCGCGCCAGGTGGCATCGGCGTGCCAGGCGTTTTCGTAGCGATCGTTGGGCTGCTCGGGCGACTTGTAAATGCGCACCAGGCCAGGGTGCTCGGGG
Organism: Curvibacter sp.; assembly: GCA_003987795.1. GTDB lineage: Bacteria > Pseudomonadota > Gammaproteobacteria > Burkholderiales > Burkholderiaceae_C > Curvibacter. The sequence goes on from RXJO01000535.1 coordinate 21,090, forward strand.
TCGCTTCCGGCCACCGGATGGTCTTCCAACTCGCCGAAGCGCCGGGCAAAAGCCACGTGGTCGGCCCGCCTGATGTTCTGGTCACGCAAGAACAGCACCCGATGGCGCAACAAGGCAGCCCGTATCTCGGCAAACAACCCCTCGTCACGCGCAGCTTCGGCCAGGTTCACGCCCTGGATCTCGGCGCCAATGGCGCAGGTCAGTGCTTGGATTTTCATGTCATGTCTCCTATCGGTCTTGTGGGGGTGGCTGTTCAGATCACGAAGATCGACGACCCCGTGGTCTGGCGTGACTCGAGTGCCCGGTGCGCCTGCTCGGCGTCTTGCAGGGCGTAGCGGTGCTCGATGTCGATGCGGATGCGGCCTGCAGCCACGTGCCCGAACACCTCACTGGCGAGGGCCGCCTTTTCGGCGGGGTCGGCGATGTAGTCCGCCAGGGCCGGTCGCGTCAGGTAAAGAGACCCCTTCATGGCCAGCAATTGCGGATCGAAGGGCGGGATGGTTCCGCTGGCTGTGCCGACACAAACCATCAGGCCACGTCGCTTGAGCGAGTCGAGGGACCCCATGAAGGTGCTGCGCCCCACGCTATCGAAGACCACGTCGACCCCGGCACCTTCAGTGATCTCGCGCACCCGGGTGGCCACGTCTTCATGGCTGTAGTTGATCGTGGCGGTACAGCCGTGGGCCATGGCCACCTCGGCCTTGGCTTCACTGGACACGGTGCCGATGACGTTCACGCCCAAAAGCCGGGCCCATTGCGCAACCAGCAGACCCACGCCCCCCGCAGCGGCGTGCAGCAACAGCGTCTGGCCGGCCTGGAAGTGGTGGATCCGACGCATCAGGTAGGCTGAGGTCAGGCCCCGCATGGTCATGGCGGCCGCGGTTTCACAGGAGATCTCGTCAGGCAGCTTGATCAGCGGGGCGGCGGAGATGAGTCGCTCGGTGCAGTAAGCCCCCAGGGTGTTGAGAAAGCCGGTGTAGGTGACGCGATCGCCCACCGCCAGGTGATGGACCCCCGACCCCACCGCTTCGACCAGGCCAGATGCTTCTACCCCGATGCCGCTGGGCAAGGGAACGGGGTAGGTGCCGTTGCGAAAGTAGGTATCGGCGTAGTTGAGGCCCACGGCCAGGTGGCGTAGCCGGACCTGGCCCACACCTGGGTCCCCCACGGCCACTTCTTCGAGGCGGAGAACCTCGGGTCCTCCGGTTTCATGCATGCGAACGGCGAGCGCCATGGTTTTGTCTCCTGCAAGGGCTTCAATGAATGAACCGACTCTAGGGATTGACCCGACTGGCAGCTTTGCAAAACATGCCTCAGACTTTGCATTTCATGCCAAAACTACCCCCGCAAAACGCGCTGAATGCATGGCCAATCTGATCCGCTCGGCTGTTCTGACCAAGTTTCTGGACGTGGCTCAGACCCTGAACCTGAACCCCCAGGAAGTGCTGCGCCAAGCAGGCTTGACGCGGGCCTTGATCGAAGACCCTGAGCAGCGCATACCATCGCGGGCCGCGGTGGCTCTGCTGGAGGCGGCCGCCCAGGCCTCCCAATGCCCCACTTTTGGCCTGCGCATGGCGCAGGCGCGGCAACTGTCCGACTTTGGCGTGGTCAGCCTGTTGATCAGCCACCAAGCCAGCTTGCGCGATGCGCTGGCCACGCTGCTGCAGTACCGCCATCTGCTCAACGAGTCACTCGCGATGCAGATCGAAAACGTGGGGAAGATGGTGATCGTGCGCGAAGAGGTGGTTGTGGGTCTGCTGTCGCCACAGGCGACCGAGCTGGCCATCGGGGTGCTGTTTCGAATGTGTGCCGCTTTTTTGGGCGGGTGCTGGCACCCTCACAGCGTCAACTTCACCCACGCAGCGCCTGCTGACCTGTCGGTTCATCGCAAGGTCTTCGATTGCCGCATCGAGTTCGGCAGCGAGTTCAATGGTTTTGTGTTCTCCTCCGCCGACCTCGATGCCCCCAATCCCTCGGCAGATCCGGTGATGGCCAGCTATGCCCAGCGATTTCTCGAGTCACTGCCTAGAAACAGCCATCACAACACCACCGAGGCGGTGCGCCAGGCTATCTATCTGATGCTGCCGATGGGCCGGGCCAACAGCGAGTGCGTGGCCCAGGGCCTGGGCTTGAGCGTGCGCACCATGCAGCGTCAGCTGGATGAGGATCAGGCCAGCTTCACCGACCTGCTCAATGAGGTGCGCCGTGAGCTGGTGCAGCGTTACCTCGCCAACGCCCAATACAACATGACACGGATTGCCGATTTGCTGGGCTACAGCACCCCCAGTGCCTTTACCCGCTGGTTCGCCACCCATTTCGGCCAATCACCGTCCGCCTGGCGGCGTACCCAGACGGATCAGATCCTGCCCGCGGCGCCAGGCAGAAGCGCTGCACCCAAAACGTAGGCGAAACCAGTACGCAAATGCGCTGGGTGCAGAAAACCCGAGCAGGCCTGCAACTTCGTTCAGAGGAAGATCGCTGGCCTCCAGCTGCCACTGCGCCAGGTTTTGCCGAACCTGGTCCAGCAAATTGGAGAAGGTCGTGCCCTCCGCACTCAGGTGGCGATGGAGGGTGCGCCGGTCCACACCCAGGTGGGCCGCCACCTGCTGGGCTGTGCAGCGGCCACCGGGCAACAAGGCCACGATCAATTGGCGCACTGTTTCTTGGGCCTCTTGGGGCTGTCGGCTCAAGGCCTGGTCGAGCAGCTTCAGCGCAAATCGGGCCATGCGCGGGTCGCTGTGATTGAGCGGGGCGTTGAGCTGGGCGGCCGAACAGACGATGCCCGTGAAGTCCTGGTTGAAGACCAGCGTGGGCCCAAAAAAGGCCCGGTGCCGCGAGTCGTCCCGTGGGGGACGGTGCATCACGGCCACCCGCATCGGCTGCCATTCAGGGCCAAGTAGCTCTTTCAGGATGCGGAACATCACCCCCAGGACCAGCTCGGTGGCTTGCCGGATGGACGCAGAACGCTGCACCAGCAAGTCTTCGCGGATGGTGACCGTGTCTGCCAGCGTGTCCAGGCGCGTCAACAGCGAGGCATTGAGCAGCCGGCGGTACCGGAACAAGGTGTTCAAAGCCGCAAGCGCAGTCGACTCGGCACGCATGACCAGGCCGATCGGCCCGAGGTGGGACAAGGTCCGACCAGCGGCCAGGCGCAAGCCGAAATCCTCGATGCCGCAGGCATGGGCGCTGTCTTCCAGCAACTGGGCCACAGCATCTGCCGAGATCAGGGTGTCGGGGTCGTCCAGCGCTCGCGGCGGCAGGCCCGCATGCCGCAACATGGCAGGCGCGTTCAACCCCAGGGACTGAGCCAGATCCGGGTAGCCGCTGAGGCTGGCGCTTCGCACAGTGCGGAGGGTGGACGCCATGAAATGTCCCAAATTCGAAACTTGATGTCCCAAATTATCAAGCATAGGCCTTGCACCCTGCCTACGATGGCGGCATGGCTGAGACAGGCCATGCCCGGCATATGGCCCCCTGCCGGGCCCCCAACAATCAGGAGACAACGATGAACTTTCACACCCTGCGTGCCCTGGTGCGCCGAGCCGCCTGCGCCAGTGCCCTCGCGCTGGCCCTGCCGGCCGCCATGGCCTGGACAGACCGCCCCGTGACCTTGCTGGTCCCCGCGCCAGCCGGTGGCACCATGGACGTCATTGCCCGCCTGATGGCGGACCAACTCGGCACCGAACTGGGCAAGCCCGTGATCGTGGACAACCGCCCCGGTGCGGGTGGCGCCATTGCCGCGCAGGCGCTCAAGAGCGCCCCCCCGGACGGGCAGACCCTGATGCTGACTGCCAGCAATGTGCTGACCGAGATCCCGCATGTCATGAAAACGGGGTTTGACCCGCTGCGCGACATCAAGCCGGTGGCCGTGGTGGCTCGCGCGGGCATGGTGCTGGTCGGCAACCCGGCCCTGCCAGCCAAGGACCTGAAAGAGCTGGTGGCTTACCTCAAGGCCAACCCGGGCAAATTCAGCTTTGCTTCGTACAGCGCGGGCACCAGCTCGCAGTTCGCCGGCATGATCCTGAATCAGAAGGCTGGCCTCGACCTGCAGCACATTCCTTTTGCAGGCTCACCGCCGGCGCTCACCCAGGTCATGGGGGGGCAGATCCCCATCATGTTCGATGGCATCGTGACCTCACGCGCCATGGTTCAGGCCGGCAAGCTGCGTGCCTATGGGGTGGCATCGAAGATGCGCTCGCCCTTGCTGCCCGAAGTTCCCACCTTGGCCGAACAGGGCTATCCAGACCTGGTCTTCAGCAACTGGCTGGGGGTGATCGCTCCGGCAGGCCTGTCGAATGATCTGCTGGAGAAGATCCACACCGTGATCGCCAAGGCTGCGCAATCGCCCAAGGTTCGCGAACGCATGACCGCGGCGGGGTTTGAAACCGAAGCCCAACAAACCACAACGCAGTTGGCCCAGTTGATGAAGACCGACTACGAGCGCAACGGCGCCATCGTGCGGGCCTTCAACATCCAGCTCAACCCCTGACCCAGGCCGGGGCACAGCCACCTGCGCCCCAGGCTCACGGTACCTCGGCTCAGACCCCCCAATCTGAACCGCGCGGGACGACTTCCGCAAGCCCCCCAACTGAACTGAATCGTTGCCCGGCCTCCAGGGCAGGCCCATGCCTGCCCTTTGTCTTTGAAACCTTGAGGATATCCACCATGAACGGACTCATGATGCAGCAGCCGCTGCTGATCTCTGCTTTGCTGCAACACGCTGAACGCCACCATGGGGACCAATGGCTGGTGTCCCGCCGCGTCGAAGGCGATGTGCACCGCTACACCTACCGGGACCTGGCCCAACGGGCACGCCGCATGGCGCAGGCCATGGCCAGCCTCGGTGTGCAAGTGGGTCAGCGCGTGGGCACCCTGGCCTGGAACGGCTACCGGCATCTCGAGCTGTACTACGCCGTGTCTGGAAGCGGTGCAGTGCTGCACACCCTGAATCCTCGCCTGCATCCGGACCAACTGAGCTGGATCGTCAACCATGCCCAGGATCAGGTGCTGTGCTTCGACCTGAGCTTTTTGCCCCTGGTGGAATCGGTGGCCGACAAGCTGCCCACAGTGCAGCACTTTGTGCTGATGTGCGACCGCTCGCACATGCCGCCCAACACGCAGCTCAACGGCTTGTTGTGCTACGAAGATCTGATCGAGGCGGCTAGGAGTCTGGGCGGCAGACGCCCGGTGGACGGGCATCAGGCGGTGGGCATCGATCCTGGAACCGCGT
>RXJO01000212.1 GCA_003987795.1 Curvibacter sp.
TCCAGGCCCGAGCGGCTGATCAGCACAGTGTCTTCGCCGCTGGCGTCCAGTTCGGCGCGCAGCACGCCGGCAAAGCGCAGCAGGGTGTCCTGGTCGGCTGCGCTCAGGGTGGGACTGCGCTCACACCACCCTGACGAGGCCAGCCCGGCGGCCTGGGCCGAGCCCAGCCCCCCCGCCAGGCCGCAGGCGAGGGCCAGACCCACGAGCCGTGCGCGCATCGCCCGGGGGCTCACAGGCCGATGACGCGGCGGGCAGTCAGATCGTCGTGCCAGTCGTCTGCCAGCACCAGAAAGAAGGGGTGGCGGTTGTCCGCGCGACTGAATTCGATGCCATACACGCGGCGCTCGGCGTGCACCGTGCCCCCGGTGCCCAGACCCTGCTCGCGCACCACCTCGATCGGCAGATCCAGCATCAGAGAGGTCGCTTCGCCCGGCGCCAGGGCCTCCGCTTGTGCCAAAGGCGCCTCCCACCGCAGCGTCAGTCGCAGCTTGCCCGGGCGCTCAGGAGTCGGCACCAGCGCCAGGATGCGGTAATCACCATTGGCCACCTGGCGCGCGTCGCGCGAGCTGTCAGCCGAGCTGTTGCTCGAACCATGCAGCGAATCGGAGACGCTGCCGCTGGCGGCCGATCCGGCACTGGAGGCCGATGAGGCCAGGCTGTCGGCGCGGGTGGGCGAACCAGCGCAGGCGCAAGCGCACAGCAACAGGGCCGCGAGGTGGTGAGGGAGGCGGTGTATCAGGCGGCGATCAAGGATGGGCTGGTGCGACATGTCGATGGGATCTGCGTGTTCAAGAACGTGTGAGCAGGCACGGGCCGCTGGGCGGGTGCTGCGCTCTGAATTATCCATGGGCCTCCGCCTGCTGCTGCCGTGTGTCAACTGGTGCCATCGGGCCTGGCGTCACGCACTGCGGCCATGGCCTGCAGACAGGCCGCCGCATCGCCGCGCACCAGCCGCACGCTGCAGGCCAGCATCAGGTTCAGGGGCAGGCCGAAGTCTTCCACCTGCAGGCCCTGGGCGTCGAACAGGCGTCCGTCATCGCCTGCCTGATGGGGCACGCGCTCGATCAGCGGCCGATCGTCCTCGACATAGGCCCAGACGGGTTTGCCAAGCGCATGTGCAAAGCCCACTTCAAAGGCGGTCCCCGAATCAGGCTCCAGCCCTCGGAAGGGGTTGAGGTTGGCCAGTACCCCATCGGCCTGCCGGATCGCCGTCAGGTTGCTCTGCAGAATCCATTGGGCCAAGGCGGCGCCCTGCAAGTCGGGTGGCGGGTTGGGATCGGTGGGGTAGTGGCCTTCAAAGCCGTGTTGGCGACACAGTTGCTGCAGGGCCAGGCCGTGCTCACGGGCGTCGGGCCTGAACACGTCGAACCCGGCGAGGTAGAGGCGATGCAGGGAGGTCATGGCGGGATTCTGGGGTCTTGGTTTCAAGGGTGGGCTGGCGTCGGCGGAGGTGCAAGCATGACATGGCGGGGGTGGTCAGTGCGGTCATCCTGCTGTAGAACAAAATAAATAGAAATGATATTTCTTTTGTTTGCAACGCCGATTGAGCGGGGCGAAAGCCTAGATATGGCAACTTGAATTAGCTTTAATTTCACTTGAAATGATATCAATGCTTGTTTTTCAATGAAAAGTGATTATCATGAGATCTGTTGTTTTGAACATTTCGATAGCGGATGGAGGTCCGGATGAACACCCTGAGACAAGTCAAGATCGGCGCCCGACTGGGCTTGGCATTTGCCACCGTGCTGCTGTTGCTGACCCTGCTGGGCGGCTTCGGCATGTACCAGACCAGCCAGGCGAACTTTTACGCCAAAGACCTGGGCACCAACTGGTTGCCCAGCATCAAGGTGATTGGCGACATCCGCGCCTCATTGAACCGAGCCCGTCGTGCTGGGCTGAGCCATCTGTTGGAAAGCAGTCCTGAGGCCAAGCTTGCGCTGCAAAAACGGAGTGAAGAAGAGCTGGGCCAGAAGCTTCCGAAGCTCTTTGCGCAGTACGAACCCTTGATTGCTTCTGCTGAGGAAAAGCAGAGCTTTGAAAAAATGCGCAGCAACTTTCAGGCTTGGCTTGCGTTGGAAAACAAGCTTTTGCAACTCTCTTCAGGCAACGCAAGCGATCAAGAAGCCGCTCGACAGATGGCTGTGGGAGACAGCGCCCGGGCTTTCTCTGTCATCACAGCAGAGGCAGAGAAGCTTGTGATGATCAATGTCGATGGCGCCGACAAATCAACGGCGGCTGCAACCGTCAGCTACCAGCAGGCCTTGCTCGTATCCATTGGCATGATCGCCCTGGCGGTGTTGATGGGTGCCGTGTTGGCCATGCTGGTCACCCGTTCCATCACCCAGCCCTTGGTCACTGGCGTGGCTGTTGCCGAGGCGGTGGCCGAGGGCGATCTGACCACCCAATTCGACATCCAGGGCCGTGATGAACCCGCCGACCTGCTGCGTGCCCTGCAGTACATGAATGAGCGCCTGGTCGACATCGTGGGCCAGGTGCGCCTGAGCAGCGACAGCATCGCCACCGGCTCGGCCGAAATCGCC
>RXJO01000033.1 GCA_003987795.1 Curvibacter sp.
CCCATGGTGGGGACCGGGATCGAGCGCGTGGCGGCTGTCGACTCCGGTACCGTGGTCACGGCCAACCGTGGTGGCGTGGTGGACTATGTTGATGCCACCCGCATCGTGGTGCGTGTGAACGACGACGAAGCCGTGGCCGGTGAAGTGGGTGTGGACATCTACAACCTGATCAAGTATCAGCGTTCCAACCAGAACACCAACATCCATCAGCGTCCGATCGTCAAGCGTGGTGACAAGCTGGCCAAGGGTGACGTGATCGCCGACGGTGCCTCGACCGATCTGGGCGAAATCGCCATCGGCCAGAACATGCTGATCGCCTTCATGCCCTGGAACGGCTACAACTTCGAAGATTCGATCCTGATCTCCGAACGCGTGGTGGCTGATGACCGCTACACCTCGATCCACATCGAGGAGTTGGTGGTGATGGCCCGTGATACCAAGCTGGGTGCTGAAGAAATCACGCGCGACATCCCGAACCTGTCCGAGCAGCAACTGAACCGCCTGGACGAGTCGGGCATCATCTACGTCGGCGCCGAAGTGCAGCCTGGCGACGTGCTGGTGGGTAAGGTCACCCCCAAGGGTGAAACCACCCTGACGCCTGAAGAGAAGCTGCTGCGCGCCATCTTCGGCGAGAAGGCTTCCGATGTGAAGGACACCTCGCTGCGTGTGGATCAGGGCTAGCAAGGTACCGTGATCGACGTGCAGGTGTTCACCCGTGAGGGCATCACCCGTGACAAGCGCGCTCAGCAGATCATCGACGATGAGCTAAAGCGTTTCCGTCTCGACCTGAACGATCAGTTGCGCATCGTTGAAGCCGACGCCTTCGACCGTATCGAGAAGCTGCTGACCGGCCGTGTCGCCAACGGTGGCCCGCAAAAGCTGGCCAAGGGCACCAAGCTCGACAAGGCCTACCTGAGCTCGGTCGAGAAGTTCCACTGGTTCGACATCCGCCCGGCAGAAGACGAAGTCGCCACCCAGCTCGAATCCATCAAGAATTCGCTGGAGCAGACCCGTCACAGCTTCGATCTGGCCTTTGAAGAAAAGCGCAAGAAGCTGACCCAGGGCGATGAACTGCCCGCTGGCGTTCTGAAGATGGTCAAGGTGTACCTGGCCGTCAAGCGTCGTCTGCAGCCTGGTGACAAGATGGCCGGCCGTCACGGCAACAAGGGTGTGGTGTCCAAGATCGTTCCGGTCGAAGACATGCCTTACATGGCCGACGGCACCCCTGCCGACATCGTCTTGAACCCGCTGGGCGTGCCTTCGCGGATGAACGTGGGTCAGGTGTTGGAAGTTCACCTGGGCTGGGCCGGCAAGGGCATTGGTCAACGCATCGGCAACATGCTGCAGGCTGAAAGTCGCCTGGCCGAGTTGCGCAAGTTCTTCGAAGAGCTCTACAACTCCTATGGTCGCAAGGAAGACCTCTCGCAACTGAGCGATGACGAAGTCCTGACGATGGCTGAAAACCTCAAGTCCGGTGTGCCGTTCGCGAGCCCGGTCTTCGATGGAGCCTCTGAGGACGACATCCGCGCCATGCTGAAGCTCGCCTACCCGGACGACATCGCTGCTGCCAAGGGTCTGACCGCCGCACGCACCCAGGCCAACCTGATCGACGGCCGCACAGGTGAACCCTTTGAGCGTCCGACCACGATCGGCTACATGCACTTCTTGAAGTTGCACCACTTGGTCGATGACAAGATGCACGCCCGTTCCACCGGTCCGTACTCCCTGGTCACGCAACAACCGCTGGGCGGCAAGGCCCAGTTCGGTGGTCAGCGTTTCGGGGAAATGGAAGTGTGGGCGCTGGAAGCTTACGGCGCCGCCTACGTTCTGCAGGAAATGCTCACCGTCAAGTCCGACGACGTGCAAGGCCGTACCAAGGTGTACGAAAGCATCGTCAAGGGCGAACACGCCATCGAAGCCGGCATGCCGGAGTCGTTCAATGTGCTGGTCAAGGAAATCCGTTCCCTGGGCCTGGACATCGAACTCGAACGTTCTTAATTTGAAAAGGAAAGAGTCACATGAAATCGCTACTCGACCTGTTCAAGCAATTCACGCCCGATGAGCATTTCGATGCCATCCGCATCGGCATGGCTTCGCCTGAGAAGATCCGTTCCTGGTCTTTCGGTGAGGTGAAGAAGCCTGAGACCATCAACTACCGGACCTTCAAGCCCGAGCGTGACGGTCTGTTCTGCGCCAAGATCTTCGGCCCCATCAAGGACTACGAGTGCCTGTGCGGTAAGTACAAGCGTCTCAAGCACCGCGGTGTCATCTGCGAAAAGTGCGGCGTCGAAGTCACCCAGACCAAGGTGCGTCGTGAACGCATGGGTCACATCGACCTGGCCGCGCCCTGCGCCCACATCTGGTTCCTGAAGTCGCTGCCTTCGCGTCTGGTCCTGGTGCTCGACATGACGCTGCGCGACATCGAGCGCGTGCTGTACTTCGAAGCCTATGTTGTGGTTGACCCCGGCATGACCCCGCTGAAGAAGTTCAGCATCATGTCCGAGGACGACTACGACGCCAAGCGCATCGAGTACGGCGATGAA
>RXJO01000386.1 GCA_003987795.1 Curvibacter sp.
CGTGAGCGTCCAGTCAGACCATCTTGAGGAATCGTTAGGCACATAGGAGTCTCGTGTCCACCTCAACTTTTGGTGGATACGTATGACCTTTCCCGATCAACCCGCCGGGACCCGGCGCCGTCGTCGCCTGCACAGCGACGAGTTCAAGGCCAATGCCGTGGCAGCCTGCATGCAGCCGGGGATGTCCATGGCCGCCGTGGCGATGGCCCATGGCGTCAACGCCAACCTGCTGCGCCGCTGGGTGCGTCAGGCGGAGATGACGCCGTTGGTTGACGCGCCCGGGAAGAACTTGCCCAATGTGCAGGTCGCACCTGTGAAGGCGGCATTTGTCCCGGTGAGCCTGCCAGCACCTGAGGCACCCGCGCAAATGGCAGACATCCGCATCGAGCTGCAGCGTGGTGCGACGGCTGTCACGGTGACGTGGCCTGCCAGTGCGGCCAGCGAGTGCGCGGCCTGGATGCGCGAGTTGCTTCGATGATCCGCATCGACGCCATGTGGCTGTCGGCCGAGCCCATCGACATGCGCGCCGGCACCGAGCGGCTGCTCGCCCGCGTGGTGCAGGTGTTCGGTGTCGCCCAAGCCCACCACGGATATCTCTTCGCCAATGCGCGCGGCACCCGCATCAAGCTGCTCGTGCACGACGGCTTCGGCGTGTGGTGCGCCGCACGGCGCCTGAACACCGGCCGCTTCGTCTGGCCGGTGGCGGGCGTCACGCCTTCTCTGGCGCTCACGGCCGCGCAGTTCAATGCCCTGGTGCTGGGCCTGCCGTGGCAGCGCCTGCCTGAGCTCAGCTGCATCACCCGGGCCTGAGCTTCGCCTGCACGTCACCCGTGAATCGGTTGACAGTGCATGTGCCGATAGCCCTTGTCGGCAAGCTTTGGCACGATGCCACGCATGCACAGCATGCGTGGTCTTCCTCCTTCTGATTCTGCTGGCCTCTCGCCCGAGGTCGTGGTACTGATTGCCCGATTGCAGCAGCAGGTGCAGGACCAGGCGCAGCAACTGTCTGAACGTGACCAGGCGCTGGCCCAGCGCGACGCGCTGCTGCTGCGCAAGGACCGCGAGATCGCCTTGCGCGAAGCCAAGATCGAGAAGATCCAGTTCGAGCTGTCCCGCCTGAAGCGCTGGACCTACGGCGCGAAGTCCGAGGCCATGAACGCTGACCAGCGCCGCCTGTTCGAGGAGACCCTGGCCGAGGACGAGGCGGCGCTGCGTGCGCAGCTCGAGCGCCTGCGCCGTGAAGCCGAGGCGGCTGCAGCGGCCGCTGGCACCAAGCCCAAGGCAGCGCCACGCAAGCCCCGCCGCAATGCACTGCCGGAGCATCTGCGCCGTGTGGAGCATCGCCACGAACCCGACAGCACCGACTGCCAGGAGCACGGCTGCGGACGGCCTATGAAGCGCATCGGTGAAGACGTCACCGAGCGACTGGACATCGTGCCGGCCGAGTTCTTCGTGCATCGCCACATCTACGGCAAGTGGGCCTGCCGGCACTGCCAGGTCCTCAAGCAGGCACCGAGCGTGCCGGAGATCATCGAGGGCGGCATCGCCGCCAGCGGGCTGCTGGCACACACGGCGATCAGTCGATTCGTGGATCACCTGCCGTACTACCGGCAGGAGAGCATCAACGCCCGCTCGGGCGTGCACACCCCGCGCTCGACATTGGCCGCCGGGACGGGGCATGTCGGCGCGGCGCTGGAGCCGCTGTACGAGCTGCAAAAGCACTTCGTCCTCGATAGTCGTGTCCTGCACGCCGACGAGACGCCGGTGGCCTTGCTGGATCCCGGAGCAGGCAAGACCCGCAAAGCCTACATGTGGGCGTACGCGCGAAGTTGGCACGACGCGGTGCCGGGCGTCATCTACGACTTCTGTCGAGGGCGCGGGGCGCAGTACCCGGTGGCCTTCCTGAACGGCGACGAGAAGCTCGGCGAAAGGCGATGGAGCGGCACGCTGCTCACCGACCGCTACGGGGCGTATGACACCGTGGTCGACCCGCGGCATTACCCAGGGCGCCTCAGCGCCGCCTGCGCCGCGCACGCACGTCGGAACTTCGAAGAGCTGACCAAGGCCGCAACGAGCCCTATCGGACTGGACGCGCTGCGGCGGTTTGCTCGCATCTACGAAGTTGAGGGTGAGCTCAAGGGCCTCAGCGACGAAGAACGCAGAGCCCAGCGGCAGCGGCTGGCCAAGCCGCTGTGGGAGGACCTCCAGCAGTGGCTTGGCCTGGAGCGGCGCCTCGTCCCGGATGGCGGAGCCACGGCCAAGGCGATCGACTACACGCTGGGGCACTGGGCGGCGTTGACGCGACACCTGCAGGACGGCGCGGTCGCCATCGACAACAACCATCTGGAGCGCCAGATCAAGCCCTGGGCCATGGGGCGCCGTGCATGGCAGTTTGTGGGCAGCGAACTCGCCGGCCAGCGCGCGGCCATCGTGATGACCCTGGTGCAGTCGGCACGCCTGAACGGGCTCGACCCGTGGGCCTACTTGCGAGACGTGTTGGAGCGGCTGCCAATGCTGCCCA
>RXJO01000599.1 GCA_003987795.1 Curvibacter sp.
TGGCGCCAAGGTCGAACTCAAGTAATTGGGTCTCGCTCAGAGGCTGGAGTGCTCACAAAGGGCCTCCAGCCTTTGGTGCTTATAGGATGCGTCTCGCAGAGCGCACCCAAAAGCCGCAGACTGGCGGCTTTTGAGTGTCTTCTGACCCCGACAGCAGAAGATGCCTTGGTCCGGGTGATGTGCAATGCATCGCCGTCAGCCATGGTTGGTAGTGGCCAACCGCCAAGCCCGCACGTGTGTGCCCAGCGTGCACCACCGCCCCGCGGGTCCAGTCGTCGAAGACCCAGGACTCATGTCTTTGCCCGGAGATTTCATGGCCTATTCATACACCGAACGCAAGCGAATCCGCAAAAGTTTCGGCAGCCGCGACAGCGTGCTCGAAGTGCCTTACCTGCTGCAGATGCAGAAGGATGCCTACACCGCATTCCTGCAGGCAGATGTTGCCCCCCAGAAACGTACCAACGAAGGTCTGCAGGCCGCATTTCAGGCTGCTTTCCCCATCGTCTCGCACAACGGTTTCGTGGAGATGAAGTTTGTCGAGTACAACCTCGCCAAACCCGCGTTCGATGTTCGTGAATGCCAAACCCGTGGTTTGACCTTCGCCTCGGCAGTGCGTGCCAAAGTCCAGCTGATCATTTACGACCGCGAATCCTCCAGCGCGCAGTCCAAGGTGGTCAAAGAAGTGAAAGAGCAAGAGGTCTACATGGGCGAAGTGCCCCTGATGACCGACAAGGGCTCGTTCATCATCAACGGTACTGAGCGCGTGATCGTGTCCCAGTTGCACCGTTCGCCTGGCGTGTTCTTCGAACACGACAAGGGCAAGACCCACAGCTCGGGCAAGTTGCTGTTCTCGGCTCGCGTGATTCCTTACCGCGGCTCGTGGCTCGATTTCGAATTCGACCCCAAGGACCTGCTGTATTTCCGTGTCGACCGTCGCCGCAAGATGCCGGTCACCACACTGCTCAAGGCCATCGGCCTGAATCCTGAGTCGATCCTGGCCAATTTCTTCGTCAACGACAATTTCCGTCTGATGGACAGCGGCGCACAGATGGAATTCGTGCCCGAGCGCCTGCGCGGTGAAGTGGCCCGTTTTGACATCACCGACAAGTCTGGCAAGGTGGTGGTGGCCAAGGACAAGCGCATCACGGCACGTCACACCCGTGAGCTCGAGCAATCGGGCACGACGCACGTCAGCGTCCCCGAAGACTTCCTGATTGGCCGCGTGGTGGCTCGCAACATCGTCGATGGCGACACCGGCGAAATCCTGGCCAAGGCCAACGATGAGCTGACCGAAGCGTTGCTGAAGAAGCTGCGCAGCGCCGGCATCCTCGACCTGCAGTGCATCTACACGAATGAGCTGGACCAAGGTCCGTACATCTCGCAAACCCTGCGCACCGACGAGACCACCGACGAGTTCGCTGCTCGCGTCGCCATCTACCGCATGATGCGCCCCGGCGAGCCGCCGACCGAAGACGCTGTGCAGGCGCTGTTCCAACGCCTGTTCTACAACCCCGACACCTACGATCTGTCGCGTGTCGGCCGCATGAAGTTCAATGCCAAGATCGGTCGCGAAGAGTCGACAGGTCCGATGGTGTTGACCAACGAAGACATCCTGGCTGTGGTCAAGATCCTGGTGGATCTGCGCAACGGCAATGGCGAAGTCGACGACATCGACCACTTGGGCAACCGCCGCGTGCGTTGCGTGGGCGAGTTGGCCGAAAACCAATACCGCACAGGTCTGGCTCGCATCGAGAAGGCCGTGAAGGAACGTCTGGGTCAGGCTGAGCAAGAGCCGCTGATGCCGCACGACCTGATCAACTCCAAGCCGATCTCCGCGGCGCTCAAGGAGTTCTTCGGTGCTTCGCAGCTGTCCCAGTTCATGGACCAGACCAACCCGCTGGCCGAAATCACCCACAAGCGCCGCGTGTCGGCCCTTGGCCCGGGCGGTTTGACCCGCGAACGTGCCGGCTTCGAAGTGCGTGACGTGCACGTGACCCACTACGGTCGCGTCTGCCCGATTGAAACGCCTGAAGGTCCGAACATCGGTCTGATCAACTCGCTGGCCCTGTACGCCCGCCTGAACGAGTACGGGTTCATCGAAACCCCGTACCGTCGCGTGGTGGACGGCAAGGTGACCGACCAGATCGATTACCTGTCGGCCATTGAGGAAGGCAAGTACGTGATCGCCCAGGCCAACGCCACCCTGGACGCCGAAGGGCGTCTGACGGGTGACCTGGTGTCGGCCCGTGAAAAGGGTGAATCGACCCTGCTGAGCGCCGAGCGCGTGCAGTACATGGACGTGTCGCCTGCCCAGATCGTGTCGGTCGCGGCTTCGCTGGTTCCGTTCCTGGAGCACGACGATGCGAACCGCGCATTGATGGGTGCCAACATGTCGCGTCAGGCTGTGCCGGTGCTGCGTCCCGAGAAGCCCATGGTGGGGACCGGGATCGAGCGAGTGGCGGCTGTCGACTC
>RXJO01000391.1 GCA_003987795.1 Curvibacter sp.
AGGGCACTGAAGCGGGGCATCACATGCCCGATGAACTTTTTGTCGATCATGGCGGCCCTTCCCTCAAACGGCCTGGTACAGGGTGACCACGCAGGCCCCGCCCAGGCCCAGGTTGTGTTGCAGGGCCAGGCGGGCACCTTCGACCTGACGCTGCTCGGCCTGGCCGCGCAGTTGCCAGACCAGCTCGGTGCATTGCGCCAGACCGGTGGCGCCCAGCGGATGCCCCTTGGACAGCAAGCCGCCCGAGGGGTTGGTGACGATGCGTCCGCCATAGGTGTTGTCGCCGTCGAGAATGAATTTCTCGGCCGTGCCCTCGGGGGTCAGGCCCAGGGCCTCATAGGTGATGAGCTCATTGGCGGTGAAGCAGTCATGCAGCTCCACCACGTCCAGGTCCTCGGGGCCGATGCCGGCCGCCTCGTAGACCTGGCGCGCCGCCGCTGCGCTCATGTCGTAGCCCACCACCTTGCGCATGTCATCGCTGTCGAAGGTGCTAGGGGTGTCGGTGGTCATGGCCTGGGCGGCGATCACCACGCGCTGGTCCAGGCCGTGCCGCTTGGCGAAGTCGGCCGAGCAGACCACCGCGGCCGCCGCCCCGCAGGTGGGTGGGCAGCACTGGAAGCGGGTGAGTGGATCGAACACGGTGGCCGAGGCCATCACCTCGTCGAGCGTGAGGGGCTGACGGAACAAGGCCAGCGGATTGCGAGCCGCGTGCTGGCGGGCCTTGACCGAAATGCGGCCGAAGGTGTCGGCCCGGGCGCCGTACTGGCGCATGTAGTCGCGCCCGGCGCCACCGAAGAACTGCGCAGCGCGCGGTGTCTGGGGCTCAAAGCCCTGGTGCGCGTCCATGTCTTCGGCGAAACGGGCCATGGGCGAGGGACGGTCATCCCAGGCCCCCTTGAGCGCGCCGGGCTGCATCTGCTCGAAGCCCAGGGCAATGGCACATTCGACCATGCCGCTGGCCACCGCCTGGCGCGCCAGGAACAAGGCGCTCGAGCCGGTGGAGCAGTTGTTGTTGAGGTTGAACACCGGGATGCCACTCAGGCCCACACCGTAGATGGCCGCCTGGCCGGCAGTCGAGTCGCCATACACATAGCCCACATAAGCTTGCTGCACCTGGGCGTAATCCACGCCGGCGTCGTCGAGGGCCAGACGGGCGGCACGGGCCCCCATCACGGTGTAGGGCTCACTGGCCCCGGGTTTGGTGAAAGGGATCATGCCCACACCCACGACATGGACGGCACGTTGCGACGCTTGAACAGCACTCATGAAGGTCTCCTGCGGGCCCGCCATGGGCCCTGGGTTCGAAAAATCTGCCTGGAGCGGCGCTGGCCGCCGATTACTCGATGGAAATCCGGGCGTCGCGCACGATGCGCTCCCACTTCGGCAAGTCGTTGGTCAGCACGGCCTGAAGTTGCTCGGGCGTGCCGCCCACCGGCGTCAGGCCCATGGCCCTGAGGCGGGTGTTCAATTCGTTGCCGGCCACGATGCGCTGCACCTCGGCCGACAGCTTGTCGACGATGGGACGCGGCGTGCCGGCCGGCAGGAAGACGCCAAACCAGCCGTTGGACTCGAAGCCTTTCAGGCCCTGCTCCCCCAGGGTGGCGACCTCGGGCAATGCCGGGTGCCGTTGGGTGCCCGTGATGGCCAGCACGCGGATGCGATCGGATCGCAGGTGCGGGGTGATCGAGGTGACGTCGACAAAGGCCGAATCCAGTTGGCCGCCGAGCAGGTCGTTGACCTCGGGGCCGGCGCCCTTGTAGGGCACCGAGATCAGCTGGATGCCGGCCGCCATCTTGAGCAGTTCGCCATGCATGTGAGACGAGGTGCCATTGCCATAGGTGCCGTAGTTGAGCTTGCCCGGCCGCGACTTGGCCAGCGCGATGAATTCGGCCAGCGTCCTGGCCGGCGAACTCGAGGGCACGATGAACAGATCCGACGAGGTGGCCAATTGCGACACCGGAGCGAAATCACGCAGCACGTCGTAAGGCACCTTGGCATAAAGTGCCGGCGACTGGATCATGGCCGTGATGCTCACGAGCACCGTGTAGCCGTCGGGCGCGGCCTTGGCCACGAGGTCGTTGCCCAGCATGCCGCTGGCCCCGGGCTTGTTGTCGACCAGCACCGGTTGCCCCCAGTTCTGCGCCAACTGCGTGGCCAGGATGCGGGCCAGGATGTCAGTGCCACCCCCTGCCGGATAAGGGACCACCAGACGGATTGGCTTGGCCGGATAAGCCTGGGCGAAGGCCCCGGCCCCACCGGCGGCCAGCCCTGTGGCCGCCAGGGCCTGCAAGGCGGATCGACGTGAAAAGCGCATGTCTTGTCTCCTGGATTTGAGGACCCGACCCGCTTCTTCGAGCGGATTCAGGCCTTCAGTTTGCGCATTTCCAGGGACCGGGCCAATCGCCGATTGAGCCAATTTGATTGGCAGAAAATACCATCGCACCGGGCGGCCCCGGTGCCAGGACCAACGGTCAGCGCAGCCGGGGTGTCCCGGCAGAAGCG
>RXJO01000054.1:0-9127 GCA_003987795.1 Curvibacter sp.
TGAACAGATTCGCCGCTATGCGTCTGAAGGCGATCTCTTTGCATAGGAGGACGCATCACATGAAAGTCATATCAGCCCTCGAGACCTTTGCTCTGCTGGCCATCGTGCTGATGGCCTATGGCTTTGCCGGGCAACTGGACTACGAAGACGACATGAAGATGGCTTGCGCCTTGCGTGACTGGCCTGTGCAGATGGACGAGACACCGGACTTTGACCCATGTGCTTGCCTATCGCCTGATGACAGCCAAAGCCTGTATCCCGACTCTCACTGGTTTGACGCACGCCAGCCAACAAGCTGCGACTCAAACCGCCCACCTGATGGAGATCATCATGCAACAGACACCTCGCCACGGCCACACCACTGGCGCTGACATGCACAGGGTCCGCACGCTGGAAGAAGTCGAGTACCTCATCAAGGAAAGCGAAGTGCTCACGGGCCAGCCTGGCAGAACCTTTGTGATCGCCAGCGCCGACCAGTTGCGCTATCGCGTGGAGTGGCATGAGCTGTATCTCAAGATCGATCGGCTCAACGAAGACCAGGACGTCGTCAGCACTCAGTTCATGACGCCCTTGCAGTTCGCCACCCACAGCCTCACCGAGGCACTCAAGCTGGGCCAGTTGCTCACACCGGCCGAATTCAATTGAACACAGCGGGTTTTTTTTGCTAACGCGCAGCCCCCCACGAATGGAGAAATTCATGGACATCCAAGTTCGCATCAACCACGAAGGTGCACTACGCAACCAGCGCTTTGCCTTCACCGACCGCTTCACACTGGTGACGGAGCTGCTGCAAAACGCGCGACGCGCTGGCGCTACGCTCATCGTGATCATTCACGATGAACAGAACAAGACACTGAGCATCCAAGACAACGGCTGCGGCATCGACGACTTCCAGAAGCTGCTGACGTTCAACGAAACCGGCTGGGATGAGACCACCCGGCATGAAGAAGCGCCATTTGGCATTGGTTTTTCCAAATGTCT
Source organism: Curvibacter sp. (assembly GCA_003987795.1). Lineage (GTDB taxonomy): Bacteria > Pseudomonadota > Gammaproteobacteria > Burkholderiales > Burkholderiaceae_C > Curvibacter. The sequence goes on from RXJO01000054.1 coordinate 982, forward strand.
GTATGCCGCTGGCCGCTGCATCGTTGCCTCCAAAGGCCAGTTCGTGGACATCGACACCGCAGCCGCATTGGCTCAAGCGCCGATTCCTGTGCAGGAAACCGACTCCGACATGCGCCTACCGATCGGAACAGCCATCGTCCTCTTCGGGGTCGAACTCGAAGGCCTGGTTCACCGGATGCCGGATTTGTGCCGAGGCTTTCCCGTTCCCGTCACCTTCAATGGCCTGGACATTGCCCGGCCGCACGCCCTGCCGGCCCTGAATGCGCAGACCACCTCAGTGGGCCATATTCACCTTGAAGGCCTCAAGGATGGCAAGTTTGCCCGGCGCACGGTCGTCTATCTGCAAGGCTTTCGGGTCTACCAGGCACCGACGTACTACTCCTGCGAAGAGCCTGCCAACGTGGTCCATCTGGACCCGACCAAGTTCATGGCTCGCCTGCCTGACCGGGAGAAGCTCATCGACGAAGACGAGCAGGTCAAACTTGTGCACCAAGCCATCAGTGCGCTTTGGCTCGATGCGCTGCAAGAAACAAAGGCCACCTTGCCTGCACCCCAGTTCGTCGAAGCCTTCTTTGACGCTGCCAAGCACTGGTCCCATACCGAAGTCTTCAACGATGTCGACTGCCTGCCCTTGTCGATTTGCGACACGATCAGCGGCTACCCGCGCCAAGCGCCCTTCCGGCAACTGGATTTCCTGGAAGCCGTGAAGCAGCCCATCACACGCGACGACGTGTTGTCGGGCCAAGTTACTCTTACCGACATCGACTATCCCGACAGCGCCACAGCCGCCTGCTGGATGTTCGCCCAGGCCAAGGGTCACGTGATCATTCACACGTCTAGCCTGTCGATGGGCCACTGGGTGCATTCCCATGTCAGGCACCTCGATCCCGATGACGTGGTGATCGAGCCCGTCGATCTTCAACGCCAAGCCTCGTTCGAAGGACGGTGGCTGGATGCCGAAGTCCTGCTGTGCAAGCATGTTCGCATCCGCATCAAGGATGAAGTCGCTGACATTCATGAAGACGGCTTCAGCCATGAGGATGCGATCTACGTCCCTGCTCAAGAAGCCTCGGGATGTGCCGTCGATCAGGCTTGCAGCTTCGTGGATGGCAACGACCAGTATCACGAAGATGATCGAGAAGCCGATGCCCAAGCTCTGGCCGATCTGATTCGATTGCTTCGGGCGGTTGATCCCAGGGAAACCTTGCAGGGCATGCTCGTCGACCTCAAGCTGGAAAAGTACCCCGTCCTGCACGGGCACACTTTCCGGCTGACAGTTTCACAAGGGCATCAGGCTCACACCCTGGAATTGATCGAGTAGTGCAGTAAGCAGCGAGAGGAAGCCGATGGCTTCCTTTCCAGAGCAGGTCGCCCTCGCCCATCAGGCAGTACGCGGCCTGCTCCGGAAAGGTTCTCCCCCACAGGCAGCTGACAGGCCTGGCGCCAGTTCGATGGCGCACAAGTCAGCCTCGGAGTTCTTCAGCAAGGCATCGCCGTCTATGGCCCTCATGCGGCCATGGCGCACCTTGCTCGCATCCACGCCCCCTCGTCTTCAGAACGAGGAACACGGGCAAAGCCCTTCCGCCGCACGGCGATGCGCCTGTGGCGCACTCCCGTGCATTCCGCCTGCGCGCGCATTCGAGTCAGCCCTGCTACAGGGTGCGACCTTGCCGCGTGGGTGTCCCTCACATGGAGTTTGCCATGCACCCCCTTTCATCCGACGTCACCGAACAGGCCCCACAAGGCCGTGTTCGCCTGCAAGACAAGGCCGTCATCAACGGACGCGCCGATGTCAACCAGTTGGTGCCATTCAAGTACGCCTGGGCCTGGGACAAGTACCTCGCCTCGTGCGCCAACCACTGGATGCCTCAGGAAATCCAGATGGGCAGAGACATCGCACTGTGGAACGACCCACGGGGCCTCAGCGACGACGAGCGTCTGCTCGTCAAGCGCAACCTTGGTTTTTTCACGACGGCCGACAGCCTGGCCGCCAACAACATCGTGCTGGGCACCTACCGCCACATCACAGCACCCGAGTGCAGGCAGTACCTGTTGAGACAGGCTTTCGAGGAAGCCATCCACACCCACGCCTACCAGTACATCGTGGAGTCGCTGGGCCTGGACGAAGGCGAGATCTTCAACGCCTACCGGGAAGTCCCGAGCATCCGGGCCAAGGATGAATTCCTCATGCCGTTCATCCTGACTTTGACCGAGCCAAGCTTTCGGACTGGCTCTCACGCGTCGGACAGGCAGTTGCTCAAAAGCCTGGTCGTCTTTGCCTGCCTGATGGAAGGCCTGTTCTTCTATGTCGGGTTCGTTCAGATCCTGGCGCTGGGCCGACAGAACAAGATGATCGGCGCGGCCGAGCAGTACCAGTTCATCTTGCGTGACGAGTCGATGCACTGCAATTTTGGCATCGATCTGATCAACACGATCAAGCACGAGAACCCTCACCTATGGGATGCGTCCCTGGTGCGGGAGCTGACCGAGTTGTTCCACCAGGCTGTGGAGCTGGAGTCTGGATATGCCGAGGACACGATGCCGCGTGGCGTGCTGGGCCTGAACGCCAGCATGTTCAAGCAGTACCTGCGCTTCATCGCCAACCGGCGTGCCGAACAGATCGGTGTACCAGCCCTCTTCCCCCAAGCCTTCAACCCCTTTCCCTGGATGAGCGAAATGCTCGACCTCAGGAAGGACGTCGCCAGCTTCGAGCGTCGCAATACCGAATACCAAAGCGGTGGTGCGCTGCAGTGGCGCGACTGAGCCAAGCACTGGCCAAGCCGATCGCGAAAGCGCTTTCGCCTCACTCGATGGCTTGCCCATTTCGTCCGCCAACGGCCATGCGAGCACCCACGGGGTGCCGCCCAAGCGGACTTCTCAACACGGAGATCATCATGAACTCTCTTGCAATCAACGACCTAACCGTCATCCGGCGCGATGGCCGTGTGGTCGACTTCGACGTCGCCAAGATTCACCAAGCCATTGCCAATGCCTTCCTCAAGAACGGCGACGGCCTGCCCAGACGGCCAGATGCCATGCTGTCCGCCTCCGAGCGCGTCCGCATCGACGAGGCGACCGAGACAGTGGTGGCAGCCCTTCGTCAGCAGCACGGTGGCGCGGCATCCATCGCCGTTGAAGCCATTCAGGATCTGGTCGAGGTGACCCTGATGCGCTCGGGCGAACATGAAGTCGCTCGCGACTATGTGCTCTTTCGGCAAAGCCGCGCGCAATTGCGCCGGGCAGATCCTGTCCATGGCGAGATAGCTGTCCTGGCCGATCGCAAGGTCCGCATGGTTGCGCAAGACCACGAGGTGTACATCGGGCTGGGCGAACTGGAGGACAGGCTTCGTGACTGCTGTCATGCCTTCCCCGATGCCGACAGCCGGCTCATCGCCGAACAGGCGCTGAGAGACATTCACGATGGCATCACGCCCGACAAGTTGGACGACGCCATCTTGCTCGCCGCACGCGCCTTCATCGAACGCGATCCGGCCTATGACCGGGTGACTGCCCAGTTTCTGCTGCGGCGCATCCGCAAGGAGGTGCTCCAGATCGATGCCGATGCACAGACCATGGCCGAGCTGTATCCGTCCCACCTGACCACACTCATCTGGTGCGGCATCGAGCAAGGTCGACTGGATCGTCGGCTGAGCAGATTCGACCTCAATCGTCTGGGCGCGGCCTTGAGGCCCGAGCGGGATCAACAGTTCCGCTACATGGGACTGCAGGTGCTGTATGACCGCTACTTCCTGCATGCCGCAGGTCGGCGACTGGAGCTGCCACAAACTTTCTTCATGCGCGTGGCCATGGGTCTGGCGATCAATGAACCGGACCGTGATGGCCGTGCCATCGAGTTCTATGAGGCGCTGTCGTCGTTTCGCTTCATGACCTCCAGCCCGACCTTGTTCAACAGCGGCACGGTGGTGCCCCAACTGTCGAGCTGCTACGTGAGCACCGTTCCAGACGATCTGGATGGCATCTACGGTGCCATCCGGGACAACGCCCTGCTGCAGAAGTACGCAGGCGGCCTGGGCAATGACTGGACACCGGTGCGGGCACTGGGCTCGCTGATCCGCGGCACCAATGGCGAAAGCCAAGGCGTCATCCCCTTTCTGAAGGTGGTCAACGACACCGCCGTGGCAGTGAACCAAGGCGGCAAGCGCAAGGGCGCTGTCTGTGCCTACCTGGAGACATGGCACCTGGACATCGAGGAGTTCATCGACCTGCGCAAGAACACAGGAGATGACCGCCGGCGCACGCACGACATGGACACCGCGCACTGGGTGCCGGACCTGTTCATGAAGCGTGTGATTGCCGACGGTAGCTGGACGCTGTTCTCGCCCGTCGATGTGCCGGATCTGCACGACAAGTTCGGCCACGCCTTCGAGCAAGCCTATCTAGGTCACGAACGCAGGGCCGCGCACGCCGAGATCAAACGGTTCAAGACGGTGCGGGCCAAGGACTTGTGGCGGCGCATGCTGTCCAAGCTGTTCGAAACAGGTCACCCGTGGATCTGCTTCAAGGATGCATGCAATGTGCGCTCTCCGCAGCAGCACGTTGGTGTGGTGCACAGCTCCAACCTGTGCACGGAGATCACCCTCAACACCTCGCATGAGGAGATCGCTGTGTGCAACCTGGGATCGGTCAACCTTGCCGCTCACTTGACTTCGCAGGGCGATCGCTGTTCGCTGGACCATCCCAAGCTTCGGGAAACCGTCACCACAGCGATGCGCATGCTGGACAACGTGATCGACCTGAACCACTATTCGGTGGCCAAGGCACGCACCGCCAATTTACGTCACCGTCCGGTGGGATTGGGTCTGATGGGCCTGCAGGACGTGCTGTACCGCATGCGTTTGCCGTTCGCTAGCAGTGAGGCGCTTCGCTTCGGTGAGTTGGCAACGGAGGCTCTGGCGTTCTACGCATATGGGGCATCCAGTGCATTGGCTAATGAGCGGGGGTGCTATGAGAGTTATGAAGGCTCGGCCTGGCACCGTGGTGTACTGCCGCAAGACACCTTGCAGTTGCTGCGTGTCGAGCGTGGTGGTCACGTCGATCAGGACGCTGTAGCTACGCTGGACTGGAAGGCCTTGCGTATCCAGATCGCACTCAATGGCATGCGCAATTCGAACTGTGTGGCGGTGGCGCCGACGGCGACCATCGCTGGCATCGTCGGCGTCAATAGCGCCATCGAGCCGGCGTTCTCGAACCTGAATGTGAAGTCCAACCTGTCGGGTGAGTTCACTGTGGTGAACGAAGCCCTGGTGGCGGATCTGAAGGCGTGTGGCCTGTGGGATGAAGTGATGCTGTCCGACCTGAAGTTCTTCGAGGGTCACCTGGACAGGATCGACCGCATTCCGCCGGACATCAAGGCCTTGTATGCAACAGCATTCGACATTCCAGCCTTCTGGCTGGTCGACGCAGCGGCAAGACGGCAGAACTGGATCGATCAGGCGCAAAGCCTGACCCTGTACTTCCGCTCGCCAACTGGAGAGTTGCTGGACGAGACGTACCGGCGCGCGTGGCGGCGTGGGCTCAAGACAACCTACTACCTGCGCACGCTGGGTGCCACCACAGCAGAGAAGTCAACAAGCAAGGGCCACGCGCTCAATGCCGTGGCTGTGGATCCTATCGAAGCAATCGGAGCAGCTTGCACTCTGGACGATCCAGGCTGCGATGCCTGCCAATGAAAGGAGCACATCATGGTCATGACCAATCAGGAACACAACGATCGTATCGATCGGGCTGTGCGCGCTGCCCGCGGAAGTTGGACAGACATCCTCAACAACCTGACGGGACACCATCCCGCATTCAAGGGCAAGAACCAGGCATGCCCCATCTGTCGCGAAGGTGTTGACCGATTTCGGTACACCAATCAACACGGTGAAGGCACCTACTACTGCCAACAATGCGGCCCAGGCGGACCTTTCAAGCTGCTGCAGGCCATCACGGGTTTGAGCTTCCTGCAAGCACTTGAGGCTGTCGAAAGTCAGGTAGGCGTGGTAGTGGCAGGCAAGCCTGCATCCAACGAACCAACGCAAGAGCACATGAAGAAGCTGGCCAGGAAGATCTGGAACGAAGCCGTTCCCGTCAAGGCCGGGGATGAAGTTGACCGCTACCTCAAGGGTCGCGGCCTGGGGATGGCGCAGTATCCGGACGTGCTTCGGTTTCATCCGGCTCTGGGCTACTACGAGAAGATCGGAGATGCCAAGTCCCGCAAGATCGCCGAGTACCCGGCGATGCTGGCACGCATCGATGGCGCAGACGGTGAAGCCTTGACTCTGCACCGCACCTATCTCCAAGACGGCCGCAAGGCTCCCTTGCCTGATGCGAAGAAGGTGCTGTCCGCCGGAGTCAATGGCGCAGCCGTCAGGTTGTTCAAGCCAACTGACAAGCTGGGCATCGCGGAAGGCATCGAGACGGCCCTGGCCGTCCACCTGTCCAGCGGCATGCCCGTCTGGGCGGGATTAAGCGCAGGCAACCTGGAGAAGCTGTGGCTGCCGGATTCGGTGCAGTGCATCTGCATCTACGCCGACAACGACAGCAACTCGGCCTTCGATGGCCAAACCAGTGCTTATGCCTTGGCTCGCCGATTGAAGAAGGAGTTCAAGCGCAACACGGACCGGCAGGTGCAGGTCTTCGTGCCCAAGCAGGATGGGACGGACTGGGCAGATGTATGGCTCAGCCGTCTGAACAAGCCGCGCCGCGTGGCGTAGCGTGAGTTTGCGAGTGTGGTCCCATTCGGCCGCACTCGCCTTTTCCCTGGACATCCCCTCTTGAGCGTGTCCAGAGAAAAGGTTCTCTCGGGGGAGTTTGCTCCCCATTGGTAGCTGCCAGACTAGTCCGTGTACTTCGTGTGCATGGCAAAGGCAGCCTTGGAGTGACACGCGCGATGCGTCGCGCCTTCATGGATCTGGGCCACCGCCCGATCCTTCATCAGCCCGTGCGGGGATGTGCATCCCCGCCGTGGGCCATGCCGTCCCCGCATTTTTCCTTCAATTGGAGATTGAAATGCGCAATGGACGTAGCCTCATGGACCTGGCCAGCGAACTCGAACGCCAGCTGGGTTCTAAGAAAGACATGGTTGTACCTTCTCAGTTGCTCACGCATGTGACCACGGAAGAAGGCCAGACCAAGCTGCAGGTGAGCATGCCTGACGGACAAAGCACCTACGGTGTCACCGAACTGGCTCGCCGCCAGTTGGCCGACAAGTTGAAGATCCCGTATGCATATTTCGAGCGCATGCGCGAAGAGCACCCCGGCCTGCTTGACCGCAACGTCAACACCTGGCTTCAAAGCGAGGACGAAGAGCGACGCATGGTTCGCACGCTGGATGGCAATGTGCGGGCCTTGCTCTCCGACCGATACCGTCGGCTGGACAACTATGACCTGATGACGAGCATCCTGCCCATCATCAAGCAGTTGCCCAACCCGAGGTTCGAGTCGATGGAGCTGACCGAAACCCGGATGTATCTGAAGATCGTGGTGCCTGGCCTGCGCTTTGACGTGCAACCGGGCGACATGCTTCAAGCCGGTATCGTCATCACCAACTCTGAGGTCGGTCACGGCACCTTGTCAGTGCTGCCTCTGCTTTATCGCGTGGTGTGCCGCAACGGTCTCATCGTGCAGGATCGCGCCCTGCGCAAGACACACGTCGGCCGCGTGCTGACAGGAGACGACGATGGCGTGCAGGTCTACCAAGACGACACCCTCAAGGCGGAAGACGAAGCGTTCTTTCTGAAAGTGCGCGATGTCGTGCAAGCCACTGTCTCCGATACGGTGTTTCGGGAATCCGCCTTGAAGATGCAAAAGACCATGGGCATTGCGCTCAAGGGGGATCCCGTGCGGACCGTGGAGATCTTGGCCAACCGCCATGACCTGAACGAAACCGAACGTGTGGGCGTGCTGCGCCACCTGATCGCCGACGCAGACCTGACGGGCTACGGCCTGGTCAATGCCGTGACGCACTACAGCCAGGAAGTGCAGGACTATGACCGTGCAACGGAGTTCGAAGCGCTGGGCGGCAAGCTGATCGCCCAATCTGCCAACGACTGGAAGCTGCTGGCCGAAGCGGCCTGACGTTCCGCCATTGGTCCGTAATTGGTCCGCAACTGCACCTGAATGCAGCCGGACTTGAACCTGGATC
>RXJO01000054.1:9177-25920 GCA_003987795.1 Curvibacter sp.
TTGGCAGGCTGGTCCGTAACCTGGCGCTCGCCGATGCTCGGCCTGTTTACACAGCCATCACATCAAACTCGGCTTGGCGACGCATTCTTTGTCACGGAGCCACCCGCCAGAATTTGCGTATGTTCAGGGCGCCCTCCACCCTGGCAAGGATTTTCAGGCCGACGCCTTCTCGCTTCCTGACCAGCTTGTCCTTGTACTTGCTGTTGAAGCAGCTGACCACGCAGCCCTCGCCTACCCTCATCTCAATGGAGCGGACCATTTCTGAGCCTTGATATTCCACAAGGTAGACACCGTTGCCATTGAACCCAGGACGGCTCCGGTCGACAAACATCATGTCGCCATCGTGGATCACAGGCTCCATTTCATCGCCGGTCATCCGCCTGGGCTGGCAGGCTCCCATCTCACTGTATATCTGGCGCAGCAACTCCAGCATCCACCTGTACTCGGGCGCGATGTCCGGCACAGGAAAAGGCTGTGCTTCAAGCTGAGCATTGCGAAGCGAGCGTTTGGACTGCGACAGGCCAATGAGCCAGTTCGCGTCGCAGTCCAGCCCTTCACAAATCCGTTTGAATGACGTAAGGTCCGGCAAGCCTGGCTCCTCATCATCGACCCATCGTCGCGTCGTCTGGTAGGCGCGTCCGGTGATGTCGCACAGGGCAGCGGCTTGTTTGACCTGCTCCGTTATGTCTTGCTCGGCAAGGCGCTCTGATAGCCGCTTTCTCAATAGCACGGCCCAATCGCCTGCCTGCTCTTTCACCGCCTTGCTACGGCGGGAAGCTCGCTTGTGGACCACGTCGTCCACATGCAAGCGATCCAACATTGTTGATTTCTTCATGGGTGCATCCTGACGCATCAATCGACGAAATTGCCGTCATCGGGCGATGACCACGATGTCCGGCCAATCTTCCCAGCCAGAAAACAACCTCTTGCGTGCATCTTCTGGCTGGTCAAATTCCAGTACTGAGCAACTGCTATTGACCAGTCTCATCCAATGAGCATAGGCTCATATCGCGTTCTTGCAACCTGCAGTACAAGCCCCGCCGAGAACGCTCCTTGGCTCGCTGCGAACGGGCTGATGGACTTCACCTCGCCCGATTCGAGGCAAACCGGAGAGAGACGATGCATTACCTGGAGCTATCAACCGTACAGATTACAAACCTGACGATGCTAATGACGATTCAAGACGGCATCAAGACCGATGAGATCGCAGCGTGCTGCCATTTTGGGCTTCAACGCGATCAGGCCCAATACATCGCCAGTTTGTCGTTCCCACATCTGCTGACAATTGTTGTGCATCTCGGCAATGAAAGTCTCTTCTTTCTGCGCCAGGACATTCTCAACGTCCTGCAGCAGCCCATGCCATTGGTAGGAGTCATGAGCGCAGCGCAGCCGCTGGACGCGGCGCCGGTCAATCCGCACCAACAAGAAACCAAATTCAGCAGGGCGCATTGATGCGTTGCATGTATGCCTACCCGCTATGCCGATCGGCACCTCCACCAAGTGGATCTGGCCAGACAGTGCGTGGCGCTTGGCGGACGCTACCGTACCGTCGAGCTGATCACGGGCCTGAGCCATTCCCAACTCCTGAACATCTTCCGTCCTGACCGCCGAACCCTCCCGCGAGGCCGAGCGCCAGACTCGCCCGAGTGGTACTACAGAGGCAATCTTCTGGACCGGATCGATGCGTCCGTGTTTGCGGCAAGCTATCGCCGCCACCGTCTCCTGCAGTTCGAGCCAGCGCACTCACTGATCGGTGGCTACCGTCGCTATATCTCGATATGCGGCGCAAATCACCGGCTCAACTTCGACCGCGCCTTTGATCTGGCCGGCCACATTGAAGGTATCTGGGTGATCGAGCAGCCACAGTTGGCGCTGGCCAGTTGCCCAGTATGCGGCAGCCATCACATCAGCGTGATCGGTGATCTCCCATTGAGCAATGCGGAGTGCCCGTTCTGCAAGTTGGTGCGTCGATATGATTTGGATCAGCGCATCCAATCCGCGTTCCCCGCTCAGCCACAGCCCAATCCATCCTCTGTCGCATGGAGTGCTGCCTTCCTCTCCGGCATCCTGCGCGTGACCAGCAAGGAATGAGCGCAAAAATGCCCTCATTCCTGTTGGCGTCTCGTGTCCCTGCAGCACATGCTCTGGCATCGGAGATGTTCGATGAAGGCACTGGCGAATCTGTTGGGCAAACGTTCTGCCGCCGCACCGGCTGTACCGGCTGCGCCGCCTACGGCGCAGGCCACCACGCTGCTGCACAACGCAAGTCCTGCGCCGACCAATCCCGGCCTCATGCCCTCGGTCGATCCCGGGTTTGTCGCGCTGCCTGTTCAAGAGGCGCTCAAGGCTCACGATGCGCTGCTCGGCCGCATTCGGCTTTGCTATGGCAGTGATCCCGCCGAGTACGAACACACTGTGTTGCGCCTCATCAGGCGCTATGCCGACTTTGTTCATCTTCTTCCCGCCACGCCGGACAACCACCACAACGTGCCGGGAGGCCTGCTCCAGTTGGGCCTGGAGGTTGGCTTCTTTGCGCTGCAGGGCACGGATGCGCACATTTTTTCCGGGCGCTCGACCATCTCCGTGAGGCGACACCTTGAGCCGCGTTGGCGTCTGGCCACCTTCGCGGCAGGACTGTGTGCCGAGGTACACCGCACCCTCAGCCACGTCATCGTCACCGATGCCGCCGGCAACGCCTGGCAGCCCTATCTGATGCCGCTGGCCCACTGGCTGGCGTCCATGAACCTAGAGCGCTACTACCTCAAGTGGATGCCCAATGTGCAAGAGAGCCGGGGCCTGGGCGTGTTCGCGCTGCCGCACATCATTCCCGCTGACATGCTCGCGGACCTTGCCGCAGAAAACGCCGTGGTCGTTCCACACATGATGGCCAGCATCTGCGGCATGCCCACCTACCGCGAGCACAACATGCTCGATGCCCTTGTCAGGCGAGCCAATGCGCTGGTGATCGATCAGTACCTTCAGGCCAGTGTCGACCGCTACGGCAAACCCATGCTCGGCTCGCACTTGGAGCGCTACCTGGTCGATGCCTTGCGCAGGCTCGTTGCCACCAACTCTGGCTGGGCGCCCAATGCCGAGAAATCACGTGTCTGGTTCGGCTCGGATGGCGTCTTTCTCGTCTGGCCCAGCGCCGCCACCGACATACGCAAGCTGCTGGAATCGGATCAGCTGCCCGGCATTCCCAAAGCACCAGAAACCATTGTGGAGGTCCTGCTGGGTGCCGGCGTGCTGCAACCGACCTCAACCGGTCAAGCTGTGTGGACCATCCTGCCACCCTCTACCAAGGCCACTGCCGAAGCCCTGAAACTGGCATCGGCCGGGATTCTCTTCGCTGGGCTTCAACCAAGCCCACAGCCTTTGGCTGCGCGCCTCGAATACATCCCATCGAGCGAGCCGCAACCGGCGACGCCGCCAACACCCGGTGCCGGCCCTTCGTCGACCGAGGATCCACCCAAGTCTTCTCAGGCAGACAAAGCGCCAATTGGCTCACAGATGCCTCTGCCGACCATGCACGCCACCACAAGAGCAAGGCGCCAACGCGGTCGCGAGGCTGGGCAACAAGGTCTTGAGGCCAAGACCGATCCTAGATCTCAGCCGGACATTGCGCCGCTACCGGAAGCTGTCGCCTCTCAAACAGATCAAGCAGCACAGCAGACCGCCATATGGACCGCCTCGCATGAGCCATTTCACAGTGAGGGTCGGGCCCGCGCAAGCAGGTTGAAACTCAACAGCCCATTTCGGCTGCCGCCCCACATCCGTGATGCCTTGGCGCAGATCGTGGATTCGCTCAATGAGCCGGGCAGCGCCATGGCTTGCCGAACCACCGCCCACGGGATCTTCATACCACTCGCAGAGCTGCAGCGCAGACACATCGAGCCCTCTTTGGCGCTGCGCACGCTGGGTGAACTCTGCATGCTCGTCCCAACCGCATCCGAGGCCGGTCCGATCGTGCAGCAGGACTTTGGCGGAACCCAAACGTCGGGCCTGGTATTGCGACCGGACTTGGTGGACGGGCTGGACGCCAGCGCCTTCCTCCCTCCCGCGTGAACAAGGTACGACATGCTGACACGTCCCTACGAGATGCCCTGGCGCACGGCCTATGAGGCCTATGCGGCGTCCATTTGGATGGTGTCGGCACTGCTCATACCCGCGTTGGCCTTGATCAGCGACAGGCCTTGGATCATCAACCTGCCTTTGATGCTGGGTTGCTGGCTGATGGGTACACGGCGCGCAAAGCAGGCCCTGGTCATCCTGGTGATCCGAGCGTCGCTTTCAGGTCGTGCCATGGAGGTGATCGGTCCTTCAAGGCTGGAACAGCTCTGTCCTCACCCTCAGGACATCTTCCTGGGTTTTGGCTTCGAATGGCAGCCCGTTCACTCCCAGCGCCTTTACGAACTGGCCAAGGTGAACTACCGCGACTTCCTTGTCTCACCGCAGTTGTTGAGGCTGCTCGGCCAGGACGTTCACCCGCAACCCGACAGTGAAATCGGCTTGCCCTACATCCATGGCGTCGAACCTCAAGAAAAGCCGCTGTATCGACCGCTGCAGAATTTTGAAGGCGGCACACTGCTGGTAGGCACCACCCAGGCTGGCAAAGGCGTGGCGCTGGCTTGCCTCATCACACAGGCCATCCGCCGGGGCGACGTCGTCATCATCATCGACCCCAAGAACAGCCAGCGCCTCAAGCGCATCGTGCAGCATGCATGTGCCAAATACCGCCGAGCCGACACCTTTCTTGAGTTCCACCCGGCATTTCCTGAACGCGGCATCCGCATCGACTTCACCTTCAACTGGCAAAAGCCCACCGAAATCGCTTCGCGGATTCAGTCGATCATGCCGCCGGACACGGCAGGGGCCTTCAGCGCTTTCGGATGGGATGCGGTCAACGTGGTGGTGCAAGGTCTGGTCGACCTCGAAGAGCGCCCCAACCTCATCAAACTGACCAAATACATCGAAGGTGGGATCGAACCCATACTGGAAGCGACGTTGCGCCGCTATCTCGAAACAGAACTGGGCCCGGGATGGCGAGAAGTGCCTGAGCTCAAGAAACTCCTTCAAGACGCTCACCGCGGCAACATCCGCCGCCCCTCTGAGGCGTCCAGCGCCGACTTGCTGGCCTTCGTCGTGTACTACGAGCAGCATGTCCCACAGGCCAAGCGCAGCAAAGTGATCGATGCGCAGGTGCGCACCTTCCGCCACAACCGGGAGCATTACCAGAAGATCACCGCCAACCTGCTGCCAGTGCTGTCGATGCTCACCTCCGGCGACCTGGGCCGCACGCTGTCGCCAGATCCGTTCGATCCCAAGGATCTGCGCCCGATCATGAACCTGGAGAAGATCGAGCAGGCTGGCCACGTGCTCTACATGTGCCTGGATTCGCTGCCGGACCCCTCCGTTGCGTCGGCCATCGGCGCGCTCGCCCTTGCTGACCAGGCCGCACGCGCGGGCATGCGCTACAACCTGGGGGCTTACCGGCGCATCGCGCTCTTCGTCGATGAGGTGTCCAACGTCATCAACCAACCGCTCATCGAGATCCTGAACAAGGGAGCAGAAGGCGGCATCTTCACCACCTGTGCCATGCAGACGCTGGCCGACCTGGCCAAACGCCTTGGCAGCGAAGCGGCAGCGCGCATGGCACTGGGCAATCTCAATAACCTCATCGCGCTTCGCACGAAGGACAGGCCCACGCAAGATTTTGTCGTGGAGACCTTCGGCAAGACAGCGATTCACTCCATGCGCGTGGGCCTGAACCAGGGTGCAGATACGCACCTGGGCGATTTCTCCAGCTCCTACTCCACCCAGATTTCCGAAAGCCTGGAGGAAACCGTGCCCTCAGATGTGCTCGGCAAATTGCCCAATCTCCAATATTTCGCATCGGTATCGGGTGGCCGACTGGTCAAGGGGCGCTTTCCCATTCTGGATCCCGCACTCGACAGAGAACTCATGAAGGAGGCCACATGATCCGCTTCGTCGCCATCGCATCGCTCACGACCGTGTTGCTCATCGTCTTGTACCTGCCGTCCACACATCCGCCCATCTACTTCATGGCTTTGCTGCGCCAGGAACATGAACTCAACATGCGGTTCTGGGGCGATCGCCATGGACTGGCCATCATGGAGCGCATGCTGGACATGCAAACCTCCTATGCCGGCTCCAGCCCCCTGCCACAGCCCAGTGCCGCGCCGACCATTGCAGGTGCGAATCAAGCCGTGGCCAACGAAATGAGCAAGGTTGGGCAACGGCTCTTCAACAGTCCATACTTCAGGTCAATCGACACCCTGTTCGCCCTGGCGCTCTATCGGCTTGCCACGCTTTGGGAAGGCTTCAAGGATCTCTGGATCGTCTGGATCGCGCTCTTGGTCGACAGTTTCCTCGTGCGGGCCATCAAAGCCAAGGAATGGCGACATCACAATCCAGAAATGTTTGCCCTGTACGCAAGCAGCAGCATCATCACCGCATGCGGTCTGGTCATCGCATTGGTGCTGCCGATGACCATCGCGCCTTATGTGTGGGTGGTCTCGGCGTTCATGCTCTGGTTGTTCGCCAGCCGAGCCGTTGTGCACTTCCACAAGACTGGATAAGCGCACAACAACAAACAATGAAAAAGCGTTTTCTGCACGGAGTTCATGCGTACAACATGAACTCCGTGCAAGCCCGCGACCGGGCTTCTACTTTATACATTCGATGGGGTCACTGCCCGAAACTCGTCGAGTTGCTTGCCCGCTGCCAGCGCAGATTTGATCCACTTGGGCTGCGGGCCTCGGCCAGACCATTGGTTGCCTTCGCCATCTTGGAACTTGACAACAGAAGGCTTCTTAGTAGCAGACTTCTTGGCAGCAGGCTTTGTCCCCGCCGTCTTCTTGCCGGCTGCCTTCTTGCCAGCAGCCCTGCCCACTTTCTTCCCTGCGCGTGACGAGACATTCTTGAAGTTCAAGTCTTGAGGACGAAGGCCGTACTCGGCGATCGCCACATTGATCTTGTCAATCACGTCCGCCGTCTCGCGCACGCGCGCAGCTTCAGCTTGCGCATGCAATGTGGCCAATTCTTCGGTCCGCAGTTTTTCTGTGTTGGCGATCTCCTGCTTCAACTCAAGATAGGTCCTGTCTGCGCCCTTCTTTCGGATGGACTTCTTGGACGGTGTGCTCTTTGCCTGGACTTTGCGTGCACGTGTTTTGGTAGCTGCAGTTGCCTTCATCTATCTACTCCTATGTTGGACGGCTTGCGATGAAGTGTATCGCCTGGTCTTGCATTGAAGTGCCTTGTTGGGAAGCTGACCCTCGATATCCCGCAAGAAAGGGCCCATTCTTGTGCGACCTCACGGGTTGAGCGGCGTACGCTTGTATCCATGGTTCAGGGCAATGCATACAGATGCAAAGCCGGCAACAGCCACCTCTGACTGAGGACACACACATGCAATCGGCACACACCATCGACCAGCCCGTGGCCAACGAAACGCCCGTGCCAACGCCTTGCGACATCGTGGAAGCAAGGATTTGGCTAGAGGAACACGCTTGGCTCTATGGCGTACTCAAGAGCGAAGGCAATGTATGCCCCACGTTCCGCTTTCCCGACTTGATCAGCGCCGCCGTGACCTTGTCGCTGGGCGAGCGCAATGAGCATACGCATGTGTTCCGCTTTCTCGGATCGAAGCTGGTGCTTCGCGCGCCGACCACAGCGCGTCGCCGTGAATCGATGTGGCGCGCGCAGTACGAACAGCTGCAGGCTTTGCAGCGGCTTCCGGCCAACCGGCACCCGAACCCCAACTTCCAGCTGGATCAGATCACCACGGCATGCGTCGCGTTGGCGCGGGAGATGGATGAAACAGGCTCTCGCCTGCTCATTCAAGCTCGACTGAACATGGCCAAACGCGCCAGTCATGGATCACCGCCGCAAAGCTGATTGTGTGTGACCTTGCCCAATCCATCGTCCCACTCACCGACGATTCACCGACAGTTCATTTTTGATCCACTTGCCATCAGCAGTACACCCTTTGCCCGGCTTGCAGTAAATCTGGCCACCCGCATCAGACCTTGTCCGGCATGGCCGGTCCTCCCTGCGTACTTGCATGTGTGCATGCCTGCGCATCCATTGCCATCAAGGGACAAGTCATGCGGTCATTGGTCGTCATCGTTGCCTCATTCGTTCTAGCCAGCCACGCCATGGCGGGGATAGCTGGGATCGCGGGAACATGCTGGGATGAAGCAGCTCAGCGCTACGGCGTTTCCGTGCAACTGCTCTACGCCGTCGCCCGGGTCGAATCGAGCCTCGATCCACAAGCGGTCAACTGGTCTCATGTGCGCCGTACAGGCACCCACGACATTGGTCTCATGCAGATCAACAGCGGGCATCTGCCAGCGTTGCAACGGCATGGCATCACCGAATCCGATCTTCAAAGCCCCTGCATCAACATTCATGTCGGCGCCAAGCTGATGGCGGACAACTTCGCGCGCCTGGGTGTCAACTGGAATGCCGTGGGAGCATACAACGCCGTGTGCACAGAACTCAAGGGGCAGGATTGTGCCAAAGCAAGGGCAATCTATGCCTGGAAGGTTTACCGCAATCTGCCTTCTCGGCTGGCCGCCAAAGCGCGTCCATTGCAAACCCTGCCCCCGCCGTCGCAGTCCAGTTCCGATTTTGTGCCACTGCGTGTGCATGTATCTATGAGGGGACAGCCATGAAGCGGCAACCCCATGCATACGCCGGACGACTCCGGCCTCAAGGTCATGTCAAACGAGCAGGACGCACTTCCCTGCTTGCCGCGATCGGCGGCGTCCTGCTGCTCTCCTCTTGCGCAGCGCTGTGGACCCCCGATGCCAATGAACGGCACTCGACAAGCGCCAATCATCTGCGCGATGTGGCTGTGGAGGCACCCCATGTCGAACAACTGGGACATGGCCCCTATGCACGCTTCGTCGTCTGCGCCGGTACGGCTTGCCCAAGCCCCACGCGCAAGACTTTGTTCGTCCCGCCGCCGACACCTGCGACCAAACCTGCCCCGACTCTTGAGTCTATGGCGCGACCGACTGCATCTGAAATGGCTGCGCCGCCTGAGCCTGCGTCGCCCACGGCGGTCAACGCCGTCATCCGCTTCGACCTGGGTCAATCCACGCTGTCATCGAACGCCAAGTTGGTCCTGAGCGCCGCAGTGGCGAGAGCCGAAGGCGAATCTGGCTCCACCCGATCGAAGGTCGATACCCTGCGCGTCATTGGGCGAACGGACAGCGTGGGCATCCAGGATGTGAACGACGGCCTGGCTCTGGCCAGGGCCAGGGTCGTTCGCGACTACGTCCTCACCAAACTCCACGACCTACCTTCCAAGGTCGAGCTGGAAGCCAAGGGATCTTGCTGCTACGCCGCATCGAACAAGACAGCAAGCGGCAGGCGGCTCAACCGTCGCGTTGAACTGATCTTCGTGCGCAAGGGGCTTGCCGCTGGCGCCGTCTCGCTGTCATCCACCAACTCATCGGTCAAACCATCTGCGGGACTTCCTGAAGACCCGCCACCCCATCCGCCATCGGATGCCAGCGCCCCTGACACCGCTGATCCGATCGGATAGACACCACCAGTGTCGTACCGCGACCCGCAGAGCCCACGCTCACACCTCGCTGCCTTGGCAGCTCACCCGCATCTCCAACTTGTCCCCGACTGAACGAAGGGGGGCCGCCCCCCTTTTTTCATTTCTCTGTTCAACCGCTCTCGGAGATCGACATGAGTACTGCCATTAATTCTCTTCACGCCCCCCATGCCCATATTGCACGGCACTCGGCCATCCGCAAGCTGACGGGCTATTTCATGCTCCTGGCCCTGGCCTTCATCGGCTTAGGCATCGCGCTTCCCAGCCACGCGCTGGATCTGGTCGGCTTCTCCGGCATCGTGGGGCCTCTGACTTCAGCGCTCACGCAACTGGCATCCCTGAGCCCAGGCATCAAGGCGCTGGTGGGCTTCATCGGCTTCGTGGTGGCTCTGATCTCGCTGTCCGCGCTGCGCAATTTCGGCCCCGTTCTCTTCTACGTGGGACTGGCCATCTTCGCTGCGGTGGGTCTCGTGATCGCTGGCGCGATCATGGGCGCCGTCATCTGAGCCCTGTGGCAAGCACATCGCGGAGGCTCTCATGCATGCCGACACCTATATCCCGCGGCGTCTCGACGATCAATGGAAGATCGGCTTTTGGGATGTCGACGTCGCCGCGCCCGTCCTGTTCGCGTTCTTCGTGGGCTACATGTCCGCCAGCAAGCTGGCCTTCTCGGTTTGCATGGCTGTCGGCATCGGCGTCTCGCGCTGGATTTCGCGGCTCAAGGCCGACAAGCATCCAGCTTATGCCGTGCACTGGCTGTACTGGCATCTGCCCACGAACCCGGTGACCTCGATGCGGGCTACGCCCCCATCGCATGTCCGCCGCATGGTCGGCTGAGTCGGAGGCGCATCGTGGACTTCGACCAACTCGACGCGGACCGCAAGGACTTGCGGCGGCGCAACCGCAACCTGGGCTTGATGGTGGGCGCGATGGCGATCGGCCAGATCCTGTCGCTGCTCATCGTCTTCAAGCTCGTGGGCTCCGAGCGCACCGTGGTGACGCCGCCTTCGATCAACAAATCTTTCTGGGTCACGCGAGACAAGGCATCGAGTGAGTACCTGGAGCAAATGGGCAGCTTCATCGCCTGGCTCATCCTCGATGTCAGCCCCTCTTCCATCGATTGGAAGAAAGACATCTTGCTGGGTTACGTCGACGCCGATCAATACGGTGCGCTCAAGAGCCGCCAGGAACTGGAGGCCGACCGACTCAAACGCATCAACGCCACCACGAGCTTTGCGCCCCAGCAGCTCGTTGCCAGCGAGGACACCCAGTCTCTGGTGATCCGCGGACGCCTTCGCACGCTGGTCAACAACGTCGAGACCGCCAACGAAGTCAAGGCCTACCGGATCGATTTCGGATACGCCGGTGGGCGCACGCATCTCATCGCCTTCAAGGAGGTGCCCTATGCAAGCAAGTGACATCACGTCATCGCGTGGCTCGCCGTCCACGCGCTTGTGGATCAGGCCAGTCATCGCACTGACTTTCCTGCTGTCGATGCCGGCGCATGCGCTGCAGGTGCTCGAAGCCATTGATGGCGTGTCCGTCGAGGCCATCGTCTCGATCAAAGAGCCCACACGCATCCGCATCGAAGGCGCCCCCATCACGGACGTGTTCGGCAACATCCATTCTAGCCATTGCGGTGCACCAGAAAACCCACTGACCGTGCCCTCGGCCTCGGGGGCACCTGCATCTCCTGGTGTCACGGCCGGATCGGGCGGCTCGGCCGCGTCATGGGGCAGTGCCGCCAGCACCGCCATCAATCCGGTGGGCGACGTGGTGGTCGAGTGTGACCGCGACAAGGGTGAGATTTATATCCGCCCCACTGGTGACGCCACCAAGCCGATCAACCTCTTCGTATCGTCGGCCAGCGCCACCTACACATTGGTGCTTCGCAGAGCCGACACCCCCGCCGACACCATCGTCATCCGCGACAAAACCCCGGCGGCGCTTCGTCCGGCCAGCACCAGCCCGGCCAAGCCCGCAGCGGCCGGCCCCGCGCCGAACCACATCCGCGCAATGAAGGCGCTGCTGGTGGCCATGGCCACGGACCGCGTTCCACCGGATGTACGGGTCGAAGAGACCTTCAGGCCGGTGCAGTTGTGGGCCGAAGCGCGGTTCTCCTTGATGCGGCTGTATCAAGGCCGCGGTTTCGTCGGCGAAAAGTACACGCTGCAAAACATCAGTGCGGTCCCCATGGTGCTGGCCGAGCAGGAGTTCGATCGCCCCTCCAGCGCCACTGGCGACGAGATCGCCGGGATCGCGATCGAAAGCCACAACCTGATGCCGGGCGAAAGCACCAACGTATATGTCATTCGGCGGGGAGGTGCGCAATGAACCCGCAATCCATGCCCCCCGAGCCTGGGCGCACGCACACCTCCTTCATCTCCGCTGTGGCCAACGCCAAAGGCGCATTTGCACGGCTGTCGCCTCGGCAACGTCAATTCGCATTGCTTGCTGCGCTGCTGAGCGGCGGTGTCGGTCTGCTGTGGATGATCTTCGCCTTCTCAGGTTCGTCTTCCTCTGGGCACAACACACCGAAGGCCAGCGGAGAGCCAAGCCTTGTCACCAACATCGATGTGATGCCACCGGGTGCACAGGTCAATCCGATTGACCAATGGGTCGGAACAGCGGGCCGCAAGCTGGCGCAGTACGAATCCGAGCGTGAAGAGCAAGGTCGGCTGAACAAAGACCGAGAGGCATTCGAAGCCCGCACCATGCAGCGATTCTCCGAGCTGGAGCAAAAGCTCACGTCGGCCCAACAAGCGGCCGTGGGGGCCGCAGCCTCCACCAATGCAGCCGCTTCGGCAGCCGAGACGGGATCTCCCGGAGGACAGCCAGGACGGTCATCGCCTGCGGCACCATCTCGCCCCACCGCGTCAGCCGAGACGACGGGCACGATGCCACCGGCAGGCAGCCTACCGCCAGCACCCCCACATGACACGGGCGCCATGCCAGCGGGTACGCCCCCCTGGCCAAATACAGTGCCGCCCCCGTCTGCACTCGCTACCGCCCCCGTCATTGCACGCGTCTCCTTACTTGCCCCATCTCAGGCCAACCAAGCTACCCCGCAGGGAACAAATGGAGATAGTGCGGCGCGACAAGAGGCGGCAAGCACCGCAACGGCAGAGGCCAGGACGATCTCGTCTTTCCTGCCCGTGAGCTTCACACGCGGCACGATGCTGGGCGGCCTGGATGCCCCCACAGGCGGCCAGGCGCAGTCGAACCCGCAGCCCGTATTGATCCGCCTGTCGGACAACAGCGTGCTGCCCAACGAGTTCCGAGGCGAGTACCGCAACTGCTTCGTGATCGCAGCGGGCTATGGAGACATCAGCTCCGAGCGTGCCTACCTGCGCACGGAAAACCTGTCTTGCGTGCGCGCCGATGGCGCAACGCTCGAAGTCCGTATCCAGGGCAGCGTGTACGGCGAAGACGGCAAGGTCGGCATGCGAGGACGCCTCGTGACCAAGCAAGGCCAGATGCTGGCCAACGCCCTGCTCGCCGGTGTGGTCAGCGGCATCGGGCAAGGGCTGTCCACAGCCAATACCACCTACAGCACGTCTGCGCTGGGCACCACCGCAAGCACCGACAGCAATGCCGAAGCCTACCGGGCGGGCATTGGCAGCGGGGTCGGCAAGGCGCTTGATCGGCTCGCCCAGTACTACATCAAGTTGGCGGAAAACACCTTTCCCGTCATCGAGGTCGATGCCGGCCGCGAGATCGACGTCGTGATCACCAAGGGCGTGCGCATCGATGTGCCCATGACCGCGCAAGCCAGCAACGGCCTCATCACCCGTCCGATGCGTCTGGCCGCTCCTGAAACCCGCTATTTGGAGGTCACTCATGACGAAGACTATTGATGGGACCGGTATCCAGTCAGCTCACACAGATCGACCAGCTCAGTCCGCTCCCCCGGCAGGCTGGCAGCCTAGGCGCCTTCGCACGCGTGTGCTGACCGTCGTTGCCCTCGCATGCCTGGCGATGAACCCTCAAGCATTCGGCCAGCAGGCCATGCCACCCGGCGCATCCCCATCGAACACCGCCGAGGAAGCCAGCTTGCTTGCACAGCTACGCAAGGCACACCCAGGTACGCCCTTCACCCAGCTCCAACGAACCGCCATTGCAGGCCTCTACGAAGTCTGGATGAACGGCAACGTCGCATACGTGTCGATCACCAATCCGCGGTACTTCATCTTCGGCCGCCTGTTTGACACCCAGACCATGCGCGACCTCACCGCGCCCAAGCTGGCACAACACGTCAGTGCAGGCGATGTGGACAGCACACATGCGTCACCTGAGGCAAAGCCTGACGCAGCGCAGGCCTCGGCGACCGCTGTGCGCCTGTCCCAACTGCCACTGTCCGACGCGATCCGAACAGTGCGCGGCAATGGGCAGCGCAAGGTCGTGGTGTTCAGCGATCCAAGTTGCGGCTACTGCAAGCGGCTTGAACCCGAGCTGACCTCGCTCGACAACGTGACGGTCTACACCTTCCTGGTTCCGTTTCAGGGAGACAGCCGTCCCATCTCAATTTGGTGCGCACCGGATCGCGAGGCGGCTTGGCATCGATGGATGCTGCAAGGCGATGCAGCCGGTCTTCAAGACGGCAGCACCTGCGACCACCCGATCCAGCGCAACCTCGAACTGGCACATCGGCTGGGCGTCCAAGGCACACCAACCTTGTTCTGGGAAGACGGCAGCCGCACGGAGGGCTATGCCGGCCGCGACGTGCTGCAGGCGCGCCTTGCTACCAGCGCACAGGCCTCTAGCGGGGAGCGCCAGCCATGAAGCCGATCCTCACCTTCACCCTACGGCCTGTCACGGCCTTTGCCATGATGGCGCTGATGGTCACCAGCCTGTCTGGCTGCGTGAACCTCTCAGGCTTGAGCGGCGAGACGCAATACGCCTGCGCCGCGCCAGAGGGGGTGGCATGCCAATCGGTGTCGGGCACCTACGCCAACGCCGTGCACCAGAACCTGCCCAGCCAACGGACAGCCGCTGCGAGTAAGGCACAAGCCCGTGGACAAAGTGGTCGCGCGCCCGACCAACCACCGAGCGATGTCAGCGCATCCTCACCGGCAAGGCAGCCGATCCGCCCCGGAATGGTCCCCACGGTACAACCCGATGACGCTCAAGCCAACGCCGATGGCTTGACCTTGGGGACCTTGCGCTCCCTGGACCGCGTACTGCGCCTTTGGACCAAGGCATGGGAAGACGCCGACGGTGACCTGTGGGACCAGGGCTATGTGTACGTGCAGGTCGATGACGGCCACTGGCAGATCGATCACGTGCAGCGACAGATCCGCGACCGCTATGCGCCGCTTCATCCGCCATTGTTCCCACCACTGCACCCGCCACCAACAGCGCCCTCGTTGTCGCCCGGCACGGCCCCTTCGCCCGCAGACGAAGGCGCCCCGACCACCGACGCGCCCGCGCTGCAACGTCCCGCTTCCACATCACCGTATGCAGGACAGCGACAGCCTTCCCCGTTTCCGTCACTGACCTTGCCTTCCGGCGGGCCAGGGCCTGGTTCACAAGGCGCCACCGGCGCGCAGTGAGGATGTCATGCGCACATTGCTCCCCCCATCACATCAGGGCGCCAACAGCGCTGTCTGGACGCCAGGCGCAAGCGGGCTGGCCAGCCGTCTGGACTTCCATTTGCCAGACGAAACACCGGCCGAGCAGTTTTCCAACTGGCTGCCCTATTCCGCCTATGTCTCTGACGAGCGTGTTTTCGTCAACCGAGAGAGCCTGGGCTTCATGCTGGAGATCATGCCGCAATCGGGCGCCGACGAGCGGATGGCCGAGGTGCTCATCTCCCTGTATGCAAGCTGCCCGCCGGAAACCGGCATCCAGTTCCAGTTGTTTGGCTCACCCCACATCCGCAGCCAACTGCGCCAGTACGACAACCTGCGTATCGAAGACGAAGATCAAGCGCAGAAGGCACTGGCCTGGGGCAAGCCCGTACCCAACACCAACCTATACCGCAAGCTCTCCCGTCAGCGTGTCAATCACCTGCTGCGCGGCACGCAAAGCTCGCTCACGTCCGGCTTTCACTACACCCTGCGCGACTTCCGCCTGATGATGAGCGTGGCCTTTCCGGGCCATGGCCGCGACATGACCAAGCGCGAAGCCTTGCTGCATCTGCGCGATTCAATGGGGTCGACCCTGCGAGCAGCACTCCTGCCCAATCGCGTCTGCGATGCCGCCGACCTCATCAACTGGTGTGCGCTGTTCACCAACCCGGACCGCATCGCGCATTCTGACGAGGAAGACCTCAACTATGACGACGATCGATGGCTCAACTACGATGATGGTCGAGAGATCCGCGACCAGATCGTCGACTTCGACACCATCCAGGATGCCCATGCCAATGGCCTGACGTTCTGGAAGGAGACCGTCCCCGAAGTGCTGGAAGCGCGCTTTTATTCCATCAAGGGGTTCCCGGAGAGATTTGCGCTTTGGCAAATGGGGTCCCTCATCGGTGACCTCATGCAGCCCACGCTGCAATACAGCGCCCCCTTCCTGATCACACTGGGCGTGCATGTGCTCGATCCCAATGCCGCCCGCGCCGTCGTGACGGCCAACCATGTGCGCGCCACGCAGAACGCCAAATCGAAGATGGCCGATGTGATGCCCGATGTCCGCAAGAAGCTGGACGACTGGTCGGCCGCTGCCAATGCCGTGGACGCCGGAGGGGGGCTGGTGAGTCTGTACCACCAGGTGGCCATCTTCACATCTCCCGAAAGAGCGGTTGCAGCACATGAATCGGCCAATGCGATCTGGCGGGCCCGGGGCTTTCAGCTCAACGCGGACGCCTACATGCACCGCCAGGCGCTGCTGGCCAGCCTGCCCATGACGCTCACGCCCAAGTTCCACAAGGACTTGGCCAAGATGAAGCGCGTCACCCGCAAGACCGTGGCCAATGCGATCCATCTCGCCCCTCTCATCGGCGAATGGCGTGGCACATCCTCACCTGCGCTGGTGTTTGGCGGCAGGCGCGGCCAGTTGATGACCATGGACCTCTTCGACAACGAGGGGAACTACAACTTCGCCATCATCGGCGCCCCCGGATCGGGCAAATCCGTGCTCATGAACGAGATGGCGTGGTCCTACCGGGCCATCGGCGCCAAGGTATGGATGCTGGACCTGGGCCG
>RXJO01000428.1 GCA_003987795.1 Curvibacter sp.
TGCGCCGCGAACTCACCCGCCAGCTTGACCACTGGCAAAGCTCGCTGCTCAAGCCCGGTACCCGCTTCAACAACTGGAGTGCGCTGCTGGAGGCCCGGCTGTCACTGCATCAGCTCGACGAGATCTGCGAGGACCAGCGAGCGGCCATCCAGGACTGGATCGATGCCCTGGAGACCTGGCCCGAAGCCCAGACCCCTGCCGCCCAACGCGAACGTGACCTGCTGAAAGTGCGCAGCCGTGACGTGCTGGAGCACATTGAGCGTGTGGTGCACCATGTGCGCCGCCTCGAGCAAAGCGCCGAGACCGCGGTGCAGATGCACTTCTCGGCCCAAAGCAACCGCACCAACGACATCATGCGCACCCTCACGGCGCTGACCGCCGTGTTTCTGCCGCTGAACCTGATCGCGGGCATCTTCGGCATGAATTTCGAATTCATCCCACTGGTGCACCGGGAAACCGGCTTCTGGTGGGCCATGGGCTCCATGGGCCTGATCGCGCTGGGTCTGATCGTGGTGTTCTGGCGCAAGCAGTACCTGGCACGCACCCGGCGCTGAAGGAAGTCGGCCCTCAGTGGGCGGCTGGAGGCGCCAGGCCGTGATCGCGTTCCAGCAAATCGGCCACCAGTTCCAGGCGCAGCAAAGGGCTCTCCAGGCTCATCAACTGCTGCAGGCGGGCCGGTGGCAGTCCCAGCACCTCACACCAGCGGTTGGCCAGCCAGCCGGCGTCGTGCCACTGGTACGGCTGACGCACCGGCA
This sequence comes from Curvibacter sp., assembly GCA_003987795.1. GTDB lineage: Bacteria > Pseudomonadota > Gammaproteobacteria > Burkholderiales > Burkholderiaceae_C > Curvibacter. Next base: position 756 of record RXJO01000428.1, read on the forward strand.
ACTCCAGCCCGGCCTGTGGCTGCCGGGCCACCTCAGCCTCGCCCTGGGCCACCAGGTCTTGCAATGCTCGCTGTACATGCAAAAGGTGATCAGGTACGGCCACCGATGGGTCGACCGGCAACCACTCGGCCACCGGTGCCACCCAAAGCCCATGCTTGAGGCGCTGCGGGGTGGTCAAACGAAATCGTTGCCCACCTTCACAGCGGATGTAGAGCAAGCCCGGTCGGGGCCGCTCCAGGCTGACGATGTGGGCCAAGGTGCCCACCGGCTGGAAAGCCTCGGGGGCTGAATCGCCTGCGCGCTGTACCTCCTGCCCCTGCAACAGGGACACCACGCCAAAAGGGCGGCCTTCACGGTGGCACTGGCCGATCATGTCGAGGTATCGGACCTCGAAGATCTGCAAAGGCAGCCAGCCCCCCGGAAACAACACGGTCTGCAAGGGGAACAGAGGCAAGGCCTCATCGGCAGGGGGCAATGAACTCATATCGATCTGCAAGGTGGACCGTCAGCACGGTATCGGTGAGGATCACCGCGCCGACGCATCGATCGCTCAGGCCAGGTGCTGCGCGAAGAACGCCAGCGAGCGCTCGCGGGCTGTGTTGGCCGCCGCCTCGTCGTAGGAGCCCCGCTGGTCGCAATTGAAGCCGTGGTTGGCAGCATAGACATGCACCTGCACCTCGGGATGCGCCGCCCGGAACGCCTCCACCGTGTCCAGCGGGATCCAATGGTCTTTGTCCCCGAAATGCGCCAGCACCGGCACCTTGGGTTGACGTGCCACCTCGGCAGGAGTGGTCACGCCGCCCCCGTAATAGGCCACGGCCGCACTCAGGCCGGACAGGGCCGCCGCCGAGCGCCACACCAGCAGGCCGCCCCAGCAGTAGCCGACGATGCCCACCTTGCCAGCGCTGGCCGCATGGTCGATGGCGGCCTGGATGTCCTGCAGCACGCCCGGCTCGGGCAAGGCTTCGACGGCGGTCTTGTAGCCGAAGCCCTCGCCCATGTCGGCCTCGGTGTAGCCCAACTCCACCCCCGGCTTGACCCTGTTGAATGTGGCCGGCGCCACGGCCAGATAGCCCTGGGCAGCATAGCCATCGGCCACCGAACGGATGTGCGAATTGACACCGAAGATTTCTTGCAGCACCACGACAGCCCCCTTGGGCGTACCGGCAGGCTGCGCCACATAGGCGGGGAACACATGGCCGTCAGCGGCCTTCAGATCGATGAATTGACCCATGGAAAACTCCTGTTGGAAAGTGGATGGCCCGCAGCAAACCCGACAAGATCCGGGCTTGCCGACATCCGACGCAAAATAGCTTCAACACGCGCCGCCGGACACAGGCGGCTTTTTACCCCAATTGATCCGATCTGGCTGGAGACAAGGATATGAGCAAAGTGGTGTTGATCACCGGCGCGAGCCGCGGCATCGGGGCGGCCACGGCCTTGCTGGCGGCCCGACAGGGCTATGCCGTGGCCGTGAACTACGCGTCCAACTCACTGGCGGCCGACGAGGTGGTGCGCCAGATCCGCGCGAGCGGGGGCCAGGCCGTGGCCGTGCAGGCCGATGTGGCCGACGAGGCCCAGGTGCTGGGGATGTTCGCCAAGATCGATGCCAAACTGGGGCGCCTGACGGCGCTGGTGAACAACGCCGGCGTCGTCGACGTCACCGCCCGGGTCGAGGACATGAGCGTGGCACGCTGGAAACGCATGTTCGACATCAACGTGATCGGCACCCTGCTGTGCGCTCGTGAGGCGGTGCGCCGCATGAGCCGCCGCCATGGCGGCGAGGGGGGCAGCATCGTCAACGTCTCCAGTGCCGCGGCCCGCCTGGGCTCGCCCGGGCAATATGTGGACTACGCCGCCGCCAAGGGCGCCGTGGACGCCTTCACCATCGGCCTGGCCAAGGAAGTGGCGGCCGACGGCATCCGCGTCAATGCGGTGCGCCCTGGCCTCATCGAGACCGATATCCATGCCTCGGGCGGCCTGCCCGACCGGGTTCGCGACCTGGCCCACCAGGTGCCCATGCAGCGCGGCGGCAGCGCCGAGGAAGTCGCGCAGGCGATTGTGTGGTTGATGTCTGACGCGGCAAGCTACACCACCATGTCGCTGCTGGACATTTCTGGCGGCCGTTGAGACAACCCCATCCGCCTTTCATGACCCAAGCCAACCCGATCCGGTATTACTGGGAAGATCTGCACGTCGGTTTTCAAAAAGACCTCGGCACCATCACCCCCAGCCGCGAAGACATCATCGCCTTCGCCAGCCAGTTTGACCCCCAGCCTTTCCATCTGGATGACGACGCTGCCAAGGCCTCGGTGTTCGGGGCCCTGTGCGCCAGTGGCTGGCACACCTGCTCCATGGCCATGCGGCTGATGGTGACGAACTTCCTGCGCGAATCATCCAGCCTGGGATCCCCCGGCCTGGAGGGCATCAAGTGGCTCAAGCCGGTGTTTCCGGGCGACACGCTGCGGCTTCAGCACACCATCCTGGAAAGCCGCCCCATGAGCAAGCGCCCCGATGTGGGCCTGGTGCGCACCCTGTGGGAGATGTTCAACCAACACGGCGACAAGGTGCTGCACATGGAAGGCTACGGCATGTTCCGCCGCCGCGAACCCGCCGTCACCCCGACTGCCCCAGCCGCTTGACTCATGGAAAGCACCGTGTGGCGGTAGATGGCTTCTGAAAGGTCGATGTGCGAGACTCCAGCGCATGGACTTCAAGCCGCTTGTCACCCTGCTCGCCATCGTCAACCCGCTGGCGATCGTTCCCTTCTTCATCCACTACACCCAGGATTTCACGCCCGCCCAACGCCGGCGCACCATCGGCATTTCGGCCATCAGCACCTTTGCCGTCATCGCGATCAGCGCCATCCTGGGCTTGCAGATCCTCGACTTCTTCAGCATCTCGCTGCAAAGCTTCCAGGTCGGGGGTGGCACGCTGCTGCTGATCGGCTCGATCAACATGCTCAACGCCCAGCCGGCAGAAGCCAAATCGAATGCTGACGAGGTCAATGATGCCGCCGCCAGGGCCTCCATCGCCGTCGTCCCCCTGACCATCCCGCTGCTGACGGGCCCCGCCACCATGTCCACCGTGGTGATCTATGCCGACAAGGCCCACACCTTCTGGCAACACGCCGCACTGGTGGGTTATGGCGCCGTGATTGCCCTGGCCACGGCCCTGTGCTTCTCGCTGGCCGAGCCGATTGCCCGCATCCTCGGCAAGACCGGCATCAACGTGATGACCCGGCTCATGGGTCTGATCCTGGCGGCCTTGTCAGTGGAAGTGATGGCCGACGGCCTGGGCAAACTGTTTCCGATCCTGATGAGCCGCTGAGCCCCCTGGGCCTGCGATTGATATCGGTCAAGGAAACCGCAAGCACCCAAGCGGTGCATGGCGTGGATTTCTAGAATCTGCACGACGCCGCCAGACCAGCCATCTTGACCGGAAAACCGGTCTACGCCGCCGGGTCGTCGCGCCGCGTCGCAGTCACAGGACCCTACCCATGCAGAAACTTCCCATCGGCACCCGCCTCGCGCTGGGCTTCGGCCTTTTATTGCTGCTCACGCTGCTCAACACCGGCCTGGGCAACTGGCAATTGCAGACCGCCACCGAGTCGACCCAGGCCATCATCGACCAACCCCTGGCCAAGGAGCGCCTGATCTCCGACTGGTACCGGCTCATCCACAGCGCAGTGCGCCGCACCACGGCCATTGCCAAAAGCACCGACCCCTCGCTGGCCACCTTCTTTGCCGAGGAGCAGAAGCGATCGGCCGCCGACACCACGGCCATCCAGAAGCAGGTGGAAGGCCTGATGGTGAGCGCCGAAGAGAAGCGCCTGTTCGCCGAGATCTCCGAGTTGCGCAAGGGCTATGTGGCCGCGCGCGACGAGGTGATCCGCCTCAAACGCGACGGCCAGGCCGCCGACGCCGACAAGCTGCTGGAAAGCACCTTCCTGCCCACCGCCAGCCGCTATGTGGAGGGCGTCAAGAACCTGCTGGAAATGCAACGCAAGGCCCTGGACCAGGCGGCCACCCCGATCCGCGAGGCCAATGACCGTGCACGGCACCTGATGTGGTTGCTGGGCACCTTGTGCCTGGGCGTGGGCGTGGCCTGTTCTGTGCTCATCACGCGCAGCATCACCCAGCCGGTGTCGCGCTCGCTCAAGGTGGCGCAGCAAGTGGCTTCGGGCGACCTCAGCGTGCAGCCGTCGCACCTGCTGAGCACCCGTGACAGCCGAGACGAGACCAGCCACCTGCTGCAGGCCCTGGGCACTATGCAGAACTCGCTGACCCGGGTGATCCTGGGCATCCGCCAGTCGGCCGACAGCATTGCCACTGCCAGCGCGGAAATCGCCACCGGCAACCACGATCTGTCGGTCCGCACCGAGCAGACCGCGGCCAGCCTGCAACTCACCGCCTCGTCCATCGAGCAACTCACGGACCATGTGAAGCAGACTGCAGACTCTGCCCACACCGCACGCGATCTGGCCGCCCAGGCCACCGAAGTGGCCTCGCACGGCGGCGCCGTGGTGGCCCAGGCGGTGAGCACCATGGAAGCCATCCATGCGAGCTCGCGCCGCATCGCCGACATCACCGGCCTCATCGACAGCATCGCCTTCCAGACCAACATCCTGGCCCTCAATGCAGCCGTCGAAGCCGCCCGGGCCGGCGAGCAAGGACGCGGCTTCGCCGTGGTGGCCAGCGAAGTCCGCACCCTGGCTCAGCGCAGCGCAGAAGCCGCCCGCGAGATCAAGGGGCTGATCACCAGCAGCGTGGAGCGGGTGGAAGATGGCACCCGCCAGGTGAATGAGGCAGGTCGCACCATGGAGGACATCGTCGGCGCCGTCCAACGCGTCACCACCGTGGTGGCCGACATCGCGGCCGCAGCCGCCGAGCAATCGCAAGGCATCTCGCAGGTGAACGGCTCGATCGGACAGCTTGACCAGATGACGCAGCAGAACGCGGCCCTGGTGGAGCAATCGGCCGCCGCGGCCCAGAGCCTGCGCGAGCAGGCCGAGCGGCTGACCCAGACCGTGGCCACCTTCAGCCTGAGTGCCGCGGCACCCGCGCAGGTGTTGCTGCCTGGCTGAGGACAAGCACATTGGCCGGTGCTGCGAAAACGGCGCAAGCCCTACAAATTTGATACAGCGCAAACAAACAGCACCCTCAGCGTCGAGCCGGTTTTGAATTTGACATTCCGCAAGGTTTGCCCGGGGTGATTTGAATTTAATAGCGATACGGGGGCCGTCCCCGGTGATGTGAGAAAGAACACCATGAAAAAGCAAGTGATGGCTGTCGCCGCTCTGTGTGCCCTGATGTCTGGCGCGGCCTTCGCCCAGCAAGCCGAAGGCCCCTGGCTGGTGCGCGCCCGCGCCGTGAATCTGCAAGCCTCCAACGGCGACACGACCGGCCTGGGTCTGTCGACCAACAACAAGTGGCTGCCTGAAGTCGACTTCACCTACTTCATCAACAAGAACATCGCTGCCGAGCTGATCCTGACCGTGCCGCAAAGCCAGACGCTGTATTCGAACGGCGCGGCCATCGGCTCGTTCAAGCACCTGCCGCCGACCCTGACGCTGCAATACCACTTCGACGCCAACGGCTTCAAGCCCTACGTCGGTGCCGGTATCAACTACACCCGCCTGAGCAGCATCAACCTGCCCGCCGGTGTGAGCGTGGACAGCAACAGCTTCGGCCCCGCTCTGCAAGTGGGTGTGGACATTCCCGTGGGCAAGAATTTGTACGTCAACTTCGACGTGAAAAAGGTTTACATCCGTACGGATGTGAGCGCCGCTGGCAGCAAGTTGGGGACCTTCAAGGTGGACCCCCTGCTGGTGGGTGTGGGTCTGGGCTGGCGTTTCTAAACACTCGCCGCATTCGCCCAGTTGAGGCCAGCAGGTGCAAGCCTGCTGGCTTTTTTGTTTGCTCAAGCAGACAACAAAAAACCCGCCGATGGCGGGTTTTTTGATGGGGACCGGGCTCAGCCGAGGGCCGCAGCGGCCATCAGGCGGTGATCAGGCGGCCAGTGTTTCCTCTGCCGTGTCCGAGCAGGTCGATCCGCCACAGCCATGGATCTCACCCTGGGGCAAGGCATCGGGGGAGGCCACGGTGCCGGTCTCGGGGTCATAGCCCACACGGCGCAGGTGCAGCGCCAAAGCCGCATCCATGGACTGGGCATGCTGCGGGAACCAGATGGCCAGCTCGGACGCCATCTGACGCACCACGGCCAGATCGCCTGCAGCCCCACGCACCGCGCCTTCGCGCATCACCTGCAGCACCACCTTGTGCTGCATGGTGTGGCAGTTGGAGGACGAGAAGCGGGTGTCCTGCATCCAACGGTCTTCGCGGCCGAAGTGGTCATCGGTGTGGTCCACCAGCACCTGCCAGTGCTGCAGCAGGGTGTCGTCAGGGGCTGAGGCCACGACCGCCAGCAGATCGACGAACTCGCGGTGGGTATCGTCCATCAAAGGCAGGTCCAGCGACAGGGCGTCGCTCCATTCGAGCTGGTTCATGAGCGGTTCTCCGGGTGTGCGCAATCGCGGCAGCATAAGCGCGAGCGCCCAGCCAGGATTTGATCCAGGTCAGCCGCCCGGCTGAACCGAAACCGGCCAGAGTGACCGCCAGGCCACGAACCTGCCCGAGCCTCTCAAGGCTTGCGGCGAGTGCGCTGGGCCAGCGAGGGTGCCGCCTTGAACGGCCAGGCCACCGAGGCCTTGGCCCAGGCAGGGGTGCCCTGGGCGCCGTGGGCCTCAGCGCCGGTCGCGGGTGGTGCCGCGCGGTCTGACGCTGTCTGGGGGGTGCCGCCGCCTTTGGGCGGTGCGTTCTTTCGCGTGTCTGACATGGAGCTCCCTCGGGGCGTGATCGCCCTCATTGATGTGAGTGGATGATACGCAGCAGGCGAAGTTCCCCCGCCGCCGATCCTGGCCAGACCACCCCCGATCAAGCAGTCCGTTCCAGTGGACTCAACGAAGGTACCCACCGGGAGGTTGACGCACTCAAGAGCACCGTCAAATCCATTTCAAACACCAGGGCCCTCGGGCCCTGAGGGGCCCGAGAGCCGGGAAACGGCTCAGCGCGCCTGCTCCAGCCAGAGCCCCAACTTGCGCGCCACCTGATCGGTGGCCCGGGTCAGGGCCAGCACGCCGCCCACAGCGTCGGCACTGGCGGCCGGCTCACGGGCCGTGAAGACCTGCTGGGCCAGCAGGGTTTCGCCTGCCGGGCTGTTGTCGACCAGCGTGGCCCTCAGGCGCAGCCAGGCCTGGCTTTGGCTGGGGCTGTCGAACACCTGGGTGAACTCCTCGAGTTCGAGGCGCAGCACCCGTACGGGCTGGTTGTCGGCCCGCTTGAGCGCCGCACTCTCGCCCGCACTCATGACCGTGTAACGCGCAGACAGGTGGTCGCGCAGTCGCTGCCGGATCAATTGCGCGGGCGGCAAGGTCCAGCGGGCCTGGGCATAAGGGCGCAATTGTTGATCACCTGCATAGGCCAGGCGATACAGCACGGCGCTGGAACTCTCGAACACGCCCACCGGCTCCAGATCGGCCAAGGCCAGCACCGGCAGCGGTCTGGCCGAGGGTGCCGGCGCCTCGGCCTGCGGCAATCCGGGACCGAAGTCGTACTGGGCGGGGCGCACCGGGCGCTCGGGCAAGGCAGAGCAGCCCATCAGCGACATGAGGGCCGCAGCGCTGGCGACAAAAAACACCCGGCGATCCATCAGATAGGGGGTCATGGCAAATTACTCCAGGCTCAGGTTCACGGGCGGGTCGCTGCGGTCGGCGCGCGGAAGCCGGGCTCACCGGGGCCGGGCTCCACCTGCCCGTGGCCGAACAACAAGGACTGTGGGTTGTCGTTGATGCCGGTCACCGTGCGTCCCAACTGTCGCGCGGCGCGGGCGCTGTCCTCGGTGAAGCGGTTCACGCGTGGCAAGGTGGCCGTACCCAGGGTGTCGGTGACATGCGACAGGGCTTCGGTGCCTTGCGCGATGCGGTCCAGCGGGCCATCCTTCTCGTTGAGGCGATGGGCCGTCTGGGCGATTTCATTCGACATGCGCCCCACTTCGGCGGCACTGTTCTGCACCGCACGCAAGGCCTGGGAGGCGTCGCGCGTCACCGTTGGCACCATGGCCAGCGCAGGGTCCACATGGGTCTTCACGGTGCTGTTGAGGGTGGCCGTGATTTCAGCCACGTTGCCGGCCGCCTGGGCGATGTTGCCCAGCATCTGGGACAGGCGCTTCTGGTTGTCGTCCGACAAGGTCTGAGAGATGCGCTGGGTGGCATCCTGGATCTGCGACAGCAGCTCGGGGGCCTGCTCGGTGAGCTTGCCCAACTGGGAGGTGACCAGGGGCAGGCGCGGCAGGCCATCCTCGCCACTGGGCAGGGGCTCCTGGGCATGACCGGCATCGTCCAGCAACACATAGGCCAAACCCGTGACCCCCTGGTAGGCCAGGGTGGCGAAGGTGGTGGCCGTGAGCGGGGTTTTCTCCTCGACCGAGATGCGGATCAGCACATTGCCCTTGGCCTCATTGTCGAAGCCGATCCAGGTCACCTTGCCCACCGCCACGCCCTTGTAGCGCACAGGGGCCTGGGACTGCAGCCCGGTGACGCTGTCGCGGGTGGACAGTTCCCAGGACTGGTAGCGCCCCTTGTCACGGGTGAGCCAGAAGCCGAGCGACAGCAGCAGCAGGGTGACCACCAGCACGAAGGTGCCGGCAGCCATGGCGTGGGATCTGTTTTCCATGAACGGTGTTCCTCGAACGTGGGCCTCAAGGCGTGGAGCGGGCGGTGACCGGGGGCGGTGCCATGGCCCGTCGCCCTCGCTCGCCTTGGAAGAAGTCGTGGATGAAAGGGTGGTCCAGGCCGGCCACCACCCGGGGCGTGTCGGTGAACAAGACTTTCTGGCTGGCCAGCACGGCCACCCGGGTGGACAGGGCAAACAGCGTGTCCAGATCATGGGTGACCATGATCACCGTCAGGCCCAGTTCAGCGTGCAAGTCCTTGAGCAGGTCGCAGAAGTCGTCCGAGGCGTGCGGGTCCAGCCCTGCCGTGGGCTCATCAAGCAGCAGCAGCGGCGGGTCCATGATGAGGGCTCTCGCCAAGGCCACCCGCTTGATCATGCCACCCGACAGATCGGAAGGGCGCTTGTGGGCATGCTGCGGGCCCAGGCCCACCATCTGCAGCTTCACGTAGGCCGCATCAGTCACCACATCGGCCGGCAGGGTGCCCAGTTCGCGCAGCGGAAAAGCGATGTTCTCGAGCACGCTGAAAGCCGAAAACAGCGCTCCTTGTTGAAACAGCATGCCCACCCGGCTGGAGGCGCCATGGCGGCCCAGTTCGGCAGCAGGCTGCCCCAGCACCTGAACCCGGCCCCGGGCGGGGTGCTCCAGCCCCAGCATCTGGCGCAGCAGCACCGTCTTGCCGGTGCCCGAGCCGCCGACCAGGGTCAGCACCTCACCGCGTCGCACCTGCAAGGCCAGATCGCGGTGGATCACCACCTCAGACGGCCCCCGGCCGAACACCGTCCACAGGCCCTGGATGTCCACCATCGGCGCGACGCCGGCAGAAGGCGCAGCAGCAACAGGCAAGTGCGTCGCGTCCATCAGATGCCCACATCCTTGAACAGGATGGCGAACAGTGCATCCACCAGGATCACCACGGTGATGGACGTCACCACCGACGCGGTGGTGCCTTGCCCCAGGCTCTCGGTATTGGGTTTCACCCCCAGACCATAATGACAACCCACCAGAGCGATCAGGATGCCGAACACCACCGACTTGCCGGTGGCCAGCACCAGGTTGCTGGCCTCGACGGCGGCCGGCAACGCCTGCACGAAGAAGGCCGGCGTGACCTTCAAGGCCAGATCGCTGGCCAGCATGCCGCCGGCCAATGACGCCAGGGTGGTCCACACCGAGATCAAGGGCATCGCAATCGCCAGGCCCAGTGCCCGCGGCATGACCAGGCGGAAGCCGTGGGCGATGCCCATCACCCGCATGGCGTCCAGCTCTTCGGTCACCCGCATCACGCCGATCTGCGCCGTGATGGCCGAACCCGATCGACCTGCCACCAGGATCGCGGCCAACAAGGGCCCCAGTTCGCGGATCAGGGAAATGCCCAGGATGTTGACGATGAACGCCTCGGCGCCGAACTGACGCAGCTGCAGCGCCATCAGGTAGGCCAGCACCACGCCGATCAGAAAACCGACCAGCGCGGTGATCGGCATGGCCGTGGCGCCCATCTGGTAGAGGTGCCCCGACAGATCGCGCCAAGGGGCATCGCGCGGGGCGCGCAGCAGCTGGATGAAATCCAGCAGCAACTGGCCTTGCATGCGCACGTAGTCACGCGCATGGCCCAGGCCCTTGAGCACCCGCACACCAAGGTGGTCAATGGCTGAACCGGCGCCCTCGCCGGAGGCCTCGGTGCGAGGCTGGCCCGGCGGCAGGGTCAGGCGGGCCACGCGCTCCAGCATCTGGCGCTGCAGTGGGTCGACCTGCAATTGCACCGGCCACTTCATGCCCCATTGGCGCCACAGCAATTGGGCGCCCACATGATCGAGCCGCTGCAAGCCGCTCAGATCCCAGTGCACCTTACCCGCGTCGGCGCCTTCGGCCGGCACCAGGGCCTGCAACAGGCGCCGGGCCACCCCTCGATCGGACAGCGCGGCCGCCGTCCAGTGCCCTGTGGGAGCGGCACAGCGCCCAGCGGCGGTGTCACGCCAGACCAGGCTGGGGGAGGACAGGGCAACGTCGGTCACAGAATCGCGCAAAGGAGGAAGAGGAGGAAGAGGGGAAGGCCGGAATGCGACATCGTAACGCCAGCCAGCCCCGCCTCTCAAGCCGGCTCCCAGGGCTTTGTTGGCCCCATGTCAAATAGGTTTCAAAGCAACACCAGGCTGACTTCAAGGCAGGCCCTCAGGGCCAGACCGCCGCGAGTGCGGCGCAGGCACAGGCCAGCAGCGGATCATCGCGCCGTGCCGCCTGGAACACAAAGGCCAGGTCGCAATCCAGGCTGACCGCATCGGCAATCACCAGCCCGCGGGCCTGGCTCTCGCGCATGGCAATGGAGTCACGCACCAGGCTCAGGCCGACACCGGAGCGCACCAGGTCCAGCATGCTGGACTCCTGATCCACCAAGGCCACCCAGCGGGGCTCCAGCCCGGCCGGCGAGGCAGGGCCCAGCACCCGGGCCAGCAATCGGTGGTGGGCGGACGCCGGCGGCGTGGCCAACCAGGGCAAGGCAGCCAGCCCTTTCCAACCCCGACCCAGCACCTGAGGGCCCCAGCCTGCCGGTGCCAGCACCCGGTAGGTGAAGCGGGTCAGGGTGAGTTGGGCCAGGGGCTCGGGCAGCGGCCGATCGGGTTCGGCCAGGTAGAAGCCGCCATCCAGGGCATTTCGTTGCACCGCATCGCGCACATCACCACTCATGGCCTGACGCAGCTCGGTCCGCACCTGCGGGGCGGCCTCGACCAGATGCCTGAGGAACGCCCCCAGGCGGGTGAACTCGGGGTCGAGGATGGTGCCGATGCGCAGGCTGCCGCGCACGGTGCTGTGCAAGCGCTGGGCCGCCTGGGCGAAATCGCTCAGCGCCCCCAGCGCACGCTCCGCCTGGGGCAGCAAGGCAGCGCCATCGGCGGTCAGCACCAGGCCCCGCGGGCTGCGGCTGAACAGGTTCAGGCCCGTGGCCTGGGCCAAGGCCTTGAGCTGCAGGCTGACCGCCGGCTGCGACAGGTGCAGCCGCGCCGCCGCCCGCGACACACTGCCCTCGCGCGCCACCGTGACGAAGGCACGCAAACACTGAGGATCGGTCATGAGGGACGCAGACATCGGGGCCATCGGTCTTCTGATATTTGCCGCTCTTATAAAACAATTTTGAACAAATCATTGGATTCACAGGCCGATCTCTCCGAAACTGCACCCCAGCCCGCCCAGGATCCATGAGATCGGCAAATACATGCCCACGGAGACACCATGAGCCAAGCCCCCTCCCAAACCCCTGACGCTTCCCAGGCCCTGGCCTCATCGGCAGAGGCCTTGTTCGACTACATCGTGATCGGCGCCGGCACGGCCGGCGCGCTGATGGCCAACCGGCTCAGCGCCGACCCGAAGCGCAGGGTGCTGCTGATCGAGGCCGGACGCAAGGACGACTACCACTGGATCCACATCCCGGTGGGCTACCTTTACTGCATCGGCAACCCGCGCACCGACTGGCTCTACCAGACCGAACCAGCCGCCGGCCTCAATGGGCGCACCCTGCGCTACCCCCGGGGCAAGACCCTGGGCGGCTGCAGCAGCATCAACGGCATGATCTACATGCGGGGCCAGGCGCGTGACTACGAACAATGGGCCGAACTGACCGGTGACGATGCCTGGCGATGGCATCAGGTGCTGCCCGAGTTCATGCGGCACGAAGACCACTGGCGGCTCGATGCCGCAGCGGAGTCACCCACCGGCTTCGAGAAGCTGCATGGTCATCAACGCCACGGCAGCACTGGCGAATGGCGGGTCGAGAAGCAGCGCCTGCGCTGGGACATCCTCGACGCCTTCGCCCAGGCCGCCCAGCAAGCGGGTGTGCCGGCCAGCGACGACTTCAACCAGGGCAGCAACGAAGGGGTGGGCTATTTCGAGGTGAACCAGAAAAGCGGCTGGCGCTGGAACTCAGCCAAGGCCTTTCTGCGCCCCACCTGCTATGCACGGCCGAATTTCGAGCTCTGGACCCAAGCCCAGGTGGCTCGCCTGCTGCTCGAAACCCAGGCCGATGGCAGCCGGCGCTGCACCGGCGTGCAGGTGTGGACCGGCACGGGCATGGTCACCGCCCGGGCCAGTGCCGAGGTGGTGCTTTGCGCGGGCAGCATCGGCACGCCCCAGATCCTGCAACTCTCGGGCATCGGCTCGGCCCCCGAGTTGCTGGCCCGGGGCATCGCCCCCCTGGTCGACCTGCCCGGCGTGGGTCACAACCTGCAAGACCATCTGCAGATCCGTGCCGTGTTCAAGGTACAGGGTGTGAAGACGCTCAACACCTTGGCCAACAGCCTGTGGGGCAAAGCCATGATCGGCCTGGAATACGCCTTGAAACGCAGCGGCCCCATGAGCATGGCCCCCAGCCAGCTCGGCGCCTTCACCCGCAGCCGGCCCGACCTGGCCCATCCCAACATCCAGTATCACGTTCAGCCGCTGAGCCTGGACGCCTTCGGCGAGCCCCTGCACAGCTTCAATGCCTTCACCGCCAGCGTGTGCAACCTCAACCCCAGCAGCCGGGGCTCGGTGCTGGTCAAAAGCCCGCGCTTCGACGAGGCCCCTGCGATCGCCCCCAACTACCTCAGCACCGACGAAGACCGTCAGGTGGCGGCCGACAGCCTTCGCCTGACGCGGCGCATCGTGTCCCAGCCTGCGCTGGCACGCTACCAGCCCGAAGAGTTCAAGCCCGGCACCCAGTACCAGAGCGATGACGAACTGGCCCGCCTGGCCGGCGACATTGCCACCACCATCTTCCACCCGGTGGGCACCACACGCATGGGCCGTTCGGACGACCCGCAAGCCGTGGTCGACTCACGCCTGCGCGTGTTCGACGGCGTGCCCCTGCCCGGCGGAGGCCGGCGCACCATCGCGGGCCTGCGCGTGGTGGATGCCGGGGTGATGCCCACCATCACCAGCGGCAACACCAACAGCCCGACCTTGATGATTGCCGAGCGCGCCGCCGGCTGGATCACGGGACGGACCTGAAGTCAGTTCAGCTCCCAGGTCTTGAGCACCTGGGTCGGGCCGAAGTGCTCGTCAAAGCCCAGCACCTGGATCTGCACGCGCTGGTCGGCATAGACCTTCACATCCGCCCAGGCATAGAAGCGATCGATGGGGTTGCTGCTCTGACCGGGCCAGGCAGCAAAAGGGGAGCCCCCCGAGCCCACGATCACCTGCCAGGCCCGCCCACCCTGGGACAGCCGAGGCTGCGAGGCATGGAAGATGTGCTGGTGGCCGCAAAAGTAGGTGGCGCCATACGCTTCGATCACGTCCCAGAACGCATCGCGCACTGCCGGGCGCAGGTTCAGACCGTCCTCACGTTCCGCCACACCCGCCGTGAACTCATACACATAGGCCATCTTGTGGCCGAACACGAAGAAGTGCCGTGCGCCGCGGGCCTTGGCGGCCGCCAGGTCGGCGCGCAGCCATTGCACCGGTGCCGAGCTGTCGAAGCCGACCGGATCGGTGTTGATGACCGCCAGATGCACCGCCCCGACATCGAATGAATAACTGAGCTGCTGCTGCGAGGTACTGATGCCGTCACGGCCGGGCAGCGGCGCATGAGCGGGATTCCAAGCCTGGGCAGGCTGCCCGGTCAGGCGGCTCCAACGGGGTTCATCCAGGATCAGGTCGCCCATGTTGGCCCGCCAAGCATCTTCGAGCCAGGCTTGCGCCAGTTTCTCGGTGCGTCCATCAGGCAACCGGGTCGGGATCTGGACCTCGTGGTTGCCGGGCACCGGCAGCACATAGGTGCCCTGCTCCATCAGGCCGGCCACCATGCCGCGCCAATAGGCGTACTCACGCTCGACCTGGGTCGCATCACGGGTGTAGCCCATGATCATGTCGCCATTGAAGACCAGCGCCTGCGGCCGCACGGCCGCCATCTCGCGGGTCATGCGCGCCAGCACCTGGGTGGCCTGCAGCCAGCGCCGGTCCTGACCCGACAGGCCCGGCGCACGCGGGTCGTGCCGGCTGTCGCCCACGGTGGTGAAGTGGAACACCGGTGCGGCGGGTGCCGGCCTGACCTTTTGGGTGACAGCCGGCGCCGACTCCGCTGCAGGCGTGGCGGGCGTGGCGCCTTCGGGCGCGGCACAGGCCGCCAGCAGCCAGGCGCAGCAAGCCGCAGCCAGCCAGTTCGTTCGCAATGTCATGGACAACTCTCTCGCACATTCACCCGAAAGTCGGGACGGCGACGAGCTTAACGCCTATCGATCGGTCCAGCGCATGGGCGACCCGACAAGCCGCCCCCGCTTCAACGCAGGCCGCCGATGTAGCGGGGTGCCTCCGGGTCGGCCGGCGCAGCCGGTGCCGCCCCACGCAGGCCGACTCGGGTCAGCACCTGCTCCCGAGGGGTCGGTGCGGCAACCGGCGGGTTCCAGGCCTGCTCCAGCTTGTCAGCCCACTCGGCCAGGTCGGCATGACCTCCTTCCTGGGCGGCGCTGCGCGCCACGCGCAGGATCTCGGCCGCATAGTCGGCATTGACGGCCATCCACTCGGTATCCGTCACCCGGCCGGCCTTGCGACGCAGCAAGACATGCAGGTGGGCCGCAATGGCCAACTTTTCACTGGCAAGCATGAGCGGTTCTCCAGACAAATTCCATCAGACCACGTGGCGCGGATCTCACGCTCCCAGGTGCTCGCGGTGTTGGGCCACGTCCAGCCCCCCCTGCTCGCTGGCCTCGTCCACACGCAAGCCGACCAGCACGCGGGTCAGGGCCAGCACCATCCAGGTCATCACAAAGCTGTAGCCCAGCACCGCCACGGCCCCCAGGGCCTGCACCACCAGTTGCCCCTTGGCACCGCCCACCACCGGGTCGGCCATCAGCCCGGTCATCAGGCAGCCGACCAGGCCCCCGATGCCATGGACGCCGAACACATCGAGCGAATCATCGGCACGCAGCAGGCGCTTCAGTCCGGTCGCCCCCCAGTAACAGGCCAGCCCGGCCACGGCACCGATCAGCACGGCCGAGGCCGGCGTCACATAGCCCGAAGCCGGCGTGATGGCCACCAGCCCCGCCACGACGCCAGAGCACAGGCCCAGCAGCGAGGGACGACGACGGCGTATCCACTCGCCCAGCATCCAGGCCAGCGCACCCGCGCAGGCGGCCAGGTGCGTGACCAGCATGGCCAGACCAGCGCGACCGTCGGCGGCCAGTGCCGAGCCGGCATTGAAGCCGAACCAGCCCACCCACAGCAGGCCCGTGCCGACCATGGTCAGGGCCAGGCTGTAGGGTTCAAAGGGCTCGCGGCCGTAGCCCTGGCGTGGCCCAAGCACATAGGCACAGACCAGGCCCGCCGCACCCGCGTTGATGTGCACCACCGTGCCACCTGCGAAATCCAGCGTCCCCAGCTGGGCCATCCAACCACCGGGCTCCCAGGCCCAGTGCGCCACCGGGGCATACACCAGCAGCGACCACAGGCCAGCAAACCACAGCAGCGCCGAAAACCGCATGCGTTCGACCAGCGCGCCCACGATCAGGGCGGGGGTGATCACGGCAAAGGTCAGCTGGAACATCGCAAACACCGATTCAGGCACATGCGGTGCGAGGTGGCTCACCGCCACCTGGGCGCCGTCCTTCACGTAATCCATGCCCGCGAAGCCGGCCCGCGCCAGCGTGCCCAGCCAGGGCGTGCCCGGCATGAAAGCCAGCGAATAGCCCAGGCCCAACCACAGCAGGCTGACCAGCGCCGCCACGGCCAGTACGCTGGCCATGGTGTTGATCACGTTCTTGCGACGCACCATGCCGGCATAGAACAAGGCCAGCCCGGGCAGGGTCATGAGCAGCACCAGCGCGGTGGCGCTCAGCATCCAGGCCGTGTCGGCCGGGTTCAGACTCGCCTCGGGCACCAGCGCCGGGCGGGTGATCGCCACCGCGGACTCCGCCCGGGCCGCACCGGCGCAAAAGGCAAAAAAGGCCCAGCCCAGCACCCAGAACACCTTCCCACATCCCGTCACTCGTGCGCGCATCCTGCCTCCAAAGGGTTTTCTGGCGGGCAAGCTGCATGACTCATGCCAGCGAGGGTTCGCAGGCTCGCGCCCGAAAGGGGGCAGGGAAACCCCCAATGCACCGAAATGGTCCAAAGTTATACATTTCATGCACTCGCGACGGGCACCCAGTGACCTGTCATGGCGGGGGATCGAGGAGACAAACCTTCAAAACAACCAGAACATCATCTGGACGGTGCTCAAAGAAGCTGCCGCAACCTGACAAAGGCGCCCATCCGGGCGCCTTTTTTATTGGTCGATCCGCCCCCCGTACCGCCGCCAAGCCCGTCGATCGGGCAATGCGACAATCCATCCAATGGACTTCTTTCTTGTATCGCTGGCCTCGCTGCTGGCTGGTTTCATCGATTCGATCGTCGGCGGCGGCGGCCTGGTTCTGGTGCCAGCCCTGTTTGCCATCTACCCCACCACCCCGCCCGCCACACTCTTCGGCATCAACAAGAGCGCCTCGATCTGGGGCACAGGCATCGCCACCTGGCAGTACCAGCGCCGCGTGACCCTGCGCTGGCCCACGCTGCTGCCTGCGGCGGCCGCCGGTTTTGCCGGCGCCTTTGCCGGGGCCTGGGCCGTGACCCAGATCTCGCCCGAGTTCCTGCGTCGCCTGCTGCCCCTGATCCTGGTCGGCGTGCTGCTCTACACCCTGGCACGCAAAGAGCTGGGGCGCCACCATGCCCCGCGCTTTTCGGGTCTGCATGAAACCTTGGCCATCAGCCTGATCGGGCTGGTGATCGGCTTCTACGACGGCTTCTTCGGCCCCGGTACCGGTAGCTTCTTCGTCTTTCTGCTGGTGCGCTGGCTGGGCTACGACTTCCTGAACGCGTCGGCCAATGCCAAGCTGCTGAACACCGCCACCAACCTGGCCGCGCTGATCCTGTTCAGCCTCAAGGGCCATGTGTGGTGGCACTATGCGCTGCCGCTGGCGGCGGCCAATGTGCTGGGCAGCGTGCTGGGCACCCGGCTGGCCCTCAAGCACGGCGCCGGCTTTGTGCGCGGCGTGTTCATTGCCGTGGTGTCAGCGCTGATCCTGAAAACCGGCTACGACGCCTTCCTGCGCTGAAGCCGACGGGGCCTCGTCGGCCAGACGGCTGATCAGTGGCTCAGCCCTCGGGCCGGCAACTGGCCTTGTGAAAGATCCGGCAGCCCGGGCACTTCTGACACCTTGCGCGGGGTGCCCATCGGGACCTGGGCCTGGCCAGCCTGCACGGCAGCCAGATCCTGCTCGCTGGGGTACTGCTGCATCAGCCAGTAGTCGAACACCCGGCGCGCAATCGGCGCCGCTGCAGCGCCGCCCCAGCCGGCGTTCTCGACCACCATGGCCAGCGCGATCTGCGGGTCCTGGGCAGGTGCGAAAGCCATGTACAGCGCGTGATCGCGGTAGCGCTCGGACAGCTTGGCCGCGTCGTACTTTTCGTTTTGCTTGATGGTCACCACCTGGGCCGTGCCGGTCTTGCCGGCGGCCACATAGCCCGCCCCCCGGAAGGCCGTGGCCCCGGTGCCCTCGGTGTTCACCCCCACCAGGGCGTTGCGGATGACCGCGATGTTGGTGGGCTTGGCGGTCATCTCGGCCTTGATCTCCTGCAGCGTGTCCTGCGACTGACGCGACACCACATCAATCACCTGCTTGACCAGGTGCGGCTTCATCTTGACGCCGTTGTTGGCCAGCACGCCAGTGGCCGTGGCCAATTGCAACATGGTGAAGTTGTTGTAGCCCTGACCGATGCCCAGCGAGATCGTCTCGCCCGAGTACCAGCGCTTCTGCTCGGGGCGCTTGTAGGCATTGCGCTTCCACTCGGTGGAAGGCAGGATGCCGCGCACCTCGCCGAAGATGTCGATGCCGGTGAGCGTGCCGAAACCGAACTTCTGCATCTCGTCGTGGATCAGGTCCACGCCCATGTCGTTGGCGAGCATGTAGTAGTAGGTGTCGCACGACTGCACGATCGACTTGTACATGTCCACCGTGCCATGGCCACCCTCCTTGTCATCCCGGAAGCGGTGGTTGCCGAACATGAAATAGCCCGGATCGTAGATCGTCTGCTGCGGCGTGCGTTTGCCCGTCTCCAGCGCCGCCAACGCCATGAAGGGCTTGTAGGTGGAGCCCGGTGGGTAGGTGCCCCGCAGCGCGCGATTCAACAAAGGCTTGTCGGGTGACTCGTTCAGGGCCTGCCAGTTTTCCTGGTCGATGCCGTCGACGAACAGATTGGGATCGAAGGTGGGCTTGCTGACAAAGGCCAGCACCTCGCCCGTCTTGGGGTCGAGCGCCACCAGGGCGCCACGACGCTCGCCGAACAGGTCTTCGACCAGCTTCTGCAACTTGATGTCGATCGACAGCATCACGGTGTTGCCCGGGGTAGCAGGGTGGCTGGCCAGGCGGCGCACGGCACGGCCGCCGGCCGAGGTCTCCATCTGCTCGACCCCGGTGATGCCATGCAGCTGACGCTCGAAGCTCTGCTCCACGCCCAGCTTGCCGATGTACTCGGTGCCCCGGTAGTTGGCTTCGTCGTCCGAATCCTGGATGTCTTCCTTTTCTTTCTGGTTGACGCGGCCGATGTAGCCGATCACGTGGCTGGCCAAAGGCCCATAGGGATAGTTGCGGAACAGCCGGGCCTTGATCTCGACCCCCGGAAAGCGGAAACGCTGGGCGGCAAAGCGGGCCACCTCTTCGTCGGACAGTCGGGTGCGGATGGGCAACGACTCGAAGCTCTTGGACTCTTCGACCAGCTTCTTGAAGCGACGCCGGTCACGGGCCTGGATGTCGACCACGGTGGCCAGGCCATCGATCACCTCGTCCAGCGGGCCCGCCTTGGAGGGCGTGATCTCGAGCGTATAGGCCGAGTAGTTGGTGGCCAGCACCACGCCGTTGCGGTCCACGATCAGGCCCCGGTTGGGCACGATGGGCACCACCGCGGTGCGGTTGTTCTCAGCCTGCTCGGCCAGGTCCTCGTGGCGTACCACCTGCAGATAGACCAGGCGAGCCACCAGCAGCGAAAAACAGATCAGCACCACCGCGCCGGCCGCCACCACACGGGTGCGGAAGCGCCACAGGTCGGCCTCGACGTTGCGCAGCTCGGTCATAGCGGTCGGTTTTCATCGCGATCCGGCGGCCGTCGTTGGGGCGCCAGCAAGACCCAGGACGCCAACGGCCACAGCAAGGCCTCCAGCGTGCCCGCCAGCAGAAACCAGAATCCCGGAAAAATGCCACCCAGCAACACCCGCAAAGCCAACTCGACCAGATGCGCCCCCAGGAACAAGGGCAGCAATTGCAAGGCCTGCGAGGGCACGCTGAACCACAGCAGGCGACGCTGCATCTGCGTGGCCAGATAACTCAGGGCGGCGTAGACCAGGGCGTGCTGGCCCAGCAGAGCCGACTGATGCACGTCCATCACCAGACCCAGCATGAAACCGGCCCCGATGCCCACCCGCTGGGGCTGATGCACCGACCAGAACATCAGCAGCAGCAACAACAGATCCGGCATGCCGGGCACACGGCCCAGCGGCAGCAGATTGAACAGCAGACCCACCACCACCGAGGCCCAGATGAAGACCGGATTGGCCGGCAACAGAAGCTGCTGCCCGCTGGCTTTGCCCATCATTTGCGGCCTCCCTTGCGCTGTGGCGTGGCGGGTTCGGGTTGCGGGCGTGGCGGCACCTGATCGCCCAGCGGGCTCAACACCATCACATGCCGCGAGGCCGAAACCAGCCCCAGAGGCGCGCAATGGATGCGTGCAAAGGCCGAATCAGCCCGGCGTTCGACCTTGTCGACCCGGGCCACCGGCAGACCGGGGGGGTAGACGCCATCGACCCCGCTGGTGGACAGCAGATCGCCGGCCTGCACATCGGCGTTGGCGGGCATGTAGCGCAGCTCCAGCCCGCCGCCATTCGCGATCGGGTCACCATAGGCCACGCTGCGCGCGCCGGTCCGGGTGTTGAGCACGGGAATCGCGAAATCGCGGTCGATCACCAGCGTGACCTCGGCCAGCAGCGGATCCACCCGCGTCACCTGCCCCAGCACACCGGCCTCGTCGATCACCGGCGAGCCCAGGGCCACGCCCTTGACCTGCCCCCGGTCGATGATGACGCGCCGGGTATAGGGATCGGGTGCGTCGTACAGCACCTCAGCCGCCTGCGCCTCGGACTTGAATCGCTCGCGCAGGGCCAGCAGTTCACGCAGCCGGGTGTTCTCCTGCAGCAGCTGCTCGACCTGATTGGCGCGCTGCGACTGCTGGGCCAGCTTGTGCCGGGCGGCCTCCTCGATCATCTGAGCCGAGTGCAGCGACTCGAAATACTCGGCCGCGGACTGGGCCGCGCGAACCGGTTGCAAGGCCACCCATTGCAGCGGGTACAAGGCCGTATCGACCGCCGCCCGCAAGGGGTGGGTCAGGTGAAAGCGCGCATCGGCCACCATCAGGAACACCGACAGGGCACTGAAGAACAACAGCCGGGTCAGCGGCGTTGGCCCTTGCCGGAAAAGCGACGGCGCGTTGCGGTCCAGGGTTCCCAGAGGCATGTTCGGCTAGACCCAGGTGTCACCAGAATCGCAAAAAGCCGGCCGCCTGGAAGACGAACCGGCTTGATGCGGACATGGTGGTGTTACTCGCTCGTGAAGATGCTGCCCAGACGGTCCATGCGTTCCAGCGCGATGCCGCAACCGCGCACCACGCAGGTCAGCGGGTCTTCGGCCACCAGCACCGGCAGACCGGTCTCTTCGGCCAGCAGGCGGTCCAGGTCGCGCAGCAGGGCGCCACCACCGGTCAGCATCATGCCGCGGTCGGCGATGTCGGCGCCGAGTTCGGGCGGGGTCTGCTCCAGTGCGTTCTTGACGGCCGAGACGATCTGGTTGAGCGGATCGGTCAGCGCCTCCAGCACTTCGTTGCTGGAGATGGTGAAGCTGCGCGGCACGCCTTCGCTGAGGTTGCGGCCCTTGACCTCCATCTCGCGCACCTCGGAGCCCGGGAAGGCCGAACCGATCTGCTTCTTGATGGCTTCAGCGGTGGGCTCACCGATCAGCATGCCGTAGTTGCGGCGGATGTAATTGATGATGGCTTCGTCGAACTTGTCGCCGCCCACGCGGACCGAGCCCTTGTAGACCATGCCGCCCAGCGAGATCACGCCGACCTCGGTGGTGCCGCCACCGATGTCGACCACCATCGAGCCGCTGGCTTCGGACACCGGCAGGCCGGCGCCGATGCCGGCAGCCATGGGTTCCTCGATCAGGTACACCGCGGTGGCACCGGCGGCTTCGGCGGCGTCCTTGATGGCGCGGCGCTCGACCTGGGTGGAGCCGCAGGGCACGCAGATGATGATGCGCGGGCTGGGGGCCAGCAAGGTGCGCGGGTGCACCATCTTGATGAACTGCTTGATCATCTGCTCGGTGATCACGAAATCGGCGATCACGCCGTCTTTCATGGGGCGGATGGCCTCGATGTTGCCGGGCACCTTGCCCAACATGGCCTTGGCCTCGCGGCCCACGGCCTGGATGACCTTCTTGCCGTGCGGCCCGCCTTCATGGCGGATGGCGACCACGGAGGGTTCGTCCAGCACGATGCCCTTGTCACGGGCAAAGATCAGGGTGTTGGCGGTGCCAAGGTCGATGGCGAGGTCGGTGGAGAAATACCGACGGAAGGCTCCAAACATTCAAAATCCTCTCAGGCACGGCGTGCGCTTCGGCCCACCGTCGCCTCAATTTTCGGGGTCAGTTACAGGGTCACCGGGGGTCAAAATGAGCGGTTTTCAGCTCAATTACCAGCACTTTGGAGGGTGCGGCGACAAAGACGGGATAATACCCGATCCCCTGTGAATAACTTCCTCCGAGCCCCTCGGAACACCGCTGCGACAGCGGCTTTTTTCAGATACCACCCGCTCAAACTCTATGGCCCTCACCTCTCAGGACATAGCCCGGATCGCCAACCTGGCCCGGCTGGAACTTCAACCCGCCGAAAGCGAGCGCATGCTCACCCAGCTCAACGGTTTCTTTGACATCGTCGAGAAGATGCGCGCCGTCGACACCACCGGCCTGGAGCCCCTGGCCCACCCGGTGGCCGCCATCCAGGAGGTGGCGCTGCGCCTGCGCGACGACATTGCCAGCGAGCCCAACCAGCGCGAGGCCAACCAGCAAAGCGCCCCCGCCGTGGAGCGGGGCCTGTTCCTGGTGCCCAAGGTGATCGAGTAAGGAATCGTTCGAATGACCTCCTCTGCATTGCACGACCTCAGCGTCGCCGAACTGGCGCGCCAACTTCAGACCCGTGAAGTCTCCGCCGTCGAGACGGCCCAGCACTTCCTCGGCCGCATCCAGGCAGCCCCCGAACTCGGCGCCTTCGTGGCCCTGAACGAAGAGGCCACCCTGGCCCAGGCCCGCGCCGCCGACGAGCGAATTGCCGCCGGCCAGGCCCGTGCCCTTGACGGTGTGCCGATCGCACACAAAGATATTTTTGTTACAAAAAATTTCCCCAGCACGGCCGGCTCCAAGATGCTGGCCGGCTACCAGTCGCCGTTTGACGCGACCGTGGTCACCCGCCTGGCCGAAGCCGGCGCCGTGACCCTGGGCAAGCTCAACTGTGACGAGTTCGCCATGGGTTCGGCCAACGAGAACTCGGCTGTCGCCCCTCTGGGCTTCGAGCAGCCGGCCCCGGTGCGCAACCCCTGGGACCGCAGCCGGGTGCCCGGCGGGTCCTCCGGTGGCAGCGCTGCCGCGGTGGCCGCCCGCCTGGCCCCGGCCGTGACCGGCACCGACACCGGCGGCTCGATCCGTCAGCCCGCCAGCTTCTGCGGCATCACCGGCATCAAGCCCACCTATGGCCGGGCCTCGCGCTACGGCATGATCGCCTTCGCCTCCAGCCTCGACCAGGCCGGCCCCATGGCCCGCAGCGCCGAAGACTGCGCCCTGCTGCTGTCGGCCCTGTGCGGCCCCGACCCGGACCGCGACTCGACCTCGCTCGACGTGCCCGCTGAAGACTTCTCGCGCGGCCTCAACGACTCGATCGAAGGTCTGCGCATCGGCGTGCCGGCCGAGTTCTTCGGCGAGGGCCTGGCCCCAGACGTGCGTGCCGCCGTCGACGCGGCGCTGAAGGAATACGAAAAGCTGGGCGCGAAGCTGGTGCCCATCAGCCTGCCGCGCACCGAGCTGTCCATCCCGGTCTACTACATCATCGCCCCGGCCGAAGCCAGCTCCAACCTGAGCCGCTTCGACGGCGTGAAGTTCGGCCACCGCGCCAAGGACTACGGCGACCTGACCGACATGTACAAGAAAACCCGCGCCGAAGGCTTTGGCGACGAGGTCAAGCGCCGCATCATGATCGGCGCCTACGTGCTGTCTCACGGTTACTACGACGCCTACTACCTGCAGGCCCAGAAGATCCGCCGCATGATTGCCGACGATTTCCAACAGGCCTTCAAGAGCTGCGACGTCATCGCCGGCCCGGTGGCCCCCACCGTGGCCTGGAAGCTGGGCGAGAAATCGGCCGATCCGGTGGCCAACTACCTGGCCGACATCTTCACCCTGCCCGGCTCGCTGGCCGGCCTGCCCGGCATGAGCCTGCCCGCCGGCTTTGGCGAGGGCGGCATGCCCGTGGGCCTGCAGCTGATCGGCAACTACTTCGGCGAAACCCGTCTGCTGAACGCGGCCCACCGCTTCCAGCAAGCCACCGACTTCCACCTCCGCCGTCCGGAGGGCATCTGATCATGACCAGCCAACCCAAACTCGTGCACGGCTACGAAGTCGTGATCGGCTTCGAAACCCACGCCCAGCTCTCCACCCAGAGCAAGATCTTCAGCCGCGCGCCCACCGCCTTCGGCGCCGAACCCAACACCCAGGCCTGCGCCGTGGACCTGGCCCTGCCAGGCACCCTGCCGGTGATGAACAAGGGCGCGGTCGAACGCGCCATCGAGTTCGGCCTGGCGATTGGCTCGCACATCTCGCCCAAGAGCATCTTCGCGCGCAAGAACTACTTCTACCCCGACCTGCCCAAGGGCTACCAGATCAGCCAGTTCGAGATCCCGGTGGTGGTGGGCGGTCAGGTGGAGTTT
>RXJO01000353.1 GCA_003987795.1 Curvibacter sp.
CGCCCATGCAACGCCAGCAAACCACCACCCTGAAGCTAAGCCTAGTGCTCGGCCGGGGTCTGCTCGCGTTCGTGTCCTGAGCTTCGCGCTCTTCCAAGACTTCCCCCTGACCCCGGCCCACGAACCAGCCTTTGCCGCGCGCAAAGGGCTGCAGGGGATGTCGTCTTCTTCTCTTTGTTTTCGACCCTCGCGGCACAGCCCGGACACCCCGGCGCCGCACCCAGTTCGTGGAGCCCGACATGATTGCCAACCCGTCTGCCAAATACGCCCCCTTCGCCCCGATCGCCCTCGCAGATCGCCAGTGGCCCTCGCGCACCATCACCCGCGCGCCCTTGTGGTTGTCCACCGACTTGCGCGATGGCAACCAGGCCTTGTTCGAGCCGATGAATGCCGAGCGCAAGATGAGCCTTTTCAAGGAACTCGTGCGCATCGGCTTCAAGCAGATCGAAGTCGGTTTTCCGGCCGCCTCACAGACCGATTTCGACTTTGTGCGCAAGCTCATCGAAGAAAAGCTGATCCCCGATGACGTGACCATCATGGTCATGACCCAGTCGCGCGAGGACCTGATCGCCCGCACCGTGCAAGCCGTGAAGGGCGCGCCACGTGCCATCGTGCACCTGTACAACGCCACCGCGCCCGCCTGGCGCCGCATCGTGTTCGGCATGAGCGTGCAGCAGGTGATGGGCCTGATCAGCCACCATGTGGGCTACCTCAAGCAGTTGACCGACGCCCAGCCCGACACCCGCTGGACCTTGCAGTACTCGCCCGAGACCTTCAGCGCGACCGAGCTGGAGGTGTCGCTTCAAGCCTGCCACACGGCCATCAACACCTGGGGCGCAGGCCCGGGCCGCGAGGTGATCATCAACCTGCCCACCACCGTGGAGAACGCCACCGCCAACGTGTTTGCCGACCAGATCGAATGGATGCACCGCCATCTGGTGCCGCGTGAACACATCGTGTTGTCGGTGCACCCGCACAACGACCGGGGCACGGGCGTGGCCGCCGCCGAGTTCGCGATGATGGCCGGGGCCGATCGGGTGGAAGGCTGCCTGTTCGGCAACGGCGAACGCTGCGGCAATGTGGACATCGTGACGCTGGCGCTCAACCTCTACACCCAGGGCGTACACCCTCAGCTCGATTTTTCGGACATCAATGCCGTGGCCCGGGTGGCTGAGGAATGCACCTCGATCCCGGTGCACCCACGCCACCCCTACGCCGGCGATCTGGTGTTCACCGCCTTCTCGGGCTCGCACCAGGATGCGATCAAGAAGGGCTTTGCCGCCCAGGATCCGAACGGCCTTTGGGAAGTGCCCTACCTGCCGATCGACCCGGCCGACCTCGGCCGCACCTATGACAGCGTGATCCGGGTGAACAGCCAATCGGGCAAGGGCGGCATCGCCTTTCTGCTGGAGCGCGAGCGCGGCGTGGTGATGCCGCGCCGCATGCAGGTCGAGTTCAGCGCCGTGGTGCAACGCCAGACCGATGCGAGCGAAACCGAGATCCATGGTGAAGACATCTGGGCCTTGTTCCGCCAAACCTACCTGCGCGGCAGCAACGGGGGCCATGATGCCATCCAGTACCACGGCCACACATTGGACGGTAGCGGCCAGGGCATCGAGCTCGATTTGAGCATCCAGGGCGTGCGTCAGCGCCTCTCAGGCCAGGGCAACGGGCCGATCGCTGCCACGGTGGACGCCTTGGGGCTGCCGATGCGGGTGGACAGCTACGAGGAGCGCGCGACGGGCAGTGGTGCCGATGCGCAGGCCCTGGCCATCGTCGAAGCCGCACTCGAAGGCGTGGCCGGCAGTGGCTTCGGTGTGGGCATGAGCCACAACATCGTGACCGCGTCGATCCAGGCCGTGATCAGCGTGGCCAACAGGCTGCAGGAACGCGCAGCGACCCGTGCGGCAGACACCCGCAGCGAGGTGCAGGCATGAGCGCCCGGGAACCCCAGAGCCACCTCGCCTGGCCCATCCGCCTGGCGGGCCCCGGTGATGCCGACGCCATCCAGGCCTTGATGGTGGCCGCCACCATCCGTTCGATCTGGCCCACCCTGGAAGCCGGTGCGCGCGATGCGGTGCTGGCCAGTTACGCACGGGCCGGGCTGCGCCAGCGATTGTCCGACGGCCAGCACCAGTTCTGGCTGGCCCTGGACGCCGAAGGCGGTGACCCCTGCGGTGTGATTGCCTTGAACGGTGCGCGCAAGCTGCAGTACCTGTTCGTGCGCCCGCGCTGGCAGCGCTGCGGCGTGGGCCGGGCCCTGTGGCAAGTGGCGCGTGAACAAGGCCTGAAACAGCAAACCGATACAGCTCCGTTCAGGGTGAATGCGTCTCTCAACGCGGTGACAGCCTATGAAAAGCTGGGCTTTGTGTGCGATGGGGTGCCTCAGGAAAAGGCCGGCTGGCGCTGGCAGCCCATGCAGGCCCGGGTCTGACAACTCGGGACATCGAACAC
This sequence comes from Curvibacter sp., assembly GCA_003987795.1. GTDB lineage: Bacteria > Pseudomonadota > Gammaproteobacteria > Burkholderiales > Burkholderiaceae_C > Curvibacter. Next base: position 2,455 of record RXJO01000353.1, read on the forward strand.
GGGGAGCCAGGGTAAGCACGGTCCCACGAAGACCTTGACCTGCAGCAGTCACAAAATGACACTAGCCGAACTCTCCCCCTGCCCAATCCACCGATGGACATCTCCGATCCTCACGCCAGCGATGACACGCCGGCTCCCGTGTTCCTGAAGTGGCCCCTGCGCGACCTGCGCACCTGGGTGCGGCATTTCATGCGTGCCGAGATCCCGGTGCTGGCCAGCACAGCCCAGGCCCTGGAAGACCTGCGTGCCCGCGAAGACGATGTCGGTCCCGGTGACCTGGGGCCGGTGCTGCGCGCCGACCCGCTGATGACGGTGAAGTTCATGGCCCATGTGGCCACCTTGCGCCGCGATGAGGACGACACCGAGACCGAAAGCATCACCAGCGCCCTGGTGATGACGGGCATCACGCCATTCTTCAACCGGTTCGGCCCGCAGCCCACGGTGGAAGATCGGCTGCGCGAACATCCCGAGGCGCTTGAAGCCGTGTACGAGGTGTTGCAGCGCAGCGAACGCGCTGCCCATTTCGCCATGGCCTTTGCGGTGCACCGCAGCGACACCGACATTGATGTGATCCACGAGGCGGCCTTTCTGCACGACTTTGCCGAACTGCTGATGTGGTGCCACGCACCGGATCTGATGCTGCAGGTGCGCCAAGCCCAGCAACGCGACCCGAGCTTGCGCAGCGTGCTCGCGCAACGCAGTCTGCTCAATGTCGAACTCGATGACTTGCGTCAGGCGCTGCTGCGCCTTTGGCATCTGCCCCGACTGCTGATCCGCATCAGCGACGGCAAACATGCCGATCACCCCAGTGTGCAGAACGTGGTGTTGGCTTCTCGCCTGGCCCGCCACACCATGAAAGGCTGGGACAACCCGGCTTTGGGCAGTGACATCGAGGAACTGTCGAAGCTGCTCAACGCCAATGCACGCGTGACGCTGGCCTTTTTGCACAAAGTCGATTCAGCAATCGCCCCTGGCTGAATCCACGAGCCCGCCACTTTTCCGAATCCTCCCGATCCGGTCCGCCAGGTCCGGTGTCCGGCACGCGCCAGCAGGATTCAGACAAGTCACCCATAATAGATGCATATACATCTATTTAAGCCGACCCGGGTTGGCCGACCAAGACACCATGCATTCCAGACCCGCCCAGCCAAAGGCCAGCCCAAGCCCGGCCATGGACCCCCGTACCCGCCTGCTGCTGGAAGGGCCGATCGCGCCGACCTTGCTGCGCCTGGCGGCGCCGAATGTGATCGTGATGGTGGCGCAGGCGGCTGCAGGCCTGATCGAAACCTGGTTCGTGGGCCGACTGGGTACCGACGCGCTCGCCGGCATGGCTCTGGTGTTTCCGGTGGTGATGCTGATGCAGATGATGTCAGCGGGTGCCATCGGCGGCGGCATCGCTTCGGCCATTGCGCGGGCGTTGGGCGCGCATCGACGCCATGATGCCCATGCCTTGGTGTTCCATGCGCTGGTGCTGTCGGGTCTGTTCGGCCTGGCCTTCACGGCGGCCGTGATGCTGGGGGGCGCCCACTTGTATGCGGCCATGGGCGGGCAGGGTGGTTCGCTCCAAGCCGCGCTGACCTACTCGGACTGGGTGTTTGCCGGGGCCGTGCTGGTGTGGTTGTTCAACTCGCTGGGCTCGGTGATCCGGGGCACCGGCAACATGGCACTGCCGGCACAGGTGATCAGCGTGGGCACGCTGCTGCTGCTGCCGGTGTCGCCGCTGCTGATCTTCGGCTGGGGCCCGGTGCCTGCCATGGGCATCGCAGGCGGCGCCCTGGCCCTGCTGCTGTACTACGCCGGCGGCTCGGTGGCGCTGGGTCTGTGGCTGCTGTCGCCCCGCAGCCTGCTGCGCCCTGGCTGGGCTGATGCTCGGCTGCGCTGGCCTTTGTTCAGCGACATCCTGCGCGTCGGTCTGGCCGGCGCGGTCTCGACAGTGGCCACCAATGTCGCCATTGCCATCGCCACCGGTCTGGCCGGGCGCTTCGGGCCTGAGGCCATTGCAGGCTACGGCACAGCCTCGCGCCTCGAGTACCTGCTGGTGCCGCTGGTGTTCGGCTTCGGGGGCCCGCTGGTGGCCATGGTGGGTACGGCCGTGGGGGCGGGAAAGCGTGAGCGGGCCTTGCGCGCCACCTGGATCGGGGCAGCCATGGCGGTGGCGCTTTGCGAAGTGATCGGGCTGGCAGCCGCCGCCTTTCCACACGCCTGGTTGTCGCTGTTCGACAGCGACCCCGGCATGCAGGCGGTGGGAGCGCAGTACCTGCGCATCGTGGGCCCGGTGTATGGGCTGTTCGGGCTGGGGCTGATCCTGTACTTTGCTTCGCAGGGGGCGGGGCGCCTGCTGTGGCCGGTGTTGGGCAACATGGCCCGGCTGGTGGTGGCAGCGGCCGGCGGCTGGCTGGCCTGGCGCGCCGGCTGGGGACTGGCCGGGGTGTTCGCGGCCCAGTCTTTGGCTCTGGCCGCCTATGGCGGCATCAATGCCGCAGCCATCGCCAAAGGGGTGTGGTTCCGCGACTGAAACGCTGACGCCGGGTGGGCGTCAGGCCGCTTCCAGACGGGCCAGCGTGAGGCGGATGGCCTCGGCGATCTGGTCGCGGCGCAACACGATGTGATCGCTCAAGTGCTGCTCAGCGGCGCGGGCATCGCGCCGGCGCAGGGCCTCCAGAATGGACTGATGCTCTTGCTGGGTCGAATCACGGCCCACATGTTCCATGTCGATCCAGCGTAGAAAGCGGATGCGATCGTTCAGGCTGGCCAACATGCGCTGCAATTCAGCGTTGCCCGACATGGCCGCCAAACGCCGGTGAAAGGCCTCATCGAGGGACACCAGTTCCGCCATGGGCGTGTCGGAAGACACCGCGCGGCTGTGGTTCAGAAAAGCCTGCGCCTCGTCGAGCTGCTCGGTGCTGCCACGCAGCAGGGCCAGGCGCAGGCATTCACGCTCGACGGCCACCCGTGCCTCGTACAGATCAAGCGTCTCCTGCACATCCAGCGGGCGCCGCATGAAGCCCCGGGAGCAGGGCTGCAAAAACCCTTCGGTCACCAGCCGGTTGAGCGCCTCGCGCACCGGGGTGCGGCTGACGCCCAGGCGGGCGGCCAGTTCGATCTCGCTCAGACGCTCACCCGGTTTGAGCTGGCAACTGATGGCCATCTCACGCAGGGTGTTGAACACGCCGCTGCCGCGCTCACGCCGGATCGAGGAAATGGGGGCTTTCATGGCTCTGGATTGTGCCTTTGAACGCAGGGCGTGATTTAAGTATACTTAAATCGAAATCGGTCTTTCGAAGCCACACCGCTGCTGGCAGCAGCCCACTTTCACGCAAGGGATGGTCCATGAGTTCTTCTTTCAACGGTGCCGACGGCCTGGTGCGCATGCTGCAACTCAACGGGGTGAAGCACATCTTCGGCCTGTGTGGCGACACCAGCCTGCCTTTCTATGACGCCATGGCCCGCCTGGACCATGGCATCGACCACATCCTGACGCGCGACGAACGCAGCGCCGGCTACATGGCCGACGGCTATGCCCGGGTCACCGGCAAGGTGGGGGTGTGCGAAGGCCCGAGCGGTGGCGGCGCCACCTACCTGTTACCCGGCCTGGTAGAGGCCAATGAGTCGTCGGTGCCGGTGCTGGGCATCACCTCCGATGTGTCGGTGGGGGCCCGCGGCAAGTTTCCGCTGACCGAACTCGATCAGCAGGCGCTGTACAAACCACTGACCAAATGGAACACCACCATCGACCGGGTGGACCAGATCCCCGGTGCCGTGCGCAGTGCCTTCCGCGCCATGACCACGGGCCGACCGGGGGCCGCCCACATCGCCTTGCCATATGACGTGCAGAAACATGCTCTGGATCCCGCCGAAGTCTGGGCCCAGCCTGGGCACGACCGTGTGCCAGCCTATCGCAGTGCCCCCGATCCGGTGGCCGTCGAACAAGCTGCCGAGCGCCTGGTGACGGCCCGCGCTCCGGTGATCATCTGCGGGGGTGGCGTGGTGATTGCCGGCGCCAGCGATGCCCTGGCCACCCTGGCCACTCAGCTCAACGCCCCGGTGTGCACCACCGTCAGTGGACAAGGCAGCCTGGCCGACACCCACCCCCTGAATGCCGGGGTGGTGGGCACCAACGGCGGTGTGGCGGCCACGCGCGCCGTGGTGGCACAGGCCGATCTGGTGCTGTTCGTGGGTTGTCGCGCCGGCTCGACCACCACCGAGCACTGGCAGATGCCGCCGCGCAGCGTCGCCATCCTGCACCTGGACGTAGACCCGATGACGATCGCCACCAACTACCGCACCGATGTGGCTCTGGTGGGCGACGCCTTGCTGGGCCTGCTGGCCCTGGCGGCCGCCGTGGCACCACGCTTGGGCCATCGGCCTGTCGACGCGGCCGATGGCCGAGCCCTGGCCGCACGGGCGCGGGCCGAAAAACAGGCTTTCTTTGCCCCGCTCGCCGCTTCGCTGGACCGCCCGATCAAACCCGAGCGGGTGGTCGATCTGCTGAATCGTCTGCTGCCCGCACGCGCCATCGTGGTGGCCGATCCGGGTACACCTTGCCCCTATTTCTCGGCCTATTTCAATGCCCCCCAGGCAGGCCGGCATTTCATCACCAACCGGGCGCATGGGGCGCTGGGGTTCTCGATGTCGGCGGGCGTCGGGGCGGCCTTCGGCCAGCCTGACTCGGTGGTGGTGTCGGTGATGGGCGACGGCAGCTTCGGCTTCACCTGCGGCGAGCTGGAAACCATCGTGCGCCGCAACGTGCCGCTGAAGATGATTGTGTTTTCGAACTCGGTCTTCGGCTGGATCAAGGCCAGCCAGAAGACGGGCTATGAACAGCGTTACTTCTCGGTCGATTTCAACCGCACCCAGCACGCCCGCGTGGCCGAGGCCTTCGGCGTGAAGGCCTGGCGGGTGGAAGACCCGTCCGAGCTCGAGGCCGCACTCAAGGCCGCCCTGATGCATGACGGCCCCGCCCTGGTCGACGTGATCTCTCAGGAGCTGCAAGATACCGCCGTCCCTGTCAGCCAGTGGATGGGCTGAACACCGACGCCATCCCACCCATCAGGAGCCTGCCCATGTCCGATTTCCGCCTGCAACGCCGCCATGCCCTGAGCCTGCTGGGCACTGCGGCCCTGGGACTGTCCCCCATGGCCCACGCCGACAGTGAAACGCCGCTCAAGCTGGTGATCACCTTCCCTCCCGGGGGCAGCACCGACATCGCGGCGCGCATCCTGCAGCCGCGCCTGTCCGAAAAGCTTGGCCGGCCTGTGGTGATCGAAAACCGGCCGGGTGCCGCCAGCCAGGTGGCGACGCAGTACGTCGCCAAATCGGCACCCGATGGCAACACCTTGCTGGTGAGTTTCGACACCCATGCCATCAACCCGATTGCCAAACCCCGACTGCCCTATGACACCTTCAAGGATTTCACCGGGGTGTCGCTGGCGCTGCGCTTTCCGCTGGTGATCGCGGCAGCGGCCTCGGTACCGGCACGCGATCTGCGCGGCTTCGTCGAGGCCGCGCGCAAGGCCCCCGGGCGCTTCAGCTACGCATCCACCGGTCTGGGTTCGATGAACCATCTGGTGATGGAGGATCTCAAGCGCCGCGCCAGCATCTTCGTGCTTCACGTGCCCTTCGGCGGTGGTGGCCCGGCGGTGCAGGCCGTGCTCGGTGATGTGACCAGTCTGACCCTGCTCAGCTATGCCGCGCTGCGCAGCCAGATCGCCGCGGGCAAGCTCAAGGCGCTGGCCGTCACCGGGGCACGCCGCCTGCCGGAGTTGCCGGAGGTTCCCACCGTGGCCGAATCAGGCTACCCCGGCTTCGAGGCTTATTCATGGATCGGGATTTTTGCGCCCTCGGGCACGGCGACAGCCACGGTGCGACAGCTGACGGACGCTTTTCAGGCCACACTCAACAGCCCGGACATCCATCAGAAACTCAGCCAGGCGGGTTTCGAGGTGATGGCCACCGACGGACCGGCGCTGGACCGGCACCTCAGGGACGAATATGAACGCTGGGGTCTGTTCGTGCGCCAGACCCACCTGAAACTCGATGACTAGAGAAGTCCATCATGACCCTGCCACTTGATCACATCGTCATCGCCGTCCACCACCTGGAGCAGGCCATCGTCGACTTCCGGGCGCTGGGCTTCCAGGTCCTGGTCGGCGGTCGCCACAACGGGCGCACTTCTCACAATGCGCTGGTGGTCTTCCAGGACGGCAGCTACCTTGAACTGATTGCCTGGGAAGGCCCGGCCCCGCAGGAGCGCTGGTACAACACCCTGCAGCAGGCCGGCGAGGGTCTGGTCGACTTCGCCCTGCTGCCCGGTGACACCACCGAGGTGCTGAACGCCGCACGTGCGCGCGGCCTGCACAGCCTGGAAGGTCCGTTTGATGGCGCGCGACTGCGACCTGACGGCGCCCAACTGCGCTGGCAGACGGCGCGCCATGCCAGCCTTGATCTGCCATTTCTGTGCGGCGACATCACCCCACGTGCATTGCGGGTGTCCGAATCTGCGGCCGATCGCCTGCACCCGAACGGGGCCTTGGGCGTGGCCCGACTGGACATCGCCGTCCATGAGCTGCCCACCTCGCTGGCACGCTACCAGGCCTTGCTGGGTTCCGACCTGCACACAGGCCCTGTGCGGCATGGCGGTGGCTTGCAACAGGTCAGCCTGTTGCTGGGGACGACCGAGTTGCAACTGCTCAGCCCCGGGCCGGAGAAGGCCGTCGAGCCGAGGGCTCAGATGCTGCAACAACGCCTGGCCTCTCGCGGTGAAGGCCCGTGCGCATTGATTTTGCTCGGCGGAGCAGATGCCCAGCGGGTGGAACTGCCCGCGGCACTCAGCCATGGTGTGAGCCTGAGCTGGGCCACGCGCAGTGGCTCCGCTTGAAAACACGAAACCCCACGCCGGGTGGGGTCGACAAACAGTGCCGGGCGACGATGTGGCCCGGCAGGCCTGTTGCTTCAGCGCTGCGGGCGACGCGGCGCCATCGGCCCGCGACCTTCAATGTGGCGGAACTTGATGCGGCCCTTGCTCAGGTCATAGGGCGACAGTTCCAGCGACACCTTGTCACCCGCCAGGATGCGGATGTGGTTCTTGCGCATCTTGCCTGCCGAATAGGCAATCAGTTCGTGGCCGTTGTCCAGCGTGACACGGAAACGCGTGTCAGGCAGCACTTCGTTCACAACACCCATCATTTCAATCAGCTCTTCCTTGGCCATGGTGCTTTCCTTTAATTACGGTGTCAGGAGTTGAGGGCGCGCAAGGTCGCGTACCCATTGGATGCCCTGCTCGATGGCGTAGACCGAAGCAGCGGCACGTGTTGAAAACTGGGGGGTGAAACGCATCACCCGGTCGGTACTGGCACTGCCGCGGCCACTGGCGATGGAGACCTGGGACACAAAGGCGCCGTCTTCCATTTCGCGTGCGCAGGCAGCAATTCGGTATTTACCCATCAGGATGGGTTCTGAAGCAGTCGGTGAATTCGAGTTGAAAATCATCAAGGGGTTGAAAAGACCTGGGTCGAAGTGCGACCACATGATCCCGGACAAAAAACACTGGCAGCCCCAAATGCCTAGGGAGCCCGTCCTGAACAACCAGAGAACCCGGCCACAACTGGCGCGAACCCGGTAACGTGCCAGCAGTGGCGACGTCAACAGAAGGGGAAAGCCGCCAGCGCCCAGCACGGTGCATGGACTGACGGACACGCCACAAGCAGGGCTGGACCGACAACCCCCTCTGCCGGGGGTGGGCGCATCCACTCAACCAGTGAGCAGGCGCAGTCAGTCGCCAAGGGCGATCCCGCAATGTAACACACTCGCCCCAAAAACGCTGCAGCTCGATTCCGTTGCAAAAATGCCAGCGCTGTGTCGAGCCCCAATTGACGGCCATGCCGCCATCTGAAACCATTGGTCACAATTTCCTTGCTTCACTTTTTCGCAAGGGCTGTGAGTAGTCCGTTTGAGCGCTTTGATTGATTTCTCCCTTTCGCCTGGGCAACCGGCCCTGCCGACCGGTCTCCAGTGCCATCCCAGATGTGCCGTTCGGGCACCGTCATGACCGCAGACATCAGCCCCGTCGCGGTGCTTGCTGACCTCCCCTTGCCTGATCCGGCCGCGGGCCCCCACTTTGATCGCCTGGTACGTCTGGCTGCCACTTTGTGCGGTACCTGTCAGGCCTGGGTGGTGGTGTGGCACGAAACCGCCCCGGTGGTGGTGGCTGGGCGTGGCGTTCCGACAGGCCCCATGCCCTGGACCCCGGCCTTGCAAAATACCTGGCAAGGCACGACAGGCAACAGCATTCCGTCATTCAACCCCCGGCAGGAGGCTGTCTGGGCCGACCACCCCTGGGTTTTGGGGCCGCCAGGGCTGGGTTTTCTGGCCGGAGTGGTGCTGCGCAGCCGCGATGGTGAAGACCTGGGCCTGCTGTTCGTCGGTGATCCGCAAGCCCGTGAACTGAATGCGGAACAATGCGAAGCCTTGGAGGCCCTGGCCTCGCAAGCCCTGCTGCTGCTGGAGTTCGGACGCCAGCAATCACGCTGGAACGACGCAGAGAACAAGAACCGCCAGGCACGTCAATGGCAACAGCTCCAGGTGCAGGCCCAGCGCATTGCTGGCCAGGTGGCCGAGGTAGGGGGCTGGATCCTCACGCTGGCAGATCGCCAGTTCGTCTGGTCTCCGGAAGTCGCTCACATCCATGGTTTGAGCCCTGAAACCCCGATCACGGCCCAGCAGGCGTTTGACTTTTACCTGCCCGATGATCAGCGCCGATTGGATGCAGCCTTCCGGGACTGCGTGCGTGATGGCACCCGTTTCGAGTTGGAGTTGATGCTGCGCCGGGTCGACGGCCAGACGATCTGGGTCCGCCTGATCGGTGAGGCTGTGCGCAACGATCAGGGTCTGACGCTGGCCGTGCAAGGCGCACTGGAGAACATCGACGCCCGCAAGCGTGAAATCGAAACCCGCTTGGCCATCGTGCGCATGCAGCAGGAAATCGCCAATGCCGAACTCGACCTGGACAGCGTGCTGGAGTTGATGGCCCGCCGTGCCGCTGAGTTGACCGGTGCCGAAGGCAGTTCGGTCGAGTTGGTGGAAGCCCAGGATTGCGTCTGTCGAGCCTGTGCCGGAACCTTGAGTGCCTACGTGGGCAGACGGATCGCGGTACACGACACGCTGGCAGGGCTGGTGCTGCAGCAAAACACCACGGTGCGTTGCCAGGACACCGAACAGGACCCGCGCATCCAGGTTTCCCTGGCCAGGGCGCTCGGTGTGCGTTCGCTGATCGTGGCCCCCCTCAAGGCGGGCGAGCAGATGTTGGGCGTGATACGGGTGGTCTCTGGACGCCCTGAGGCATTCAGCCTGCGAGACGAAACCAATCTGCAGATCCTGGTGCTGACGCTCGGCGGGGTGATCCAGCGCCAACGCCTGGGCGCCAAGCTGCAGGCCTCGGAGGCCCAGTACCGTCTGTTGTTCGATCTGAACCCACAACCCATGTGGGTGCACAGCATCGGCGACCTGCGCATGCTCGCCGCCAACAAAGCGATGGTGGCGCACTATGGCTACAGCCATGAAGAACTGCGTCAGATGAAAGCGCCAGAGTTCTGGGTGGACGACAGTGAGGCCAGCCGGCTGGAGCGGCTGGCCTCGATCCAGCGCGGCGATGTTCAGATCAACACCCCACGCTGTCACCGCCGGCGAGACGGCACGCTGATGGATGTCGAGGTGACAGCCAACACCATCACCTTCGACGGCGAGCTTGCACGGCTGGTGATCGCCACGGACGTGACCGAAAGACAGCGAGCTGCTCGCGATCAGCAACGCCTGAGCCGGGCGCAACTGACCTTGAGTGCCTGCAACGAAGCCCTGGTCCGCGCCAGCACCGAGCTGGGATTGCTCGAAGATGTGACCCGAACCCTGGTCGAGGTCGGCGGCTACCGCCTGGCCTGGGTGGCGTACATCGGACTGGATGAAGCCAGCACCCGAATCCGACCTGTGGTCCGGCATGGGCAGGGCAGCGGCTTCCTGACCCAGTTGGATCGGATGGATGCGCCCATCAGTCCCATGGGCCAGACCTTGCAGGATGGGCGTTTGCGAATCGTCGAAGATCTTCAGCAAAACCCGGACTGGCCAGCCTGGCATCCGCAGGCTCGACAACACGGCCTGCGCGGCCTGCTGTGCCTGCCGTTGCGCATCGGCGCGCGCCGCCTGGGCCTGCTGACACTGCATTCTGACGAGGCCTGCCGAATCAGCCACGCCGAAGAGCAACTGCTGCAGTCCCTGTCCAACGACCTGGCCTTCGGCATCAGCAACCTTCGGGCGCAGGAAGAGCAGAACCGACTGCAACATGCCGTTCTGAAGCTGGCCACCGCGGTGTCGGCCAGCACGGGGACCGAGTTCTTCGATCAGTTGGCCCGCAACATGGCCGAAGCCCTGGATGCCCAAGCTGGTTTCGTGGCCCGACTGCTGCCAGCATCGCCGGGTGAGCCAGGTCGCATGCGTCTGATTGCGGCCCAGGTGGCGGGCCAGGCCATCGCCCAGACAGATTACCCACTGGCCGGCACGCCCTGTGAACAAGTGCTGAAAGATGGCATGGGGCTGGTGCGCAAGGACCTGGACTGCGTCTACCCGGGCATGGCGGGGCACGCACCGGCGGTGGCGTATGTGGGTCGCCGGCTGGACAACGCCGCCGGTGAGCCGGTCGGCCTGGTCTTCGCCCTGTTTGAACGACCGCTGGCACAGACCGGCTTTCTGGTGTCTGCCCTGCACATCTTTGCCGCTCGGGCCGGTGCGGAACTGGCTCGATTGGCGGCCGACAGCCAGATCCGTGATCAGGCCTCGCTGCTGGACAAGGCCCAGGATGCCATCATCGTGCGCCGCATCGGCGGCGGGCTGAGCTACTGGAACAAGGGTGCCGAACGCCTGTATGGTTTCACCGCCGCCCAGGCACTCGACCCGGAGATCGGCCTGCGCATCGAGCGCGAACATCTGCACTTCGATCTTGATGCGGCCCAGGTGCTGCAAGACGGCGAATGGAGTGGCGAGATCGAGCAACAGCGCCAGGACGGCACGCCACTCACCGTGGAAAGCCGCTGGACGCTGGTGCACGACGCCTTCGGCACGCCCGAGGCCATCCTGTCGATCAACACCGACGTGACGGCTCGCAAGCTGGCCGAACAACAGATCCAGCGCCTGGCTTTCTTCGATGCCCTGACCGAGCTGCCCAACCGGCAGCTGCTGATGGATCGGCTCCAGCATGCCCTGGCCAACAGCACGCGCACCGGCGGCGGCGGGGCCTTGCTGTTCATTGACCTGGACAATTTCAAGACCCTCAACGACACCTTGGGTCATGATCAAGGTGACGAGCTGTTGCGCCAGGTGGCCCGGCGCCTGAGCGCCTGCGTGCGCGAATCCGACACGGTGGCCCGCCTCGGGGGCGACGAGTTCGTGGTGATGCTGGAGAACCTCGGCCATGGTCACCAGGAAGTGATCGAACATGCGAGCCGCATCGGGGGCAAGGTGCTGGCCACCATGGCGGCGCCCTTCATGCTGGCAGGTCAGCAACATGAAAGCAGCTGCAGCGTCGGCGTGGCGCCCTTCATGGACGGCAACAGCGGCATCAGCGAATTGCTCAAGCAGGCTGATCTGGCGATGTACCAGGCCAAGACCGCGGGGCGCAACACATTGCGCTTCTTCGACCCGGCCATGCAGGCGGAAGTCAGTGCCCGTGCCACGCTGGAGGCCGCATTGCGTCAGGCCCTGGCCCGGGGCGAGCTGATGTTGCATTACCAGCCGCAGACCGAACAGGGCCGACAGGTCAGCGGGGTGGAGGCACTGGTGCGCTGGCGCCATCCGGTGCACGGCATGGTGTCGCCGGCCGAATTCATTCCCCTGGCCGAAGACACCGGACTGATCATCCCGATCGGCCGCTGGGTGCTCGATACCGCCTGCAGTCTGCTGGCCCGATGGGCCGGCCAGGCCGAGACTTCAGGCTTGAGCGTGGCAGTGAACGTCAGCTCACGCCAGTTCAAGCACCCCGATTTCGTGCAGCACGTGATCAGCGCCTTGCAAGCCCATGGTGCACGGCCGGATCGGCTCAAGCTGGAATTGACCGAAAGCCTGCTCGTGGACGACATGGACGCCATCATCGAGCGCATGGGTCAGCTCAAAGACCTGGGTGTGGGCTTTTCGCTGGACGACTTCGGTACCGGCTACTCCAGCCTCAGCTACCTGAAGCGACTGCCGCTGGACCAGCTCAAGATCGACCAGTCCTTTGTGCGCGATGTGCTGACCGACCCCAACGACGCGGCCATCGTGCGCACCATCATCAACCTGGGTCGCAGCCTGGGCTTGGCGGTGATCGCCGAGGGCGTGGAATCACGTGATCAGCAGGATTTCCTGGCCCGACACGATTGCCATGCCTTCCAGGGCTATGCCTTCGGCAAACCCATGGCCGATCAGGAACTGAGCCAGTTCCTGAGCCAACGCCAGATGCACTGATCAAATCCGCACGGCCCGAGGCCGTACCGACCCTCAGGTCGACTGGGCGCGGGTGTGGCCCGCCAACCAGGGCAGCAAAGGGGTGGGGCGCGCAAAGTGGTAGCCCTGCAATCCTTCACAACCATGAGCGAACAGGAAGGCCACCTGACGCTCGTTCTCGACCCCTTCGGCAATCACCTGGAGCCGGAACTGGCGTGCCATCAGCAGGACAGAACGAACGATGGCCATGTCGCCTTCGTCATCCGGAATGCCGTCGATGAAGCTGCGATCGATCTTGATCTCGTGGATCGGCAGACGCTTGAGGTAGCCCAGGCTGGAAAAGCCAGTGCCGAAATCATCGATCGAAAAACGGATGCCCAATGCAATCAGTTCATCCATCTGGGACTGCACGCTGTCAGAACGCTCCAGCAGCAGGCCTTCCGTGATCTCGAAGATCAGACGATCGGCCGGCGCCCCAGTGCGTTGCAACAGATCCCGAACACGCTCCACGAAATCAGGCTGTCGGAACTGCCTCGGGCTCACGTTCACCGACAGGGGAAATGTCTGCCCAGCGGCCTGCAGTTGCAGCAAGGCCTGCGCGGCCTGCTCCAGCACCCATTCGCCCAGAGGCACGATCAGCCCGGAGGTCTCGGCCACCGGGATGAACTCTGCCGGCGACACCGAACCCCGAACCGGATGCTGCCAGCGGATCAGTAACTCGGCGCCGATCACCACCTGGCCGATGCTGAACTGCGGCTGCACATGCAGCGAAAGCTGTCCACCCTGCAGGGCATGCTTGAGGTCTTCTTCGATCAGGAAACGCTTCTCGATCTCGGTCTGCATGCCGGGCTCGAACACCGCCACGCGGTTGGCCCCGGTGGCCTTGGCGTGGTTCATGGCGGCATCGGCCTGCCGCAACACGTCCTCGGCATCGGGATAGGCCCCCTGATCGAGCTGGGGGCATACCGTGACGCCCAAGCTGGCCGTCACGCTGAAACTCTGCACTCCCAACGGCAGGGGTTGCAGCAAAGCCACACGCAATTGCTCGGCCAGCGCCTGGGCCTGTTGCCAGGGGGCCAACTCGGCCGATCGCGGCAACTGGGGCAACAGCACCACGAACTCGTCGGCCCCCAGACGGGCCAGGATCGCGTCCGGTCCGATCGATTCGCTCAATCGACGCGCCACGCTGCGCAACAGCACATCGCCCTGGCCATGGCCACGGGCATGGTTGAGACGCTTGAAGCCGTCCAGATCGACATGGATGACGGCGCCCGAGCCCTCTGGCGGACAGGCCTGCAGCCATTCGAACAACTTGGCCACCATCAAGGCCCGGTTGGGCAGGCTGGTCAAAGGGTCGTAATAGGCGCGCCGGAAGTTGTCCTCATCGGTCAGCTTGCGCTCGGTGATGTCGGTGTGGGTGCCGATCATGCGCAGCGGGCGATCCTCGGCGTCCCGTGCCACCACCAGGCCGCGGCTGAGGATCCATTTCCATTGGCCATCGCGACACCGCGCCCGGTGCTCGCTGCGAAACAGCGGCGCCACGCCGTCGAAATGCTGTTGGCGCGCCGCCTGGTGGGCCAGCAGATCGTCCGGATGCACCCAGACATCCGGATCGGCGCCGGGCAGATGTTCGGTCTCACCGTAGCCATAAAGAGCACGGTACTGAGGCGAAAAATAGTGCTCGTTGGTCTCGATGTTCCAGTCCCAGACCCCGGCAGCCGAACCCTCGAGGGCGAACTTCCAGCGAGCCTCGGCTTCACGCAGTTCCTGCTCGGCGCGGCGACGGTCGGAGATGCGGATGAAAAGTCCGTGCCAGAGGACCGAGCCATCCGATTCCATGGTCGGCCTGGACTTGCCCTGGAACCACTCCAGGCGGCCATCGGGCAGGTGGCAACGAAACTCCATGGACCAGGGGTTGAGGGTCTTCTCGCAGGCCAGCACCGACTGCTTCATCGTTTCTCGGTCATCGGCATGCAGGAGCTCGAAAAACGGCGCAGCACTGGCCTTCAAGACCTGCGGCGACAAGCCGAACAGGTCCTGGAAGGCATGGCTGGCAAAAGGAAACGAGCCGGGCCCCACGGAGGACAGGCGAAACTGGTAGATCGCCGTCGGCATCCAGCGCGCCAGCTGGTCCAGCTTCTGTTCGCTGGCTGCCCATTGCCGTTCCTTGATCTCCAGGCGCTGATTCGCTGCGGCCAGTTCGATCTGATGGCGTCTCAGCTCCAGGCGGGACATCACCAGATCTGCCAGCAGACGCAGCTGGGCCCGGTCAGAGGCCTGCCAACGGCGCGGCATGGCATCCAATGCGCACAGGCTGCCCAGAACATGGCCTTCGCTGTTGATCAGCGGGACGCCGGCATAGGCCCGGATCTGAGGCCCGTCGAGGACCAGAGGATGTTGGGCAAAGCGGGGATCGATGCTGGCATCGTCCACCGTCAACATCTGGCCTGTGGACAACATGTAACGGCAAAAGGACTGCTCGAGTGGCAACTGGTCGACCGAGAACCCCACCCGCGACTTGAACCACCACCGCGGGGCATCCATGAAACCGACCAGCGCAATGGAAACACCCAGCAATTGGGTGGCCAACTGGGTCAGCTCATCGAATGGCGCCTCGGCTTCCGTGTCGAGCACCTGATAGCTTTGCAAGCTGAGTCTGCGGGCCTGCTCCTGCCCGGGGGTTCCCATCCAGTTCATGCCGCAGAGCAGTCAATCCAGCGCGCCGGGCTGGCATCACGCTGCTGGGTCGTCAAGGCATGAACCCACCGCACATTCATGCGGTGTTCATCGAACCCATCGGCGTGTGGAACAGAAAGCAGCATCAACAAAGGTCAGGACAAACAGGTTTTGCCAGGGTGCAGACCTGACAACGAACCGTGATTCTGGCGACAAAAAGGCGTTCAAAACGCCAAAACGGGCAATTTTTACATTGCAGCCCGAACAAATTGGCCTGAAATCATTTGTGATTCGCATTTGAATCATTTTTTGGGGCGCCCAGTTGTTCCTGACTTCTTCTTTGTATTCAATATATTGAAATAGTAGTAGTAGTAAGGACCACCCAGGTCTGTGGATAAGTCATTTTTTTATTGACATATCAAGTACTTAGAATGGCTTGAAGGATGTGTGCAGGTCTGCACCTGAAATGTTCCATTTCCTTCAATAACTTCGCATTGACACGCCGTCCTGTGGACAAGCTGCCGCTTGTTCCTGATTTATCCCCAAACTTGTCCCGTGACCGGCCGCTCAGAAGGGCTCGAACTCGCGTGTTCCATAAAACAACAGTCTTGGGCTGAGGTGACGCTCGAGAAGGGCTTTTTGTCATCCGGCGTGGCTGGTGACCTGTTTCAAACGATTTTGGAGCCTCTGAGTCCGAAGGGAAGCCGCACAGGGCAAGAGATCAACACGCTCAAAAAGACAGCCTGAACCCGGTTTTGGGGTCCTCAGATCACCAAAAGAGGAGGGCGCCGATGCCAGACCGACGTGAGATCGGCCGCAAGCGCTTCACCACAAGGCCGTCGCCTCGTTGAGCAGGTTCGAAATCAGGTGTCTGTCCGGCCTCGGAGACAGGCCCATCCGCGTCGGCGAGCGGGGTCTTCGGATGTTCCTGACTTCTTCTTTGTATTCAATATATTGAAATAGTAGTAGTAGTAAGCAAGGTCACTTTCTGTGGACAAGTCTATTTTCACATTGAAAATCAATCACTTGCCTTGCTTCAAACGCTGTGGGACGAGGGCGGGGAACGCCCTGCTCAGCCGGGGACAACTGAGACAGCCCGAACAGCGCTGTGGACAAGCGTCCAGTTGTTCTTTGGCTATCCCCAGGGTTGTCCGCCTCGATTTTTGGAGTTTATTTCACAATGCAAAAAACCCCCAGGGCCTTTCGGTCCTGGGGGCTGGCGCGTCATCAATCTTGGGGACTGGAGTCTGTGATTTCCTTTCTCAGCTTGGGTGATGGGGATGGGGCATGCCGTGTCCGGCGCCAGGTCTGTGTTCCATCAGGCGCTGGGTTTCGGTGTCGAACACCTTCTTCTGCTCGGCATCGAGTGCGGCATAGAAAGTTTTGGTGGCCTGGTGTCGTTGGCTCATGGCCTGTTCACGCTGTTGATGCAACTTTTCCAGGCGATCCAGGCGCTCAGGCGTGCTGAGCTGGGCCAGCTCAGCACGGTCTGGATGGCTGGGCGGCTGGGCCGGGGGTCTGACGGCATCGTTGAAGGCGGTCCAGGCCGCTTCCTGGTCGGCTCGCAACTGGAGGCGGGCCTTGAGTTCGGCGCTGTGGCGTTCGAATCGGGCCAGCCGACGGGCCGGGTCGGTCCGCGAAGGAGCCGAGTCCTGGCTCCGGGCCGCGATGGGGCGGGTCGGCGCCGCGTTGGCATCCGTGCTGGGAGCCGCCTGGGCCAGACCGATGCAGGCGGTGGCGACCAGCAGGTAGGCAGACCATCCGATCTTGTTCACTGATTTCATGGCTTTCCTTTCAGGGGGCTGGCGTGCCGGGGGGCACATCAACAGGGTTCCCAGTCTGGAGCGCCGCTGTTTCGCCGGCATGAGGCGAGGGTGAGACTGTGTAAAGTTGCAGACCCCGGCCAGCCCTCACAATGGAGGGGATCGGAACCTGTTGAAATTCACAGTTCCTCGATGGCTTTTGACGCAAGGGATTTCAGTGTTCAAGAATTTGATTGTTTACCGCCTCGGTGAAGGCTGGACGGCCTCGATGGAGCAGGTGGAAGCCGCGCTCGACAAGGCGCGCTATGTGGAATGTGGTGCTAGCCAGGAAAAGGCCGTCGGCTGGGTCGAGCCTCGTGGCGAGGCCCACGGGCCCCTGCTGGAGTCGGTGGGTGGGCAGTGGATCCTCAAGTTCATGATCGAGGTGAAAAGCGTGCCCACCTCGGTGCTGAACCGCAAGGCCAAGGAGCGTGCGCAGCAGATCGAGCAGACCACCGGTCGCAAGCCCGGCAAGAAGGAAACCAAGGAGCTCAAGGAAGAGATCAAGCACAGCTTGCTGCCGATGGCTTTCTCGAAGCAGGGTTCGGTGCTGGTCTGGATCGACCAGGCGGCGCGCTTGCTGATGATCGAGGCCGGCAGCCAGGGCCGGGCCGACGAGGTGGTGACGGCTCTGGTCAAGTCGCTCGACGGTTTTGCCGTGGCCCTGCTCGACACCCAGATCAGCCCCGTGAGTGCGATGGCCGAATGGCTGACCACGCAAGAGCCCCCGGCCGGCTTTGCCATCGAGCAGGAATGCGAGCTCAAGGCCGCAGACGAGTCCAAGTCGGTGGTGCGTTACGCGCGTCACCCGCTGGACAACGATGAGGTCAAACAGCACATCGCCCAGGGCAAACTGCCCACACGCTTGGCCCTGAGCTGGGACGACCGTGTCTCTTTCATGCTCACAGAAGGCATGCAACTCAAGAAGATCAGCTTCCAGGATGTGGTGTTCGAAGGCAAGTCGGCGGACGACGGCGGCTTCGATGCCGATGTCGCGATTGCCACCGGTGAATTGGTGCAAATGCTGCCCGACCTGATCAATGCGCTCGGCGGTGAAGCCCAGCGACCCAGCCTGGCAACGGGCGAGACCCAGCCGGCGCCAGCGGCTGCATCAGCGGCAGGCCTGTCTGCCGCGGTGGACGAAGACGATTCGCCACCTTTCTGAGCCCGGCTGACGCTGACACCTTGCCATGGCCTTGAACATCGTCTGGGTGGGCCTGTTCGGGACGGCTTTTGCCGCGGCCCTGTGGCGTTGGCTGGTGGGCGGGGATGTGACGGTCTTCCCCGGCTTGCTCGGGGCGATGTTCGATGCGGCCCGTTCAGGTTTCGAACTTTCTTTGGGCCTGGCTGGCATCATGACCTTGTGGCTGGGCCTGATGCGGGTGGGCGAGCGGGCCGGCATGGTGGCCAGCCTGGCGCGGCTGGCCAGCCCCTTGCTGCGCCGGCTGTTTCCGGATGTGCCGGCGGGGCATGCGGCACAGGGGGCGATGACGCTCAACCTGTCGGCCAATCTGCTCGGTCTCGACAACGCCGCCACCCCGCTGGGCCTGCAGGCCATGCGTGAATTGCAGACACTCAATCCGCAGCCCGAAGTGGCCAGCCAGGCCCAGGTGATGTTCGTGGTGCTGAACACCGCTGGGCTCACGCTGATTCCCAGTTCGGTGATCGCGATCCGTCAGAGCGTGGCCTTGAAGCAGGGCTTGTCGTCCTTCAATGCGGCCGACATCTTTCTTCCCACCTTGATTGTCACCTTGTGCTCTTTGCTGGCCGGCGTGCTGGCCGTGGCGGTGGCCCAACGCATGGCCTGGTGGCGACCCCGTTTCTGGCTCACGGGCCTGGCGGTGGTGGCTGGCTTGTCGGCCCTGGTGGCCGGCCTGGCCAGCTTGCCCGCCGAGCAGGCTTCGCAGCTGACCGGTGCGGTGGGGGCTTTTCTGATCGTCGCCCTGGTGATGTTGTTTCTTGGGGTGGGCAGCTGGCGTCGGGTGCCGGTGTACGAAGCCTTCATCGAGGGCGCCCGCGAAGGCTTCGGTGTGGCCGTGCAGATCGTGCCCTACCTGGTGGCCATGCTGGTGGCGGTGGGAGCGTTCCGTGCTGCGGGCTGCATGGACGCCCTGATGGGTTGGCTGGGCATGGCGGTGTCGGCCTTGGGCTGGGACACGGCCTTTCTGCCAGCCGTGCCGGTGGGCTTGATGAAGGTGCTCTCAGGAGCGGGCGCGCGCGGGCTCATGGTCGATGTGCTGCAGACCCACGGCGTGGATTCCTTCGTCGGTCGGCTCGCCGCCATCATCCAAGGTTCGACCGAAACCACTTTCTATGTGCTGGCCGTTTATTTCGGCAGCGTGGGCATCCGTCACACCCGCCATGCCCTGGTGTGTGCCTTGGTGGCCGACGCCGTGGGCCTGTTGGCTGCCATCGGCGTGGCCTATGCGCTGTGGCGCTGAAACCGCTTCAGTTCTTGCGCAGGCCGCAGGTATTCCAGCCCAGCAATTGGTAAGGCGGGCACCAGCCCAGCAGGCCGGTGGCCAGAGGCAGTGCACCGATCCAGCCCCAAAGGCCCACGGTGCCCGTGGCGGCCAGGGCCAGCAGCACGGCGCCCACGGCGATGCGCAGAATGCGGTCGATACCGCCCACGTTCTTGGTCATGAATGGCTCCAGAAGGATCGTTGAAGCTTGGATTAGATACCCCCTGGGGTATCTTGGGCATGATCTGTGTCAAACCCCGTGGCGGGGCAAGGCCCACCGCAGCGTTCATGTCCCTGCTCAGGCCCTCCCGCCAGGTCATCGAGGATCGGACATTCAGGGCGTTCGTCACCCGAGCAGCCCTGGAGCAGGTGCTGCAGTGAGCGTTGCATCGCCTGCATGGCGGCGATGCGGCGCGACAGATCGTCCACATGCTGCTGGGCAATGCGCTTGACGCTGGCGCTGGTGCGCGCCCGGTTGCCCCACAGGCTCAGCAGTTCGGCGATCTCGGTCATCGAAAAGCCCAGTTCGCGGCTGCGTCGGATGAAGCGCAGCCGATGGACATCGGCCTGCCCATACAGACGGTAGCCGCTGTCGGTGCGCTGCACCCCCTCGAGCAGGCCCAGCGATTCGTAGTGCCGCACCATCTTGGCCGACACACCGGCCAGGCGGGCTGCTTCGCCGATCTGCACCGGCCCTGCGGGCAGGCCGTGCTGCAAGGCCTTGCTCATGCCGCGACGGTGTAGCCTTCTTCAGCGATGGCCGCAGCCAGGGGTTCACGGGCCTGGTCGCTTTGCACGGTGACTTTTCCCGTGGGCCGGTCGATCTGCACCTGCGCCTGGGGGTCGATCGCCTTGACTGCCTGGGTGACGGCGCGTTCGCAGTGGCCGCAGGTCATGCCCTGCACTTGAAATTGGTGTTCCATGGGTTTTCTCCTGAAAAGGTCTGGATTCAGACCGTGAAGGTGATGATCAAGCTTGCCACCGTGGGAAGGTCAAGCTTTGGTCGGTATTTTGGTCGCTGAATATTTTGATTGACCTTCCCATGGTGGGAGGCTTTAGGCTTGCCACCATGACTTCATCCTCCTCATCTGATGCATTCCCCCGCCCTGAGCCGGCCCCGACGGACGTCTGCACACTGGACATCGGCATTGGCGGCATGACCTGCGCCTCTTGTGTGGGCCGGGTGGAGCGAGCCTTGCGCAAGGTGCCCGGTGTCCAGTCGGCCACGGTGAATCTGGCCACCGAATCGGCCCGGGTGGTGGTCCAGGCCAGCCCGCAGGCCGAGGCGCTGCTGCGCCGCTCGGTACGCGATGCCGGCTATGAGCCCCGGGTGGCCGGCCTGGAGGACCCGGCCGATGTGTCGCCCTGGTCAGGTTTCGGGCCGGTGGCGCTTGGCCTGTTGCTGTCACTGCCCCTGGTCGTGCCCATGCTGGGTGATCTGGCGGGGCGGCACTGGATGCTGCCCGCCCTCTGGCAGTGCCTGCTGGCCACGCCGGTGCAGTTCGGCTTGGGCGCACGCTTCTACAAAGCGGGTTGGCATGCCTTGAAGTCAGGTACGGGCAACATGGATCTGCTGGTTTCACTGGGGACATCGGCGGGTTATGGCCTGTCGATCTGGCTGTGGTGGAGCACCCCGGCCGGGCAGATGCCCCATCTGTATTTCGAAGCCTCGGCCGTGGTGATCACGCTGGTGCTGCTGGGCAAATGGCTGGAGGCCCGTGCCAAGCGCCAGACCACCTCGGCCATCCGGGCCTTGCATGCACTGCGCCCCGATCAGGCCCACCTGCTCTCGAACGAGGGCGAGGTGGATGTGCCCTTGGGTGAGGTGCTGGTGGGGGACCGACTGGTGGTGCGGCCCGGCGAGAGACTGCCGGTGGACGGGCTGGTGCTGGAGGGCGAATCCCAGGTCGATGAATCGATGCTCACCGGCGAGCCTTTGCCGGTGTCCAAGGTGGCCGGGGGCGTTCTGACCGGAGGTTCGATCAATGGAGAAGGGCGCCTGCTGATGCAGGTGACGGCCGTGGGGCAGGAGACGGTGCTGGCGGCCATCATCCGACTGGTCGAGGACGCCCAGGCCGGCAAGCCGCCGATCCAGCGTCTGGCCGATCAGGTCTCGGCCGTCTTCGTGCCGGTGGTGCTGGGCCTGGCCCTGATCACGCTGGGGGCCTGGTGGTGGCACACCGCCGCGCTGGAGCCGGCGCTGATCCATGCGGTGGCTGTGCTGGTGATCGCCTGTCCCTGCGCTCTGGGGCTGGCCACGCCGGCGGCCATCATGGCCGGCACCGGGGTGGCGGCGCGCCATGGCATCCTGATCAAAGACGCCCAGGCGCTGGAACTGGCGCGTCGCGTGGACACCGTGGTCTTCGACAAGACCGGCACCCTGACCGTCGGGCAGCCGCGCCTGCTGGCCTTCGAGCCGGCACCGGGTCAGGATCCCTCGTCCTTGCTGTTGGCGGCCGCCAGTCTGCAGTCGGGCAGCGAGCACCCGCTGGCCCGGGCCGTGCTGTCCGAAGCCCGGCGGCAAGGACTGACCCTGCAGGCGGCCACGTCGATGCAGGCTGTGGCAGGACGCGGCAGCCAGGGCGAAGTCGCGGGGCAGGCCTGGCTTCTGGGCAGCTTGCGCTGGATGGATGAGCTGGGCCTGACGCCTGATTGGTTGCCAGGGCCGTTGGCCGTGTTGCACGATCAGGGGGCGACTGTGTCGGTGCTGATGCGGCGCCTGCCCGATGGGCTGGAGGCCTGCGCCTTGCTGGGCTTTGCCGACGAACCCAAGGCCGGTGCGGCCCAGGCCCTGTCGGGCCTGCGTGACCGTGGCTTGCGAGTCCTGATGCTGTCAGGCGACAACCGGGTCGCTGCGCTGGCCATGGGGCGACGCCTGGGACTCCGTGACGATGAAGTGGTGGCAGAAGTGCTGCCGGCCGACAAGGCGGCCCACATCCGTGATCTGAAAAAGGCCGGCGCCACGGTGCTGATGGTGGGCGATGGGGTCAACGACGCCCCGGCCCTGGCCGCGGCCGATGTGGGCATGGCGATGGGCACCGGCACCGATGTGGCGATGCATGCCGCCGGCATCACCCTGATGCGTGGTGATGTGGCGCTGGTGGGTCAGGCCCTGGAGGTGTCCCGGCGCACCGTGGCCAAGATCTGGCAGAACCTGTTCTGGGCTTTTGCCTACAACGTCGCCGGCCTGCCGCTGGCGGCACTGGGGTATCTGAGCCCGGTGGTGGCTGGTGCCGCCATGGCTTTGAGCTCGGTCAGCGTGATGACCAATGCCTTGCTGCTGAAGCGCTGGAAACCCTGAGGTCGCTCAGGTTGTTTTTGAACTGTTTCAGTCGTAAAACTCTGGCAAACTGGGAAATTCTTCACACCTTGTGCCCTGTCCAGATTCCACGGGCGAGGCCTGTCATTTCTGAGTGCCACCCGGAGGTTCTTGTATGAATGTCTTTGCGCTGATGCGCTTGTTC
>RXJO01000499.1:0-6058 GCA_003987795.1 Curvibacter sp.
AGCGTGGGGGTGAATGCGGCCTGAGGATTGCCACTGATCGCAAAATTGGCGTCAGTGCAACTGACGGAATTCAAGCTGTATCCCGTGGGTGAAGAGGGCTGCTGATTCAGGCGGGTCAGCACATTGAGTTGACTCAGGGTACTGAAGGCACCTGCCTGGGTGTTGCTTCCACCCTGGCTGAAGCTGTAGGTGCTGGAGGTCCAGCCATTGCCCAGGCTGGCATCCGGATCAAAGCCAAGCGTCGCCGCAGCACTGCTGGGCAGTGTGACAGTCACCGCCAACTGCGCCTGCACTCCCACAATGACGTTGCACTGGAGCACATTGCCGCTGGCGAGTGCCAAAGCATCCAAAGTGAGACTGGTCGCAGTGCGGGTCACGGTCCCTGCCCCCACGCCACTACAACTCACGCCAGAGATCACAAACCCGGAAGGCAATGAGCTGAGATTCAGGGTGGTCGCTGTAGCGGACGAGAGGCTCTGCGGCGCTCCAGCGACAGGCGTCCCAGAGGATGCGGTTCTCAGAGTCTGCGTGACCCACCCGTTGTTGCCTGTGAAGGTGAAATTACCAGTGCCGGCCATGCTGGTCACTGCCAAGGTCAAAGACATCGTACTGACCGCTTGAGAGCCACTCATGGCGCAGCCGGCCGGATTGCCTGGGCCCACGCACAGGGCAGGACTGCGTGAAACCGCACCACCCCATGCATCAAACGCCGCCACATTGTTGATGGTGCCAGCCCCTGCACGGGGGGTGACCGTCACAGCAAAATAGATGTCTGTAGCGGTATGACCGTCATTGGGGTACGGCGGCATGACCACATTACAGGTCAACAACTGGCCCGTGGAGACGTTTCCCGAGGCAGTGCAGGAGACCGAACTGGGGGTGTAAGTGAGGGGCATGGCGGGATCAGGTGACGCGATGGCGCGCGCGCTCACAAAGTCGACCTGGGGTGGCAGCTGATCCACCACCACAAACGTGTTGTTGGGGGGCATGACCAATGAATTCGACATCATCTTCAGGCTCATCACATAGTCGCCGCCGCGCCCATTGACCCAGATGGCTGGGTTGAGCTTCTCCAACCACCAGTAATTGAACCGGTATTGCATGGTGCACTTGAGATCGGCACCGGGCAAAACCCGTGATGCGGGCACTGTGTAGCTGCCGATCAGTTCCGTCGTGCCCACCGTGAAGCTGCCTGCGGGATTTCCGCTCAGACCACTGTTGCCGTCAAGGCAACTGACGCTGGCCAGAGATCGATAGGGATTGGCCGTGCCAAGACTACTGCGTGCCGAGGTACTCTCTGACCCCTGGACGAAATGCAATGTCGACCCATTGAGGGTGTCAACACCGGTATACCCGCTGACCTGCACAGGCACATTCGGTGAATTCAAGACATAGGCAGGATAGTCGTAACTCGACAAGGAACTTGAAGCCGGGGCACCGATGCCCAGATTGCCCAAGCCATTCGGGAAATCAGGTCCTGGTCGCAGGTTCCACGTCTGCCCCTGGCCCACGAGATCGGCGGCATTGACACTGGCGACAAACGAAGGCCTGGCGCTCACCTCCAACATGCAACTTATGGACTGATTGGCCGCCGTGGCAGCACTGCCGACCGTCAAACTGCCTGAGTTCGAGTCAAAGACGAGAGCGCCTGTGATGGGGTTACCAGACGAATCAAGTGCGGTACAGACAGCACTGCTCACCAACCAGGCCCCAGTCATGCCCAAAGCCAGCGTCCCGGAGCTGTTAGTCGTGAGGTTCTGTTGGATCGCTGCACTGCCTCGCGCCGGCGCGCCCGACCCGGCTGCAGAAACCGAGCCAGGAGACAGCGCAGTGGTCAGGCTGGCCGCAGACCAGCCCAGTGCCCCTGCACTCTGGGTGATCGAAAAGCTACCGAGCCGGCCTACGCTGGTGAGGCTGATCTGCAGAAATGGAGGCCGGGCCTGGACAGGTGTCGGTCCCGCGCTAAAGCACCCGGCACTCCCCGGGCAACTGCCCACCGTGCTGAGAAGAGGCATCGAGGGATCGTTGCCACCGGACACCTGGCCAACCACACTCACGGAGTTGCCCGACAAGGCCCCCACAGGGGTGACCGGCCAACTGAACACACTGCTGCTGCCCCCCGCAATCGACGTGCTGCTGCTACAGACCATGAGCTGACCACTGCCATTGGCGGACTGAGCCGTGCAGGTCCAGGCTGCGGCCTGAGCCCCTGAGGTGGGAACATTCCCAACCCCACCTCCGTTGGCCTGCAGGCCGGGTGGCAACTGGATGACGACATTGATCTGTCCTGATGTCGGGCCGTTGCCCGTGTTGCCGACAGACATGGCGTAGCTCCCCGCGGTCAGAGCGGTGAGTGAGGCGGGGGCCGTCAAGTTGCCCTGCAGCGTCAGCACGGTATTGGTGTCCGATGCCGTGCACGTGCCCACACCGCTGGCGTAACCGTAGCTGCGGGCCTGCCCCGAGACCCCTTGGGAAGTGCAACTGACACCATTGATGTAGCTCGCGCCTCCCAAGGGGTTGCTCACCGACACCGAGTTGGTGATGGCCCCCCGGGCAGTGTTCATGGTCTGGGTGACAACCAACAACTCATAGGAATCCCCAGGATTGAGCGTCGGCAATGCAAAAGTGCCAGATTCCAGTTGTTGCACGGTGGGTGGCGTGACACACTTGCCCGGTTGAGACGAACAAGTGACACTTTGCTTGCTCAAGCCAGCCACCGCCGGATCGCTCAGGATCGCTCCCGCGATAGCGCCCTGATAGGTGCCACCAGCAACATTGCTCACCGTCAGCTTGTAAGTTCCGGAAGCACCAGCCTGCACCAAGGATTTGCCGTCGGTCTTGTCAACAATCAAATCGGCGGAGGGCGCTGGCGAGACCGTGACAAAAGCTGAACCGCTCCATGTCCCCGCCATGCTTGGGCTGGATGCAAAAGCGCCGCTGCTTCCCCCCGTGTTGACATAGCAGCCTTGTCCACTTGTGGCACCGCTGCCTTCGTACTTGTAGTCAGCATGTCCGATGCCACCTGAAGCCGAGGTGCCGGCGCCTCCCCCCCCGCCGCCACCCCCTCCTCCATCGCCCGAACCGTATGCCGCGCCAGCGGATCCGGCAGCAGGCGTACAGGTAGCTGCCGCATTGAGTACGGTGGCTGGAACTGCACGCACAGGATCGGAGTTCGATGCGCCGCCTTGACCGCCGGCCCCGCCCGGCGCCAGCAGGACCAGACTGCCTCCTAAAAGGAGGGAAGTAGCTCCGCCGCCGCCTCCTCCTGCGCCCGATGTGCCGCTCAGACCAGCCCTGCCACCTGCGCCACCGGCGGCCGCACCAGTCCCGCTGGCGCCACCAGATCCGCCACTAACCGTGCTTGGACCGGCTCCTCCCTTTCCTCCCAGTACCCCGCTGACCACCTGGCCCGGGGTCACGTTCAACACCCCGGAAACACGGCCACCACCGCTTCCCCAATATCCCATGACACCCGTGTCAGCGCCGCCGTCGCCCCCTCCGGCTCCAACCGCTAGAAAATTCAATTGGCGCACACCCGATGGAACGGTGTAGCTGTAGGACCCGGACAAAAAAACCGTCGTGGCGTCATATGGCTCTATGGCCACATAGCCACTGCCACCGACTCCTGGCGCCTCTGCAGACGAGGATGACATCAAGCCAAAGTTTTCAGCCAAGCCCACGAGGGGGCCCAGAGAGAAATTGGCAGCAATGTTGACCGCGCAGGATGTACCACCGGTTGCATGCGCGGTTGCATTGGATCCGTCGGCGTGAAAGGGGCCACCGGTTCCTCCGGTCGATCCGCCACCGCCACCGCCACCGCCATCACCGCTGGAGGTGGCGCCTGCAGTTCCGGAACCCAGGCTGCAGGTGGCTGGTCGAGCCAATGTCTGCGGCGGAAGACCTTGCAAGGAGTTTCCGGGGTTGGATCCGCCGCCACCGCCGCCGCCGCCGCCAGCCACGATCAGCACGGTACTTCCCAGTTTCAACGAGGAGGCTCCGCCACCGCCGCCACCGGCCCCGGAGTTGCCTGAAAAACCTGCAGCACCTCCCGTCCCGCCATTGGCAGCCCCCGAGCCAGCGGTCCCGCCCCCAACCCCGGTGACCGACGACTGCCCTGCACCACCACCGCCTGCCACGACCCCGGAAATGATCTGCCCAGGGCTGACATTGAGAACGGCCCAGACCACCTGACCAGGACCACCACGGCTGCCGTTGCCGCCAACATCACGGCCACCAGCGCCACCGCCTCCACCCGAGACCTCCACCCGCAAGCGCGTCACGTTTGCAGGCACCGTGTAACTGTATGCCCCGGCCGAATTGAACGACGTGGTCTGAGCCCAGACCCCTTGGGCAGCCAGGATCAGACTCAAGAAGAGCAAGCCACGGTGATGAAACATGACAGCCATATCGTCATACTTTACATTTTAAAAATCATAATTCTCATTAATTTCCCATAGATTACAACTTATTTTAAAAATCACTTTAATGACCTTTGATCGTTTCCAAAGAGGTGCCATTGACGAACTCAAAGCAGCCTCGGGAAGGCACTAGAAAGAGGGTTCAACAGCCAGGGTCTGTCAAACATGGGCTTTCAATCCGCACGGCTTTTTGTCGAACTGATCGCCCTCGGGCAATCGGGACGGCGGCGAGGAGAGATGCGACGCTGAGTGAGGTGAGGCAGGCCCGCCGCCAGAGAAGGGAGTCACGCTGTCCTCCCGCACGGTGGTCTAGAGGCATGCAGGCAATCAACTCGGTCCTGGAAAAGCACAGCCTAGTCGTGACATCGAGTTGACTCGGACAAACACAAAATCACTGGTGATTTCAATGGCCATCCGAGCGCTGTGAGATCTCGGACCGGCAGTCCATCCCGGCGATTTCGCGAGGTTTTGCCGCTCTGGCTTTGGAAATCTCCAATGGCTGGTGACACCCATCCCCTCTTGTGAACATGGGCAGGGATGGATGGTCCATCTGCAAGACCGTCATCTCACGAGCATGGCGGACGCTTCACAACAGGCTTCTGTCATTTCGTCGCAACGGGCTTTCAGTTCGCCTGACCAGTCGGCACATTGCGGTTCCAAGCTCTTCCTCTTCAACTCAATGGAGTCGTGACATGTATTTGCAGATCCTTCAGAACACCCCTCGCTGGGTCTTTGCCCTGTTCATCGCCCTGCTCTGGCTGGGCCTGCGTCAGACCCTGTCCCGGCAGATGGGGCTCAAGCGCGTGCTGCTCCCGGCCATGGCCCTGACGGCGTTTTCGCTGTACGGCGTGCTCAGCGCCTGGCCTACGCAAGCGCTCACGCTGCTGTGTTGGATGCTGGCGGCCAGCGTCACCGGGTGGTCGGTACTGCGCCGGGCCCTGCCGGCCGGCACGCATTACGAACCCGACGCGCAACGCTTCGCCGTCCCGGGCAGCTGGGTGCCGCTGGCCGCGATGATGGGTCTGTTCATGATCAAGTACGTGGTGGGTGTGGCCATGGTCGTGCACGCCGATTGGGTGCACGAAGCCGGCTTCCCCCTCGTGTGCAGCGCCGTCTACGGTGGCTTCAGCGGTCTGTTCCTGGGTCGGGCCGGGCGCCTCTGGCTCCTGGCATGGCGCACCGACCGGGCTGCGCGACAATGGGACGCCAGCAGTCCCGTCATCTGAGGACCTGCAGAGAACGACGGCTGGCCACGGACAGGCGCTCGAAGCAGGTTCGGACGCCAGCGGCGGTGTCCGCTTGATCGACAATGCCAGAGCCGACCCGATCCATCCCCCAACGGCGTCCCGCACGCCCACCGACCATGAGACCTGACCGCACCCCCGAAGACCTGGAACGACTGGCCCAGCGCCGTGCTGGTGCCAAGATGGGCTGGTTCATCCATTTGGCGGTGTACCTGGTGGTGAACACGGCCCTGTTCATCCTGTCCACCCAGTTCGGCATGCACCGCTGGTCCATTTTTCCGGCGGCAGGCTGGGGCCTGGGGGTGCTGCTGCATGGGGTGTCCGTGTTCGTGCTGGGCTCGGGCAGCGGCCTGCGCGAGAAACTGGTGGAGCGCGAACGTGAGCGCCTGCGGCGTC
>RXJO01000499.1:6108-19172 GCA_003987795.1 Curvibacter sp.
GAGCCCCGACATGCGACTGTCCAAACCCATCCTCTTCTGTCTGGCCGCCACCGCCTTGCTGCTGAGCCGATCCGCACTGGCCTCGGTCGGCCTGGACGTCCTGCCCGGCACCGGCGAAGACGGCCCGGTCACGGTGTTCTACCCGGCCCAGGTGGCCAGCGCACCGGTCAAACGCGGCAGCTTCACCCTGGACGTGGCCTGGCAGGCCGCCCCGGTGGCGGGCAACCACAGGCTGGTGGTGCTGTCACACGGCTCCGGTGGCTCCCCCTGGCCCCAGGCCGATCTGGCCATGGCCCTGGTGAACGCCGGCTACCTGGTGGCCCTGCCCGAGCACCGGGGTGACAACTGGCGTGATCACCGTCGAGTCGGCCCACCGAGCTGGAAGATCCGTCCGCTGGAGGTCTCCGAGGCCATCGACCGGCTGAGTGCTGACCCACGATTCGCGCCTCTTTTCGACGCACAGAAGGTCGGCGTCTATGGCATGTCGGCCGGCGGACTGACTGCCCTCACCTTGGCCGGGGCCCGGTGGTCGCCCGCGCGTTTCGCCCGCCATTGCGATGAACATGGCGATGAAGACGCGGTGGCCTGCACCGGCGGTCTGGTACATCGCAATGGCTGGGATGGTCTCAAGATCACGCTCGCGCGCTGGTACGTGAACCTGCGCTACGGCCGTGACACCGAAACCCAATGGCATACCGACGCCCGGGTGCAGGCCGTGGTGGCCGCCGTGCCCATGGCCGCGCCCATCGAGCCAGACTCGATCCGCAATCCCAACCTGCCCCACCCGCCGGCCTTGGGGCTGATCGAAGCCAGGCGGGATGAGTGGCTGGTGCCTCGTTTTCACATCGAGCAGGTGCGTGAAGCCTGCGGTCCCCGCTGCGAATGGGTGGCCGACCTGCCCGAAGGCGGCCATGCTGCGGTGCTGTCACCCTGGTCCAACGAACGCGCCGCGGAGGTGGACCGCTACCTGATGGATCCGCCAGGCTTCAATCGCGCCAGCGAGGTCCCCGCCACCTTCGCCCGCGTCGTCGACTTCTTCAACCGCCATCTTCTGCCATGAAGCCCGATCTGCTGCACACCACCCGGCATCTGGTGCAGGTGCTGGCCTTTTGCCTGGTGATCTCGGCACTGCAGTATCTGTTCCATCCCGAGCGCCCCTACGAGGTGCCGTTGGTCTATTCCCTGAGCATCGGTCTGTGCACCTGGTTCATCACCGACCTGGGACGCTTCGTGGTGGGCGTTGACCCGATGACTGCGTGGCCGCGCGGTTGGCGCGGGCCGGCCCTGGTGGCCTTCGGCATGGTCACGGGCTACACCTGCGGCACCTTGCTGTCCGACATCTGGTTCGGCTGGTCCACCTGGCACTCGGCGGCGGCCGGCGAACTACGGGCCTCGTTGATCATCACCGTGGTGGCCGGCGTGGTGATCAGCAGCTACTTCTACCTGCAAGGCAAGAGCCAGACCTTGCAACGCCGCATGAAGGTGGTCGAAAGCCAAGCCACCGAGGCCCAGCTGCGCCTGCTGCTCACCCAGCTCGAACCGCACATGCTGTTCAACACCCTGGCCAATCTGCGGGTGCTGGTGGGCATCGACCCGGCACGCGCCCAGCACATGCTGGACCACCTGATCGCCTACCTGCGTGCCACCTTGAGCGCATCGCGCGCCACCGAGCATGGTCTGCAGGCCGAATTTGAACGCCTGCGCGACTACCTGGCCCTGATGGAGGTGCGCATGGGCCCCCGTCTGACCTACACCCTGGACCTGCCCGACGCGTTGCGGCAGGTCAGCGTGCCCCCCTTGCTGCTGCAGCCCCTGGTGGAGAACAGCATCCGCCACGGCCTGGAGCCCAAGGTGGAGGGCGGCCACATCACGGTCCAGGCCCAGGCGCTGCCCGCTGCCGAAGGGGCGCCGGCCCTGTTGCAGATCACGGTGAGCGACACGGGCGTGGGCCTGCGCGGCGACGCACTCAACCCCCCGGTCCTGCCGCCGCAGCCACGCGACCTGGGGCGCGGCTTCGGCCTGACCCAGGTGCGCGAGCGCCTGCGCACCCTGTACGGTCCGCAGGCCAGCCTGAGCCTGCAACACGGCCCGGGCGGCGGCACCATGGTGCAGCTACGCTATGCCCTGCAGACCCTGCCTGACACCCCCTCATCCACCTCATCCACCTCACCGTTCGCTGCCTCGGAACATGCCTGACATCACCGCCCTGATCGCCGAAGACGAGCCGCTGCTGGCCATTGCCCTGCAGACCGAATTGCAACGCCAGTGGCCCGGATTGCGCCTGCTGGCCACGGTGGGCGACGGCCTCAGCGCGGTGCGCCAAGCGCTGCAACTGCGCCCCGATGTGGTGTTCCTGGACATCCGCATGCCTGGGCTCAGCGGCATCGAGGCCGCGGCCGAGCTGGCCGAACAATGGCCGGACGGAGCCGACGCCCCGCCCTTCCCGGCCCTGGTGTTCGTGACCGCCTATGACCAGTACGCCGTGCAGGCCTTCGAGGCCCAGGCGGTCGACTACGTGCTCAAGCCCGTTCAGGGGCCGCGGCTGCAAAAGACGGTCCAGCGCGTGCAGCAGATGCTGGCAGGCCGGCAGCCCAGTGCGCAGCAGCCCACGCTGCAGACCGACTTGCTGGAGCCGGCCCTGGCCCAACTGCGACAGTTGCTGGCCGCCCAGATCGGCCTGCAAGGCGCAGAAGCCCCTGCACCAGCCACACCGACACCCGCCACACCAACGGGTGGGCTCAAGGTGATCCAGGCCAGCCTCAGCGGAGGCAGCAGCATCCGCCTGGTGCCCATCGAAGAGGTGGTGTATTTCGAAGCGGCCGACAAGTACGTGCGCGTGCTGACCGACAGCCAGGAATACCTGATCCGCACCCCGCTCAAAGAGCTGATCGGGCAACTCGATGCCCAGGTGTTCTGGCAGATCCATCGCGGCACCCTGGTGCGGGCCAGTGCCATCGACACCGTGACGCGCGACGAGGCTGGCAAGCTGCGCATCAGCCTGCGCGGGCGCTCCGAGCGCCTGGGTGTCAGCCGCCTCTACGCCCACCTGTTCAAGGCGATGTAGGCCCTGGTTCAGCGCCGACGCTCTGTCACGTGCTCACCCAGCAAGGTGACCTGCCCATCGGCCGCCTGCTGTTCCAGCCGGACCTTGAAACCCCACAGCGTGGCCAGGTGGCGCAGCAGCACCGGTGTCTGATCCGACAAGGGGCGGCGCTGATAGGGGAAATAGCGCAGCGTCAGGCTGCGGTCGCCGCGCCGGTCCACGTTCCAGACCTGGATGTTGGGCTCCTGGCTGCCCAGGTTGTACTGGTCGGCCAGCTTCAGCCGCAGGGCCCGGTAGCCGGGCTCGTCATGGATGGCACTGACGGCGAGCTTGCTGCTGCGGTCGTCATCGAGCACGGCGAACAGGCGCAACTCACGCATCAGCCGGGGTGACAGGAACTGCGCCACGAAGCTCTCGTCCTTGAACTCGCGCATGGCGAAGTCAAAGGTGTCTCGCCAGGGCTTGCCGGCGATGTCCGGAAACCAGGCCCGGTCCTCGGGCGTGGGCGCCTCGCAGATGCGCCGGATGTCGCGCCACATGGCAAAGCCCAGGGCGTAGGGATTGATGCCCGAGTACCAGGGGCTGTTGTAGGCCGGCTGGTGGACCACATTGGTGTGCGACTGCAGAAACTCAAGCATGAAGCCGTCGCCCAGACGCCCCTGGTCATACAGGGTGTTGAGCAAGGTGTAGTGCCAGAAGGTGGCCCAGCCTTCATTCATGACCTGGGTCTGACGCTGCGGATAGAAATACTGGCTGATCTTGCGCACGATGCGCACGATCTCGCGCTGCCAGGGCTCCAGCAGGGGCGCGTGCTTCTCGATGAAGTACAGCAGGTTCTCCTCGGGCTCGGCCGGAAAGCGCGGCTCGGGGGTGATCGCGGTCTCCAGCGGGCGCGGGGGCAGCGTGCGCCACAGGTCATTGACCTGACTTTGCAGGTACTGCTCGCGCTCCTGCTGGCGGGCCCGCTCCTTGTCGAGCGACAACGAGCCGGCGCGCCGGTAACGGTCCACACCCAGGTTGCTCAGCGCATGGCAGGCATCGAGCAGGCGCTCGACCTCGTCGAGCCCGTGGCGCTCTTCGCATTCGGTGATGTAGTTGCGGGCAAAGACCAGGTAGTCGACGATGCTGTCGGCACTGGTCCACTGCCTGAACAGGTGATTGCCCTTGAAGAACGAGTTGTGCCCATAGGCCGCATGGGCAATCACCAGGGCCTGCATGGTCATGGAGTTCTCCTCCATGAGGTAGGCGATGCAGGGATCGGAATTGATGACGATCTCGTAGGCCAGACCCATCTGCCCCCGCTTGTAGCGGTTCTCGGTCTCGAGAAAGTGCTTGCCGAAGGACCAATGGTGGTAATACACCGGCATGCCGATCGCGGCATAGGCGTCCATCATCTGCTCGGCCGTGATGATCTCGAGCTGATGGCGGTAGCCGTCCAGCCCGTACTCCCGCGCGACGCGACCGATCTCGGCATCGCAGCGATCCAGTTCCTCGAAAGTCCAGTCGCTGCCCTGGGCCAGCAGCGTGGGTTCGGATTTGCGCGGGCGGCTCATGACAGACGCTTTCTGAAAAGTTCTCGGAACACCGGGTAGATGTCGCCCGGCGTGCGGATGCGCTGCAGCGCGAAATGCCCGGGATGGGCCTGGGCCAGCTTCTCGTATTCCTCCCACAGGTTCTGCGGTTCGCCGTCGGTGATCTCGACATAGGCGTGGAACTGCACCACAGGCAGGATGTGCTGCTCGACCCATTGACGGCACACCTCGGAGTCGCCGCCCCAGTTGTCTCCGTCGGAAGCCTGGGCCACGTAGATGTTCCACTGGCTGCCCGAATAACGGGCCTGCTGGATCTCGGTCATCAGCTTGAGCGCACTCGACACGATGGTGCCGCCGGTGTCGCGCGAATGGAAGAAGCCCTCCTCGTCCACCTCCTGCGCCGCGGTGTGGTGGCGGATGAACACCACCTCGATGCGTTCGTAGTTGCGGTTCAGGAACAGGTACAGCAGCATGAAGAAGCGTTTGGCCATCTGCTTGCTGGCCTCGTCCATCGAACCCGAGACATCCATCAGGCAGAACATCACGGCCTGGGTGGAGGGCTCGGGCACCCGGATGCGGTTGCTGTAGCGCAGGTCGATGGGGTCGATGAAAGGGGCGGCACGGCGGCGCAGACGCAGTGATTCGATCTCGGCACGCAGTTGCTGCAGCACCGCCTCGTCGGGCGGACTCTGCGCCAGGGCCAGCGCCAGTGCCTCTTCCAGCTCGCGCATGCGGCTGTTGTAAGGGGCTGCAGCGGCCACGCGCCGGGCCGCGCTGCTGCGCAAGGTGCGCAGCAGGTGGATGTTGGTGGGCACACCACTCTGGGTGTAGCCGGCGCGCACCAGCTTGTAGTCATTGATGCGGGCCAACTGCCGCTTGACCATGCGCGGCAACTCGAGTTCATCGAAGAACAGGTCGAAGAACTCGTCCCGGCTCAGGGTGAACAGGAACTCGTCCACCCCCTCGCCATCGGGGCTGGCCTGGCCGCGGCCACTGCCCTGCCCTGATCCCCCTTGCGGGCGGTCCATCTGGTCGCCATGGCTGAAGCGGTCGTTGCCCGGATGCACCGACTCACGCACGCCTCCGCGGCCGTGGTGGAACTGCGGCTCGCCGATGTCCTGGCCTGGAACACCGATCTTCTCGCCACTTTCGAGATCGCGGATGCTGCGCCTGGCGATCGCGTCCGACACGGCGCGCCGCACCTGGGTCTTGAACCGGCGCAGAAAGCGGCTGCGGTTGACGGAACTCTTGTTCCGGCTGTCCAGCCTGCGGTCAACGATTCGAACCGTCATGAGGCCTCTCCGGCAAGGACGGGCCGGCAGCGCCGGCCTGCCCTGGGTTCACGAAGACTTGCGCACGCGCATGTACCAGTCACACAGCAGACGCACCTGCTTTTCGGTGTAGCCCTTGTCGATCATGCGGTCGACGAAGTTCTGGTGCTTCTTCTGGTCTTCGGCACTGGCCTTGGCATTGAACGAGATCACCGGCAACAGGTCTTCGGTGTTCGAGAACATCTTTTTCTCGATCACGGCGCGCAGCTTCTCGTAGCTGGTCCACGAGGGGTTGTGTCCATCGTGCTTGGCGCGGGCGCGCAACACGAAGTTGACCACCTCGTTGCGGAAGTCCTTGGGGTTGCTGATGCCAGCCGGCTTCTCGATCTTCTCCAGCTCGTCGTTCAGGGCTCCGCGGTCCAGGATCTCGCCGGTGTTGGGGTCGCGGAACTCCTGGTCCTGGATCCAGAAATCGGCGTAGGTCACATAGCGGTCGAAGATGTTCTGGCCATACTCGGAGTAGCTTTCCAGGTAGGCCGTCTGGATCTCCTTGCCGATGAACTCGGCGTAGCGGGGGCTGAGGAACTCCTTGAGGTGGCGGCGGTAACGCTCCTCGACCTCGGTGGGAAACTGCTCGGCCTCGATCTGCTGCTCGAGCACATACATCAGGTGCACCGGATTGGCGGCCAACTCGCGGTGGTCGAAGTTGAACACCCGCGAGAGGATCTTGAAGGCAAAGCGGGTCGACAGCCCCGTCATGCCCTCATCCACCCCGGCAAAGTCGCGGTACTCAGGGAAGCTCTTGGCCTTGGGGTCGGTGTCCTTGAGGTTCTCGCCGTCGTAGACGCGCATCTTGCTGTAGAGGCTGGAGTTCTCCGGATCCTTGAGGCGCGACAGCACCGAGAACTGGGCCATCATGCGCAAGGTGTCCGGTGCGCACGGGGCCTTGGTGAGCGAGGAGTTGGCCAGCAGCTTCTCGTAGATGTGCATCTCGTCGGTCACCCGCAGGCAGTAGGGCACCTTGACGATGTAGATGCGGTCGAGAAAGGCTTCGTTGTTGCGATTGGTCTTGAAGGTGGTCCACTCGGCCTCGTTCGAGTGGGCCAGCACCAGGCCGTCGAAAGGGATGGCACCGAAGCCTTCGGTGCCCTTGTAGTTCTGCTCCTGGGTGGCGGTCAGCAGCGGGTGCAACACCTTGATCGGCGCCTTGAACATCTCCACGAACTCAAGCACCCCGCGGTTGGCCAGGCACAGCCCGCCCGAGTAGGAGTAGGCATCGGGATCGTTCTGCGAATAGTGCTCGAGCTTGCGGATGTCCACCTTGCCCACCAGCGAGGAGATGTCCTGGTTGTTCTCATCGCCGGGCTCGGTCTTCGACACCGCGATCTGCGACAGCACCGAGGGCCGCATCTTCACCACGCGGAAGCGGCTGATGTCGCCACCATACTCGCGCAGCCGCTTCACGGCCCAGGGGCTCATGATGCCGCCGAGATAGCGCCGGCCGATGCCGTAATCCTGCTCGAGGATGTGGCCATCTTCATTCACGTTGAACAAGGACAGCGGCGACTCATGCACCGGGGAGTCCTTGATGGCATAGAACGGCACTTTCTCGATCAACAGCTTGAGCCGCTCGGCCAGGGAGGACTTGCCGCCCCCCACGGGGCCCAGCAAGTAAAGGATCTGCTTCTTCTCTTCGAGCCCCTGGGCCGCATGGCGGAAGTACGAGACCACATGCTCGATCACCTCCTCCATGCCGTAGAACTCCTTGAAAGCCGGGTAGATGCGCAGCATCTTGTTGGCGAAGATGCGCGACAGGCGCGGATCCAGCCGTGTGTCGACCAGCTCAGGCTCGCCGATGGCCACCAGCATGCGTTCGGCCACGCTGGCATAGGCCATCTTGTCGACCTTGCACAGCTCCAGGTAATCCTGAAGAGACATCTCTTCTTCTTGCGCCGCGAGATAGGCACTTTGGTACCGGGCCAGCAGAGACATGGCACACCTCCATGAAGAATGGAATGGACAAGCTAGGGATTCAACGGGCGTGAGGCAGGTCAGGATGACCGCCACAAAAAACGCGACAACGGACACCTGCGGGACGGGGTTTGTCGTGCGAAGGGCCCGGCCAGCGGGCGCACGGGCGGTTGGCTGAGCGCAGGGGGCGCGTCATCGACACCGGATCAGGACAGCAACTACACATGGCGTCACTCCTTGGCCACCAGCAGCGGGTTGGCAGTGTGTGCTTGGACCCCACGCCGCAGGATTGGTTTCAGTTTGTCTTGCGGCGCAAGAAGGTGTCAATGACTTTGCTACCAGTGGCGCAGGAACGTCAGATCGACCAGACAGACCGTGTGAAGCAGATCACCAATCAGAGCTGGGATGCAGGCCGATTTGGCTCGCCGGTGACGCAGCGTCACACAAGCGGTGCATACTGCGATCTTTCGGAGCAGGATGGCATCGATGACGCAAGCGACGAAGATATGCCAACACGAGAACTACGAACTCAAGTGCAGTGCCAAGGTGCTGGACAACGGAGAGTACGTTCCCTTGCTGGTGATCACCAAACAAGTCTGGCCGACGCGCCCGCGTGAGATCGCGGTGCGTCGCGGCGACTACACTACCCCCGAAGCTGCGGTTGAAGCCGCCTATGCCCAGGGGCTGGAGTGGATCGCTAATTACGGTTGACAGCGACGACCCACGGGGTCGGCTGCCTGCGCCCCCGTTCGCGCCGGGGCAGGCCGCGCCGCCCCCGGAGTGGCAGGGCGGGCTGTCGACCTCAGGCCGCCCGGCGGGGCAGACCGCAAACCGGTGCCTCCGGGGCGTCGTGGGGCTTTTCCAGGCCATTTTTGGCCTGAGCCACTGCCATGTCGCGCGGCAGGGTCACCCCGTTCTTCACGGCCAGGATCTCGGCCATCACGCTGACAGCGATCTCGGGCGGCGTCTTGCTGCCGATGTAGATGCCGATCGGGCCCCGCAGACGCGCCAAACTGGCTTCGGTCTGATCGAAATGTTCGATCATGCGCGCGCGCCGGGCCTCGTTGTTGCGACGTGAGCCAATGCCCCCCACGTAGAAAGCCTCGCTGTCGAGCGCCTCGAGCAAAGCCAGGTCATCCAGCTTGGGGTCGTGCGTGAGCGCCACCACGCAGCTGCGACGGTCGGGCTTGAAAGCACGCACGACGTCATCGGGCATCTCGCTCACGACGGTGGCACCTGGCACCCGCCAAGAACTGCGGTACTCTTCGCGTGGGTCGCACACCGTCACGGCAAACCCGCTGAACAAGGCCATGGTGGCCAGGTATTCCGTGAGTTGCCCGGCGCCGATCAAGAGCATGCGGTACTCAGGGCCGAAGGTGTTGCTCAGCACGCCATCAGCCACCGTCAGTTCGGCAGGGGCGTCAGCGGCCAGCAGGTTCACCTCGCCGTCCGACAAGCGCACCCGGCGCTGCATCAATTGGCCGCGCTCCAGGGCCTCGATCAGATCGCCCAGGCGGTCTGCATCGGGATCGAATTCGAGCATCAACTCCAGGGTGCCCCCACAGGGCAGACCGAAGCGGTGGGCCTCATCAGCACTGATGCCGTACTTCACGAAGGCCGGCGGGCCGCTGGGCATGGTGTGGGCATGGCGACTGACGGCCTCGTTCTGCGCACTCTGGGCATAGGCCCGGGTGTGCCGGTCGATGAGGTCGTCCTCGATGCAACCGCCCGAGACAGAGCCGACCACCTGGCCCTGCTCGCTCAGGGCCATGATCGAGCCGACCGGTCGCGGCGAGGAGCCCCAGGTCCGCACCACGGTGACCAGCATGGCGCGCAGCCCCTGCTGACGCCATTCGCGCAGCTTGCGCAGCACCATCACATCCAGGTTTTCCATCTCGATCTCGCTTTCCGGAGCCCGACAGGGCGTTCCGACTTCCTGTTTCCGTCAACGCAGCCAGAGCACCAGGGCGGCCACCACCACGGCCCCAGCCCACCAGACCCAGACCGGGATGCCCCCACCCGACTCTTGCACCGCCGCTGGCGTCACGGCATCGGCCTGCGGCGCCTGGGTCACCGCATCGGCGTCGGCAACTGGCGCGGGAGCGGGGTGGCGGCGCTGCATCTCGTCGTCAAAGCGCTTGAAAAAATCCTCGGCCATGCCTTTGGCTGCACCGTCGATCAGTCGCTGCCCCAGTTGAGCGATCTTGCCCCCAACCTGGGCATTGACCGTGTAGCTGAGTTCGCACCCGTTGTCGGTGGGCTGCAGGCTGACCTGGGCCTTGCCCTTGCCAAAGCCGGCCACCCCGCCCTGACCATCAAAACCGATGGTGTAGCTTTGCGGCGGCACGATCTCGCTGAGCGTGATCTTGCCACTGAACTTGGCAGAAACCGGGCCGATCTTGACCGCCATGCCGACGGCGTACTGGTTCTCACCGGTCGGTTCAACCTTGTCGCAGCCCGGGATGCACAGCTTGAGCACCTCCGGGTCATTGAGCGCGTCCCAGGCCTGCTGCTGGGTGATGGCCAGTGGGCGGCTTCCTTGCATGTCCATGATGGGTTCCTCGGGTCTTGATGGATCGAAATGGGGGCGGCCTTCGGCGGTTCAACGCCGCAGCACCGCCGCGATGCTAGCGGCCAGATCCTCCAGCCGGCTC
This sequence comes from Curvibacter sp., assembly GCA_003987795.1. GTDB lineage: Bacteria > Pseudomonadota > Gammaproteobacteria > Burkholderiales > Burkholderiaceae_C > Curvibacter. Next base: position 16,580 of record RXJO01000499.1, read on the forward strand.
AGATTGTGGACTGCCAACATGCCGTGCGCCTGGGCATTCAGCTCGATGGCCCCACGCGCCAGCGGGGCGTAGCCCTCGAAGCGCAGCAAGGGGTTGAGCCACAGCAGTCGCGCACAGTGGCGCCGCAGCCAGGCCAGTTCGCGCCCCAGGGCGGCGGGCTCACCGGTGTCCAGTCCATCGCTGATGAGCAGCACCAAGGACCGACGCCCCAGCAAGCGCCGCGCATGACGCAGCCGCAGTTGGGCCAGCGAATCACCGAGCCGGGTGCCACCGGCAAAGTCGCTGATGCAGATGCCGGCCTGGGCCAGCATGGCATCGGTGTCGGCCAGCCGGAAGGCCGGTGTGAGATCTGTCAGGCCAGTGCCGAAGGCGAACACGTCCCGCCGTGGCAGGCCGGCAGTGGCGGCGTGCAGAAAGGCCAGCAGCAGACGGGCATAGCGCTCCATCGAGCCCGACACGTCCACCAGCACCAACAGCGGCAGCGCTTGCTCACGGCGCCGCAGACGCGGCAGGTGAAGCAGCTCCCCGCCGGTGCGGGCCGCCTGTCGCATCACGCCCGGCCAATGCAGGCGTGCACCGCCCGAGCCAGCGCGCAGACGGCGCGACTCGAACGTCGGCACCGGCAGCGCGATCCGCCGGGCCAGGCGTTCCACCAAATGGTATTCGGAGGCCGACAGGCCATTGAAATCGGCTTGGCGCAAGCGCTCGGCCTCACTGGCGGTCATGGCGGCATCCAGTTCGATCCGGTCGTCCGCCGAGTTGGGAGGCGCAGCCTGGGCGGCCGGCTTGGGTGGCGACAGGGCCTCATTCACACGCGGGCGCCGACGCGAAGGCTCGGCCCGGCCCTGGGCGGTGGGCAGCATCTGGGCCAGCAGTTGCTGGGCCATGTCGGGGTCACGGAAATAGGCGTCGAACAACTCGCGGAACACGGCCCGATCGGCCTCGCGGCTCACCAGCACGGTCTCCAGCGCGGCGCACAGATCGTCGCGCCGCCCCAGATCGACCCATTGCGCCGCCTGCAGGGCCAGTGCCATGCGTGAGGCATCGAGCGGTACCCCGGCGCGGCGCAGGGTGCGACCGAAACCGACCAGGTTGTCGGCCAGCTTGCCACTGCGGGCGTCACCCAGCCGGGGGCTCATGGTCCCGTCACCTCAGGCCTCGTCGGGCTTGAGCAGTTCGGTGGCCAGCTCATGGGTCAGGGCGGCCACGTCCTCGCGCTGTTTGAACAGGATGCCGGCGGTGTCCGAAGCCAGCTCGGGGTCGATCGCCAGCGTGTCGAGGGCCACCAGGGCCTTGGCCCATTCAACGCTTTCAGCAATGCCGGGGGCCCGCTGGAAGGCATTCGCGAACGGTGCGCTGCGCAGGCGGGCCACAAAGGTGGCCACCTGGCTGGCCAGGGCCTCGCTGGCTTCAGGCACTTGCGCGCGCACAATGGCCAGTTCGCGCTCACGATCGGGGTAGTCCAGCCAGTGGTAAAGACAACGGCGCTTGACGGCATCGTTGAGATCGCGCGTGCGGTTGCTGGTCAGCAGCGTGACGGGTTTGCAGGCCGCGTTGATGGTGCCCAGTTCAGGGATGCTGACCTGGTACTCGCCCAGGTACTCGAGCAGAAAGGCCTCGAAGGGCTCGTCGGCCCGGTCCACTTCGTCGATCAGCAGCACTGCACCCGGCGCCGGGGCCTGCAAGGCCTGCAGCAAGGGACGCCGGATCAGGTAACGGCCCTGGTAGACCTCACGCTCGGCGTCTTCCCCCTCCCCCAGGCCCTGAGAGCGCCCCTCGGCCACGCGCAAGTGCAACAACTGGGCAGCGTAGTTCCACTCGTACAGGGCTTCGCGCTGCTCCAGGCCGTCGTAACACTGCAGCCGGATCAGTTGGCGCTGCAGCACCTGCGACAGGGCCTTGGCCAGCTCGGTCTTGCCCACGCCGGGCTCGCCTTCGAGCAACAGCGGGCGCTGCAGCTTGAGGGCCAGAAAAACCGCGGTGGCCAGACGCCGGTCGGCCAGGTACCCGACCCCCGCCAGGGCCTGTTGAAGTGCGTCAATGGATGCCAGCACCAGAGGGAGTCTCCTTGCGTCGGGGTTCAGCCGGCCAGCGCCCGGGCCACGGCGCGCTGGGTCTGCACGCTGATCAGATTGGCACGGTAGGCCGCACTGGCGTGGATGTCACTGTTGAGATCGCTGGCGTCGATGCTCACCTGGGCGGCCGACTCGGGCGTGAAGCTGCGGCTGAGCGCCGCCTCCAGGCCCGCGTGACGGAACACCGAACTGGCGGCCCCGGTCACGGCCACCCGCACCCCAGCGGCGGTCTGCGCCACAAACACACCGACCAGCGAGAAGCGTGACGCGGCCTGCTTGAACTTCATGTAGGCGGCCCGCTGCGGAATCGGGAATCGGACCGCGGTGATGATCTCGCCCTCTTCCAGGGCCGTGGTGTACATGCCCAGGAAGAAGTCGTCCGCGGCGATCTCGCGGCGGTCGGTGACCACGGTCGCGCCCAGGGCCAGCAGGGCGCTGGGGTAGCAGGCTGCGGGGTCGTTGTTGGCCACCGAGCCCCCCAGCGTGCCACGGGCCCGCACCTGGCGGTCACCGATGTG
>RXJO01000499.1:19222-25335 GCA_003987795.1 Curvibacter sp.
TGGCGGCCTGCAACTCGGCATTCGCGGCCACATCGGCATGGCGCGTCATGGCGCCGATCACGAAGGACTGGCCCTCGCGCCGGACGCCGGCCAGCGAGGGGATGCGGTTCAGGTCGACCACCTGCTCAGGGGCCGACAGGCGCAGCTTCATCGAAGGCAGCAGGCTCTGGCCGCCGGCCAGCAGCTTGCCGCCGGCCTGGGCCAGGCCCGCAGCTTCGGCCACGGTGGCGGGAGCTTCAAAAGTGAAGGCATACATGGTGCGATTCTCCTTGTTCGGCGATTCTTTTGCTGGGGCCGGGCGTCAGGCGCGAGCGGCCTGGATGGCGGACCAGACCCGGGCCGGCGAGGCCGGCATGTCGAGGTCCTGGACGCCCAGGGGCTTGAGCGCATCGAGCACGGCATTGATCACGGCCGGCGGCGAGCCGATGGCCCCCGCTTCGCCGCAACCCTTGGTGCCCAGGGGGTTGTGGGTGCAGGGCGTGCACACATGGCCGAGCTTGAACTCGGGGAAGTCGTCGGCCCTGGGCATGGCGTAGTCCATGAAACTGCCGGTGAGCAATTGGCCGGTCTCACGGTCGTAGACGCAGTTCTCGATCAGCGCCTGACCGATGCCCTGCACCAGACCACCATGCACCTGCCCTTCGACGATCATGGGGTTGATGATGGTGCCGAAGTCGTCCACCGCCGCGAAGCGGTCCACCCGCACCGTGCCGGTGGCCGGGTCCACCTCGACCTCGCAGATGTAGGTGCCGGCCGGGAAGGTGAAGTTGGTGGGGTCGTAGAAGGCGGTCTCGTTGAGCCCGGGCTCGAGCTTGTCGAGCGGGTAGTTGTGCGGCACATAGGCGGTCAATGCCACCTGGCCGAACGTCACCTTCTTGTCGGTGCCACGCACGGTGAATTCGCCATTGGCGAAGTCGATGTCGGCATCGCTGGCCTCCAGCAGGTGGGCTGCGATCTTCTTGGCCTTGGTCTCGATCTTGTCGAGCGCCTTCATGATGGCTGCGCCACCGACCGAGATCGAGCGCGAGCCATAGGTCCCCATGCCGAAAGGCACTCTGCCGGTGTCGCCGTGCACCACGTCGACCTGATCCGGCGTGAGCCCCAGGCGCGCCGCCACCACCTGGGCGAAGGTGGTCTCGTGGCCTTGGCCATGGCTGTGCGAGCCTGTGAACACAGTGACGCTGCCGGTGGGATGCACGCGCACCTCACCACACTCGAACAGGCCGGCCCGTGCGCCCAGGGCACCAGCGATGTTGGACGGTGCGATGCCGCAGGCCTCGATGTAGCTGCTGTAGCCGATGCCGCGCAGCAGGCCTTTGGCGGCACTGGCTGTCTTGCGGGCCTCGAAGCCCGCCACATCGGCCAGTTGCTCGGCCTGCTGCAGGCAGGCCGGGTAGTCGCCGATGTCGTACTGCAAGGCCACCGGGGTCTGGTAGGGGAAGCTGGTGATGAAGTTGCGACGGCGGATCTCGGCCTGGCTCAGGCCCAGATCCCAGGCGCAACGGGTGACCAGACGCTCCAGCAGGTAGGTCGCCTCGGGACGCCCGGCACCGCGATAGGCATCGACCGGTGCGGTGTTGGTGAACCAGGCATCGACCTCGACATGGACCTGCGGCGTGGTGTACTGCCCGGCCAGCAGGGTGGCATAGAGGATGGTGGGCACGGCGCTGGCAAAGGTGCTCAGGTAGGCGCCCAGGTTGGCGTGGGTGTGGACCCGCATGGCCAGGAAGCGCCCGTTGGCGTCCATCGCCATCTCGGCATGGCTCACGTGGTCACGGCCATGGGCATCCGACAGAAAGGCCTCGCTGCGGTCGGCCACCCACTTGATGTTGCGGTTGAGCTTCTTGGACGCCCAGGTCAGGCACACATCTTCAGCGTACAGGTAGATCTTGGAGCCAAAGCCGCCGCCCACGTCGGGCGCGATCACCCGCACCTTGTGCTCAGGCAGGCCCATCACGAAGGCGGTCATCAGCAGGCGCTCGACGTGCGGGTTCTGGTTGGACACGTACAGGGTGTACTCGTCATTGGCACGGCTGTAGGAGCCGATGGCCGCACGGGGCTCCATCGCGTTGGGCACCAGGCGGTTGTTCACCAGGTCAAGCCGGGTCACATGGGCGGCCCCGGCAAAGGCAGCATCCACCGCCGCCTTGTCGCCGATGGCCCACTTGAAGCAATGGTTGTCGGGCGCGTTGTCATGCAGCGCCGGGCCCTTGGCCGCGTCGGTCACCTGCACCACCGCCTCGAGCACGTCGTAATCGACATTCACCAGTTCGGCGGCATCGCGTGCCTGCTGCAGGGTCTCGGCCACCACCATCACCACATGGTCACCGACATAACGCACCTTGCCCTGCGCCAGGATGGGGTGCGGCGGCTCCTTCATGGGCTGGCCGTCGGTGCTGGTGATGAGCCAGCCGCAGGGCAGGCCGTTGATGCCCGCGGCCGCCACGTCGGCGCCGGTGAACACCCCCAACACCCCGGTGGCGGCCTGGGCGGCGGCGGTGTCGATGGACACGATGCGGGCATGCGCATGAGGTGAGCGCACGAACACCGCGTAGGCCTGGGCCGCCAGCACCACGTCATCGGTGTATTGGCCGGCTCCAGTCAGAAAACGGTAGTCTTCCTTGCGACGCACCGCGGCGCCGATGTGGGGAAGGTTGGCAAAATCAGAGGCACCCATGTCTTTGTCTCCTGATGTTCGGGAATCGAAGCGCCCGGCAGCTCATGGCGCGGGCGAAGGGTTGATGCACGAGGCTTTCAGCCGCCCGAGGCCATGGCCTCGCGGCCTTGCACCACGGCCTTGACGATGTTCTGGTAGCCGGTGCAGCGGCACAGATTGCCCTCCAGCAGTTCGCGGATCTGGCCTTCGTCGGCTTTCGGGTGGTGCCGACACAGGTCGACGGCGCTCATCACCATGCCCGGGGTGCAGAAGCCGCACTGCAGGCCATGGCACTCCTTGAAGGCGGCCTGCATCGGGTGCAGCGTGCCGTCGGGCTGGGCCAGACCTTCGATGGTGGTGACCTCGGCACCCTGGGCCTGGGCGGCCAGCACGGTGCACGACTTGACGGCCCGGCCGTCGAGCAGCACGGTGCAGGCACCGCACTGGCTGGTGTCGCACCCGACGTGGGTGCCGGTGAGGGTGAGTTGCTCGCGCAGCAACTGCACCAACAGGGTATTGGGCGCCACATCCGCCCGGGCCGCACGGCCGTTCACCTTGAGTTCAACCTGCATGGACCGTCTCCTTGAAAAGTAGAGGCTTGGAACAGCTGGCATCTTTTCGCGGCCTCGCCGGACGCCCGCTAGGCAAAACCCTAGGATGCGGATGACATGACTCGGATATTCTCAATTTGAGACAGACGCAACCGTCTGATGTCCACCGAAGGCTGATCACCCATGCCACCCGGCCTGCCGGGTGCCAGTGACCGGATCCGCCCACCCCAGTCACCCAGCCACCGCCCCAAGGCCCATGCCAGCGACTGACACACCGCCCGATCGTGCGGCGCACCATTCCCGTGACCGCCAGACCCTCATCCGGCAGGCCCGACAGGCTTGGCTGGACGGGCCCGGCGGGCCGCTGCAAAACCTCGGGCTCACACCGATCGAGCCCTGGATCACCCGCTCCTGGCAACGTTGCCTGGCGGACGGCCTGCGGCCTCACCACCGGGTGGAGTTCGGGCCGGTCAGCGCCGCCACGCAACGCCAACTGGTCGAGGGCAATCGTGAGCTGATCGACGCCGCGCGCCCGGTGCTGGCCCAACTGTCGCGCGCCATCGCAGGCACCCGCTACTTCAGCCTGCTGACCAATGCCCAGGGCGTGGTGGTCGATGTGCACGGCCCCATCGATCCCACCCAGGCGGCCGCCACCACGATTGCCCGCGTCGGCGTGGACCTGTCCGAACGCCAGGTGGGCACCACCGCCATCGGCGCGGCGCTCACCGAGTTGCAGCCGGTGTGGCTGCACCAGGGTGAGCATTTCTTTGACCAGAACGCGGTCTACAGCTGCGCCGGTGCGCCGCTGATCGGCCCCGAAGGCGACTGCGTGGGCATGCTCGACCTGACTGGGGTGGAGGTGCCCGAACGCCCCGAGCTGCGGCACCTGGTCACCCGGGCGGCACGCCACATCGAGAACGCCCTGGTGCTTCAATCGCCCTGGCACCTCCTGTTGCGTCTGAACTGGCCCGGTGCGCACATGCCTGAAGGCCCGGCGTCAGATACCGAGGGCCTGCTGTGCCTGGACGCTGAAGGCACGGTACTGGCCTGCAACCCGGTGGGCCGTCAGATGCTGCCCCGCCCGCTGCTGCGGCCCGGCTCACGGCTGCAGGCCGACGATCTGTTCGCCCTGCCCTGGGGCATGCTGGTCGACCATGCCCGGCGCGAGGCCCCTGCGCTGGATGTCCCGCTCTGGTCGGGGCTGCGCCTGCAAGCCCTGGCCCGTCTGCGTGGCGCCACGCCGCAGACGGTGCCCGCGGGCCGTCACGACGAGCCCCGCGCGGCCCGCCCCCTGCGCGAGCTCGAAACCGCCTTGATCCGGCAGGCCGTGGAACAGGCGCGTGGCAATGTGGCCGAGGCGGCGCAGCGCCTGGGCATCAGCCGGGCCACCGTGTACCGCAAGCTGGGACAGAAAGCCCGCACGCCCGGCCACTGAGCCAGCCCTGCGGCATCGGTTCACTCGACCGAGCCCAGCACGACGGCCGCCGGGTCGACCAGGGCACGGGCCAGGGCGCCACGCCTCAGGGCCCCGCCCGGGGTGGTCAGGCCCACCCATTGCAGCCCACCCTCTGTGGTCAGCACGACCTCCTGCAGTTCGCCGGCACGGGTGCTTCGGGCCACCCGGCCCACCACGGACGAGATCGACTCGGGCACCTCTTCCCCCCCCGCAAGAGGCAGGATGCGCACCGCCGTGGCCTTGCACAGCGCGAGCACCGGCAAGCCCTGGCGCAGGCCCAGCAACTCGGCGCTCTCGCGGGTCAGGGAGGCCAGGAGCCGATCCGAGCCGGCGAGACTCAATTGCGCCAGCACCACCGCGCCCTGACGACGAAGCGCGGTCACGGTGGCGGGCCACTGATTGCGCATGCTCGTGCGCAAGCCCAGCGTCGGCGAGCTGGTGGACGCCGGGGTGACACCCGCCGCCGCACCGGCACCGGCCAGATCGGCCAGCACCTGTTGCCGGGCCACGGCCAGGGCGTCGGCCACACGCAGCAGCCAGGCGCCCTGGGGCGTGATCACGGCCCCGCCACCGCCCGCCCCCCCCACGGCGCGCTGCACCAGCTCGGCACCGGCCAGGTTGCTCAGGGTGTCGATCGCCTGCCAGGCCGCCTTGTAGCTCACGCCGGCGTCGCGCGCCGCCTGCGAGATGCTGCCGCCTGCGGCGATGCCGCGCAGGATCTCCAGGCGCTTGTCGCTGGGGCTGTGGCCCAGCGCTTCCGACCAGTGCAGGGCGGGCGCAGGGGCTGAGGGCTGGGACATCGGATTCTCCGGGCAATGCACGCTGACGATGCCCCGCACTTTAACCACTTCAGCAGCCGCGGGCGGCTGGCGCTAAACTGGCACGAAATCCGCTATTCAAGTGCGGAATAGCGAAGCACCCTGTCCAGCCCGTCGCCAGCCCCATCGCCAACCCAGTTGAACGCCCAGCCTCCAGCGCCATGCCCGAATCGACCCTGATCCCGCTCTGGCTCACCCTGAAGGTGGCGTGCCTGGCCACCGTGGCCAGCGGCGCGCTGGGCGTGGGCCTGGCCTGGTGGATGGCCCGGCGACGCTTCGTCGGTCATGCCCTGCTCGACGCACTGCTGATGCTGCCCATGGTGCTGCCCCCGACCGTGCTGGGCTACTACCTCATCGTGCTGGTGGGCCGCAACGGCTGGCTCGGGCGCTACCTCGACCAATGGCTGGGCATCAATCTGATGTTCACCTGGCAAGGGGCGGTGCTGGCCGCGGCCGTCGTGTCGCTGCCATTGATTTACAAAGGCGCCCGTGCCGCCTTCGAGGAAACCGACCCGCGTCTGGCCCAGGCGGCCCGCACCCTCGGGGCAGGCGAGCTGGAGGTGTTCTGGCGCATCAGCCTGCCCATTGCGCTGCGGGGCATCACCGCTGGCCTGATGCTCACCTTTGCCCGG
>RXJO01000363.1:0-1577 GCA_003987795.1 Curvibacter sp.
CCGATTGCAGTCCGGCCAGGGTGGACACCAGCATGGGGAAAAAGGTCATCAACACCACCACGGCGGCCTTGGACGGCCAGTCGAAACCGAACCACATCACCGCGATGGGCGCCACCCCCACCAGGGGCACGGTGCTGGTCAAAGACGCAATGGGCAGCAGGCCGCGTTGCAGGAAAGGCTGGCGATCGATCGCCACCGCCACGGCAAAACCCAGGCCCGATCCCAACAGCCAGCCGACCACCACCGCCTTGAGCACGGTCTGGACGAAGTCCCCGGCCAGGGTGGCCGCATGGGTCCACAAGGCCTCCAGCACGCCGGCCGGCGGCGGCAACAACACCCGGGGCACCTCCAGGGCCACGGTCAGCAGCTGCCAGGCATAAAGCACCCACAGACCGAACAGCAGCGGCGCCAGCGCCGCATCGAAGCGCCGCCCCTCCAGGGCCGCACAACGTTGGATGGTCAACAGAGCCAGGGCCCCCAGACCCAAGGCCCCCAGCCAGAACCCGGCAGCAGCAGGCGCCGCCGCCTGGGCCGGCGGAAGCTGCAACCAGCCGATGGCGGCCAGCCCGGCCATCCCGGTGAGGCCCAGCGAGGCGGCACGGCCGCTGGGACGCAGACCCAGCACGGCGGCCAGCCCCCCCAACAGCGCGGCCAGCCAGGCAGCAGCTTGGGACAAGAGCGATTGCGCCACCGGTACGGCACCCTCGGCCTCCTGCAGCATCAGCGGTTGCAGCGCGCAGAGCAGCCAGAAGGCCAGCGCGGCCACGGCGGTGAACTGCCCGGCCTGACGCCCGTGTGCAGTGCTTGTCATGAGCGCCTCCTGTTGCGCAAAACCCAATGCTCCAGGCCCGCCATCGCCCCCGACAGGGCCAGGCCCAGCAAGGCCGACATCAACAGGGCCGACCAGATCTGGACCGTGTTGCCGTAATAGGAGCCGGTCAGCAGCCGCGCCCCCAGCCCGGCCTGGGCCCCGGTGGGCAGTTCGGCCACCATGGCGCCCACCAGTCCCGCGGCAATCGCCACCTTGAGCGACGGGAACACAAACGGCAAGGCCGCGGGCAGGCGCAGCAGCCACAAGGCCTGCCAGCGGCTCGCCGCATAGGTGTGCATCAGCTCGGTCTCGATGCGCTGCGGCGAGCGCAGGCCTTGCACCGCGGCAACCGTGACCGGAAAGAAGCACAGGTACATGGCGATCACCGCCTTGGGCAGCACGCCGCTGAAGCCCAGGCTGCCCAGGATCACCAGCACGATGGGGGCAATCGCGAGCACAGGAATGGTCTGCGAGGCCACCACCCAGGGCAGCAAGGCCCGATCCAGGGTGCGCGAGTGCACGATCAGCACCGCCAGCACGCCCCCGAGCACCGTGCCCATCAAGAAGCCCAGCAGCGTTGACTGACCGGTCACCCACACATGGAACAACAGGTTGCGCGGCGAATCCAGCGGCCAGTCCACCAGGCTGGACCAGAAGTCCAGCGCGATCTGGTGCGGTGCCGGCAGCACCGGCCGTTGCAGCGTCCAGGTGGTCTGAACCAGATCGGTCCAGTCCCAAGCACCGCGCGGGTTCAGCACCCGCTCGA
>RXJO01000363.1:1654-24939 GCA_003987795.1 Curvibacter sp.
CCGACCGCGCCGCCCCGCCCCGTGTCAGTGGTGCCCATCGGCCAGCGCCTCCCGCACTTCGTGCGCCATCTGCATGAACTCAGGCGTGTCGCGCAGGCCCAGATGACGCTCATCGGGCAGACGCGACTCGATCACCTTCACGATGCGCCCGGGGCGCGGCGACATCACCACGATGCGGGTGGACAGATACACCGCCTCGGAGATGGAGTGGGTCACGAAGACCACCGTGCGCCGCTCGCGGCACCACAGTTGCTGCAATTGCTCGTTGAGGCCATCGCGCGTGATCTCGTCAAGCGCGCCGAAAGGCTCATCCATCATCAGGATTCGCGGCTCGAAAGCCATGGCCCGGGCAATCGACACCCGCTGCTGCATGCCACCCGACAACTGCCAGGGGTACTTGTTTTCGAATTGCGCCAGGCCCACCCGTCCCAACTGCTCGCGCGCCACCGCCAAGGCCTCATCCTTGGCCCGGCCCTGGATCTGCAGGGGCAGCATCACATTAGAGAGCACGGTGCGCCAAGGAAACAAGGCCGGCGCCTGGAACACATAGCCATACGCCCGCGCCTCACGTGCCTCGCGCGGACTGACGCCATTGACCAGCACCTCGCCTGCCGAGATGGGCTCGAGATCGGCGATCACGCGCAGCAAGGTGGTCTTGCCACAGCCCGAGGGCCCGATCAACGAGACGAACTCACCCTGGGCAATGGTGAGGTCCACCTCCTGCAGCGCACGCACAGGAGCGTCGGCGGCCGGATAGGTCACGCTGGCAGCACGCACCTCCACGGCGCGCCGCGCCGTGGGCACCGGCACCGGGGGATCGGAAGGTGTATCGATCAGAACAGATGACATGGGCAATCCAAAACCTAACCAAATGGTCAATTTCGAAGATCACTAGCCAAATCCGTGCCAACCTGAGCACCCCCCATCCGGCAAAAATCCGCCTCAACCCGCTCTGCACGCACCAAAACTCAACAAACCCAAGCCCACGGGGCACCGATTTGAACCAGGCGGGTTGGCATCACCTTCGTGCACCCGGGTTGCCCGCCCGTCGCTTGTCAAGGACGCGATTTGAGCCCTGAGCCCGCTTGTGCAACGCGCCCCAGACGGAAACAAGCCCCCTGACCCTCGTAGAAGTTCTCGGCATCAGCAGATGCTCGTGAGGGAGTTGCAGATCTGTTTTTGCTTCAAAAGTATCAAATTCACCGAGATGGATCACCGGATCGTGGTCAATTTCACACGATGAAGACGGGATGTTTTGTTAACATTTAGCAACCATTTGGTGTGCCGGGCATGGACAAACGTCTTTGTGCCGGATACACCCACAAGATTTAAGAACAGGGGTCTAGCCATGAGCGATGTCAATTCGGGTCACCCGACGGATGTTTCTGAGCATCTGGCACGTCAACAGTGTGCTCGCCAATGGCGCCATTTCCTGCATGCACTGGCCGCTGAATTCGCCACTGCGCTCTCACCTGCCGACCTGCGCATCCTGAGTCGACGCATCGGTCTGCGCTTTGCCACCGAGCTTCCACTGCCGCCCCAGCCCACGCTGGACGGCGTTCAGGCAGCCATGTCCCGCCAATGGCAGGACCTCGATTGGGGCTGGGTGAACCTGGTGCAGCACGCCGACCATGTGGAAATCGTTCATGCCTGCTCCCCGCTGACGGCCGCCTTCGGCGCCGCGGCCTCAGACTGGGCCACCGGATTCCTGGAGGGCGTCTACCAGCAATGGTTCGACCAGCAGGGCGCGCCCGGCCTCACGGTCAGCCAGACTCAGGCCGCAGACAGCTGGGGCAGTGTCAGTTTCCGGCTGGGCCGCTGAGCCCGGCCAAGGCCATCAAGCCTGTCAGAGAGTGCCCCAATGACCAAATCTGAAGACATCGTCAACCTGTTCCAACAGTTCGGCGGACAAGTTGACGACTACCAGGAGTTGAGTCGCCAGCAATCAGCCCAGCAAGCCAAGAAGCGCTGGCCGCTGCTGTCCGCACTGGAGCTGAGCCAGGCCACGGCGGCCACCGCGCCGGGCGTGGCCGCTGCCGAAGCCCCCATCATCAGCGGGCCGATCGAATTCCGCCCCGCCCCGGTCGCTCCACCCATCCAGGCGCTGGCCTCGACAGGCCAGCACCTGAGTGCTGCGGAGCTGGCCTTGGGAACACCTGCACCTGCACCTGCACCTGCACCTGCACCTGCACCTGCACCTGCTCCTGCTCCTGCACCTGTAGCTGTACCAGCTCCGGCTCCGGCTCCGGCTCCGGCTCCGGCGGCCATCGTGACCCCACCATCGCCCCAAGCGATGGCCCAGTGGCCCGTCAGTGCCCCTCAGGCAGCGCCGGCGCCTTCACTGCAGCCCACGTCGCCAGCAGCGCCTTTTGCAGCTTTTGTCGCGTCCACCCCTGCAGCCAGTCGCCCCAGTGCGCCAGCCCCCACGACTCAGGCCGTTCCGACCCCCGTGCCGCCGCCACGCCCCGCCCCGCAGGCAACTCCCAGCGTGTTTGCACCTGCCACACTGGCCGGTACGTCTCCGCTGGCCGGGCTGGCTCAGAGCGCACGGCCGGCACCCGCGCCCACGCCCGCCGCTCCCCCCGCCACCGAGCTTCAGAGTATCTTTGCCCGCCTGTCCGGGCAGGTCGAGGTGGCCCCGCCGCCGCCGCCCTCCGGCCTGAGCGCACTGTGGCAGGACCTGCGAGGTGGCGCATGAAAGTGGTGGCCGTTGTTTCCTCCAAGGGCGGGGTCGGCAAGACCACTGTCACCGCCAATCTGGCCTGTGCCTTGGCGCGCCAGGGCCGCACCGTGGTGGTGCTCGACATGGACCCACAGAATGCACTGGGCCTTCACTTCGGGATCAACCCCGCTGAGTTGCGCGGCATCTCGCGGGCTTCGCTGGCCCAGCAGAGCTGGAAGAGCGTGGTGTTCGAAAGCCGCACCGGCGTGTATGTACTGCCCTACGGGGTGGTCAACGAGGACGACCGTGACCGCTTCGAACATCTGATCGAGACCCGCATGTTCTGGCTGCGGGATCATCTGCAAGAGCTCGATCTCCCCGCCGACGCCATCGTGCTGCTCGACACCCCGCCTGGGCCGTCGATCTACCTCAAACAAGCCCTGGCCGAAGCCTATCTGGCGCTGGTGGTGGTGCTCGCGGATGCGGCCTCGTACGCCGCCCTGCCCCTGATGCAACGCCTGGTGCAGACCTATTGTTCAGGCCAGCCGAACTTCTCCGAGGCGGTTTACGTGGTCAACCAGACCAACAACAGCCGCCAACTGAGCAAGGACGTGTCCAACGTGATCCGCTCGAGCTTCGGCGAGCGCGTGGTGGGCACCATTCACCAGGACCAGTCGGTGGGCGACGCCCTGGCCAACGACCTGTGCGTGCTCGACTACGAGTCCGGCAGCCAGGCCGCCAATGACTTCCGGGCCTGTGCCGAGAAAATCGCCCAGCGCCTGTCCAACAGGACCGCACGCGCATGAGCACCACCGCTGCCCCCAAGTCTCCGGCCGTCGGCTCCCCCGAGGACACCCAGGCGGACCCCAGCAAACCCTGGGGCCGGTTCCTGAACCGCGTCACGGAGTCCCCACTCTGGGCCCACCCGGTGGTCCAGTACGCCACAGGCATCCTGGCCTTTCTGCTGTTCCTGCTGGTGATCAGCGTGCCGCTCGATCTGATGGAGCAGGCCATCTTCGCCAGCACCACCTTTGCCGTGGCCCTGCTGCTGCGCAGGACCAAGGGCCGGGTCACGACCCTGGCGATGATGACGCTGTCGATCTCGGCCTCCACCCGCTACATCTGGTGGCGTCTGACCGACACCGTGGGCTTCGAAAACCCGCTGGATGCCTTCTTCGGCTTTGGCCTCGTGGCCGCCGAACTCTATGCCTTCACCGTGTTGCTGATCGGCTATTTCCAGACCATCTGGCCCTTGGGCCGCAAACCGGTGCCGCTGCCCGCCGATTCCTCGACCTGGCCCAGCGTGGACGTGTTCATCCCCACCTACAACGAGCCACTCGACGTGGTGAAGCAGACCGTGTTCTCGGCCATGAGCCTCGACTGGCCGACCGACCGGCTCAAGGTCTATGTGCTCGATGACGGGCGGCGCGCGGACTTCCGCAAGTTCTGCGAGGACGTGGGCGTGGGCTACAAGATCCGTGGCAACAACCGCCACGCGAAGGCCGGCAACATCAACGCAGCCTTGGCCACCACCGACGGCGAGTACGTGGCCATCTTCGACTGCGACCACATCCCGACCCGCTCCTTCCTGCAGGTCTGCATGGGCTGGTTCCTCAAGGACGACAAGATGGCGATGCTGCAGACGCCGCACGTCTTCTTTTCGCCCGACCCGTTCGAGAAGAACCTCGAAACCTTCCACCGCACCCCCAACGAGGGCGAGCTGTTCTACGGTGTGGTGCAGGACGGCAACGACCTCTGGAACGCCTCTTTCTTCTGCGGTTCCTGCGCCATCATCAAACGCGCACCGCTGATGGAGATCGGTGGCGTGGCCATCGAGACCGTGACCGAAGACGCCCACACCGCCCTCAAATTGCACCGCAAGGGCTACAACACGGCCTACCTCGAAATCCCCCAGGCCGCCGGTCTGGCCACCGAGAGCCTGTCGGGTCACATCGGTCAGCGCATCCGCTGGGCCCGGGGCATGGCCCAGATCGGACGGGTCGACAACCCCTTGCTCGGGCCAGGACTCAAGATCGGCCAGCGTCTGTGTTACCTGAACGCGATGCTGCACTTCTTCTATGGCCTGCCGCGGCTGATCTTCTTGACGGCTCCGCTGGCCTACCTGCTGTTTGGCGCCCACGTGTTCCAGGCCACGGCCCTGATGATCTCGGCCTACGCGCTGCCTCACCTGGCCCATGCCAGCATCACCAACTCGCGCATCCAGGGCCGCTACCGCTACTCGTTCTGGAACGAAGTGTATGAATCGGTGCTGGCCTGGTACATCATGCGACCGGTGCTGATGGCCTTCATCAACCCCAAGCTGGGCAAGTTCAACGTGACGGCCAAGGGCGGGGTGATCGAGGAGGCCTATTTCGACTGGGGTATCGCCCGCCCCTACCTGGTACTGCTGATCGCCAACCTGTTCGGCTTCGCGGTGGGTGTCTGGCAAATGGTGTTCCAGGACAACCCCGAAATCACCACCCTGTTCATCAACATGCTGTGGACGGCCTACAACATCGTGCTGTCCAGTGCCAGCCTGGCCGTGGCCAGCGAGAGCCGTCAGATCCGGGTCACGCCTCGGGTGGCCGCCTCGCTGCCTGCCGCCATCCGCCTCGAAGACGGCAAGATCCTGACCTGCCAAACCGACGACTACTCGCAGCAGGGCCTGGGCCTGACCGTGCCGGAAGGGGTGCGCATCCCCACCGGCACCAAGCTGCAGGTGTCCCTGTTCCGATCCGACGAGGAGGGCGTGTTCCCGGCCGTCGTCACCTTTGGCGGCAAAGGACGACTGGGCGTGCGCTTCGACAACCTGAGTCTGGCCCAGCAGGCCGAGCTGGCGTCCCTGACCTTCTCGCGCGCCGACGCCTGGGTCGGCACCTGGGGCCAGCGTCAGCAGGACAAACCCCTCAGTTCCCTCGGCGGCGTGCTCGCCATCGGTGTGCGCGGCATCAATGAGTTGACAAGCAACATTGCCAAGTCACTGCGCCTGCGCCGGACCTCCAACGCCAAGTGACCCAACGCCCAAAGATCATGACGAACACCACCTCTCAAGCCACCTCTTCGCGCGCGGGCCACCGCGTGCCCCTGCAGCCGGTCATCCTGGCGATCGCCCTGCTGCTGGCCGCGCCTGGCCTGCAACCTGCGGAGGCGGCCACCAAGGGTCGAGCCTCGGCGACGGCCCGAGAGACCGGTGGGGCCGGCCGCATCATCACCGAGACGGCGGCAGAGGCTGGAGAGACCCCGGGCGCACGGCTGGCCAACGCCCGCACGGCGACGTTCTCGCTCAAACAGCTCGGGGCCCTGTTCCCGCTGCAACTGCGTGGCATCCGGGGCAACAGTGGCGTGACCTTCAGCATCCGCGCCGACCAGGTGGTGACCAGCGCCAAGCTCAAGATCAACTATGCCTACTCGCCCTCGCTGATCCCGCAGCTTTCGCACATCAACGTGATGGTCAACGAGCAGGTGGCCGCCACGATCCCTGTGCCCACCGAGCAGGCCGGCCAGAACCTGCAGCGCGAAGTCATCATTCCGCCACGTCTGATCACCGAGTTCAACCGGCTCAACCTGGAACTGATCGGCCACTACACCCGCGACTGCGAAGACCCCACGCACTCCAGCCTGTGGGCCAACGTGGGCAACGACAGCGTGCTGGAGCTCACGCTCACCCCGATCGCCCAGGCCAACGACCTGGCCCTGCTGCCGCAGCCCTTCTTCGACCGCCGCGACGCCTTGCCGTTGTCGTTGCCCATGGTGTTTGCCGGCACCCCCAGCGCCCCGACCCTGGAAGCCGCAGGCGCGCTGTCGTCCTGGTTCGGCGCCCTGGCCGGCTACCGGGGTGCGCGCTTCCCGGCCATGCAGGATCAGATCCCGGCCCAGGGCAATGCCATCGTGTTCGCCGTCGGCAACCAGCAGATCCCGGGCGGCCTGAGCCTGCCGGCCCTGCAAGGCCCCACCGTGGCCATGGTGCCCAACCCCAACGATGCCACCGCCAAGCTACTGCTGGTGATGGGTCGCGATGGCAAGGAGCTCAAGATCGCCGCCAATGCGGTGGCCGTGGGCTCGCCGGCCCTGTCGGGCCAGGTGGCCACCATCACCAGCCTGACCGAACTCAAGCCGCGCAAGCCCTACGATGCGCCCAACTGGCTGTCCAGCGAGCGCCCCGTGAAGTTCGGCGAGCTGGTGCAAGAGGAAAACCTCAACGTCTCGGGCTATTCGCCTGACCTGATCCGGGTGAATTTCCACCTGCCGCCCGACCTGTTCGGCTGGCGAACCAAGGACATCCAGGTCGACCTCAAGTACCGCTATACCCCGCGCCCGAACCTGGACAAATCGACGCTGAACATCAACGTCAACCAGCAGTTCCTGCGCTCGCTGCCCTTGCTGGCCGTCAGCCACGAAACCCCGGGCGCACTGGAGCGCGCGGCGGGCAGCGTGCTTCCCGCCGGCGAACTGATCCCGGCGCGCGACCAGTTCAACATCCCCCTGTTCAAGCTGCCGGCCCAGACCCAGCTGCAATTCCACTACTTCCATGACATGGTCAAGGAAGGCTCGTGCAAGGATGTGGTGCTGGACAACGTGCGTGGCACGGTCGAGCCCGATTCGACGGTCGACATCTCGGGCTTCTCGCACTTCCTGGCCATGCCCGACCTGGCGGCCTTCAGCAACAGCGGCTTCCCTTTCACCCGGATGGCCGACCTGTCCGAGACCGCCGTCGTGCTGCCCGAAAAGCCCACCGCCAGCGACTACAGCAGCTACCTGAGCCTGTTGGGTGTGTTTGGTCGCTCGACCGGCTACCCGGCCACAGCCGTCAGCGTGGTCGCCCCGAAGCAAGTTGAGGCGCTGGCCGGCAAGGACGTGGTGCTGATCGGCTCGGCCTCCAATCAGCCCCTGCTCGTGCAGTGGGCCGACGCCAGCCCGGTCAACGTCCAGACCGGGGCACGCCGCTTCAAGATCTCCGACTTCGCCTACCGCATCTTCAGCTGGTGGGATCCGAGCCAGCGCGATGGCGCCCAACCCGGTCGCAACCAGATCGCCTTCAACAGCACCAGCAATGACGGCGTGATCGCCGGCTTCGAATCGCCCGTCAGCGCCGGTCGCAGCGTGGTGCAGTTGTCGAGCAACAACCCCGAGGGCATGACGCAGATCGTCGACGCCCTGCTCGATCCCGATCTGGTCAAGGAGATCCAGGGCAGCACCTCGGTGATCCGTGGCAAGCAGGTTGACAGCCTGGTGGCCGAGCAGACCTACTACGTCGGCCACCTGGACCCGCTGACCTGGGTGCAGTGGTTCCTGTCCGGCAACCCGCTGATGCTGCTGGGCCTGGGCATCCTGGCCGCCCTGCTGATCGCCGTGCTGCTGTTCCTCTCCCTGCGTGCCCGTGCCCGTGCCCGCCTCAAGAATCAGGGATGATCCACAGGTCCATGCAGAACCTGCGCCATGCCCCTCCCAGGAGCCCCTCCCGAACGCGCCCCGCGCCTTCGGGGGCGGGGCCTCGACGACATTTCCTGACCCGACTGCTGGCGCCACTGACCGTGGCGCCTTTGGTCTTGTTGGGTGTTCACGCCCACGCATCCAAGCCCGGGCGTGAGCCAGCCCCCCCCCCTGCCGCCAGTTGTCGGGCCGACACCGACTGGCCCCTGTGGAACAGCTTCAACGAGCGTTTTGCCCAGGAGGACGGACGCATCGTCGACTTCAACGTGGCCCAGATGCACTCCACCTCGGAGGGGCAGTCCTACGCGATGTTCTTCGCGCTCGTGGCCAACCAGCCCGAACGATTCGAGCGCCTGTGGCGCTGGACCGTCTCGAACCTGGCCGGTGGCAACATCGCCGCCCGATTGCCGGCCTGGCAGTGGGGTCAGCGCAAGGACGGCACCTGGGGCATCATCGACAACAACCCCGCATCAGACGCCGATCTCTGGCTGGCCTACACCCTGCTCGAGGCAGCCCGCGTGTGGAAGAAGCCCGCCTACGAATCTGAAGCCCGCACCTTGCTGGCGCGGGTGATCCAGGACGAAATGATCGACCTGCCCGGCTTCGGCAAGATGCTGTTGCCCGGCCCGGTCGGCTTCAGCTTCCCCGACCAGAAGCTGTGGCGCTTCAATCCCAGCTACCTGCCGATGCCCGTGCTGCGCCGCTTCGCCCAGCTCGACCCCAAAGGCCCCTGGAACGCGTTGGCGGCCAACACCCTTCGCCTGATCAGCGACACCGCCCCGAGGGGTTACTCGCCCGACTGGGTGGCCTGGCGGCTGGCCGACAACGGCCGGGGAGGCTTTGTGGCTGACCCCCAATCGGGTGATGTGGGCAGCTATGACGCCATACGAACCTACCTCTGGGCCGGTATGACCGCCCCCTCCGACCCGGCCGCGACACCGCTGCGCCGAGCCCTGGGCGGCATGGCCCAAGCCACTGAGTTGGCCGAGGCCCCGCCCGAGAAGGTTCAGACCGGCAGCGGCGCCGTGCAGGGCGTGGGGCCGATCGGTTTTGCCGCCGCTCTGCTGCCCTACCTGCAGACAGATGGCCGCAGCACCGCCCTTTTGCTGCAACAGAAGCGGGTTCAGGCGCGCCTGTTTGACTCGAACGCCCGCCTGCCCTATTACGATCATGTGCTCGGCTTGTTCGGCACAGGCTGGATCGAGAAACGCTACCAATTCCTGCCCTCGGGCAGATTGCAATTACGCTGGGAGAAGGCATGTTCAACCGCCACCAAACGCTAGCCATGAGCCTGCTGGCCGCACTGAGTGTGCCGGCCGTGTTCGCCCAGGAACCTGCTGTCAAGGCCCTGCTGGAGCAGGGCAAGTACTGGCAATCGCGAGAGAACAGTGAGCGTGCGGCCGAAGCCTGGCAGAAGCTGCTCAAGCTCAACCCGAACCAGCCCGAAGCCCTGGGCGGCATGGCCGTGGTCGAAGCCAGCAACAAGCGTTTCGAAGAGGCCGCCAGGTACATCGCGCAACTCAAGAAAGTCGCGCCCAACTACCCTGGCCTGGCCAACATCGAGCAATCGATCAACGTGATGCGCAACGGCCCGCAATTGCAGACCGCGCGCGAACTGGCCAAGGCCGGCAAGCCGGCCGAGGCCGTGAGCACCTACCAGAATGCGCTGGGTGGCCAGACGCCGCGGGGCCCGCTGGCCCTGGAGTACTACCAGACCCTGGGCGGCACCGCCCAAGGCTGGGAGTCAGCCCGCAAAGGCCTGGAACAACTGGCCCAGGAACAGCCTGAGGACGCCCGCATCGCTCTGGCCCTTGCCCAGCACCTGACCTACCGCGACGCCACCCGACGCGAGGGCATCGCCCAGCTGTCCCGACTGGCCAGCCATTCCGAGGTCGGCAGCGCCGCCATCGAGAGCTGGCGCAAGGCCCTGGCCTGGACCGGCAGTCGCAGTGCCGACATCCCGCTGTACCAGCAGTTTCTGCGCGCCTTCCCGGGTGATGCCGCCGTTCAGTCGCGCCTGAGCGAGATCGAACGCCAGCAAAAACAGGCCCGCAGCCCCGAGGGCCCTGGCGCCGACCCGCTGCGCAAGCGCACCCAGGAGGCCTTCCGGGCCCTGGACGATGGCGACCTGGAGGCCGCCGAGGCGGGTTTCCGCAGCGTGCTCGAAGCCCGCCCCACCGATGGCGACGCCCTGGGTGGCTTCGGCGTGCTGCGACTGCGCCAGGAGAATTTCTCGCAGGCCCGCGACTATCTGGAGCGCGCCACCCGCCAGGGTCAGGCCGGCCGCTGGAAGAGCGCGCTCGATGCCGCCACCTACTGGACCCTGGTGGCCCAGTCGACCACCGCCCGCGAAAACGGCAACCTCGATGCGGCCCGCCAGTACCTGCAACAGGCCGTGCGCCTGGACCCCAAGGAAACCACCGCCGAGAACGACCTCGCCGACGTGCTGGTCGAGCAAGGTCAGTACGACGCGGCCGAAGCCACCTACCGTCGGGTGCTGGCCCGTCAGGCTGACAACCCGGATGCCGTGCGCGGCCTCGTGGGGGTCCTGGCCCAGAACAACAAGGCCGACGAAGCCCTGCGCATCGTCGAGCGCATGAGCCCGACCCAACAGGAGAAGGTCGGTGCGCTGGGCCGCCTGCGCGCCACCCAGGCCCTGGGCCAGGCCAAGGCCGCAGCCGCCCGGGGCGACGACACCGGCGCCCGCGTGGCCCTGGAAAACGCCCTGCTCAACGACCCCGCCAATGCCTGGGTCCGCCTGGATCTGGCCCGCCTGTACATCAAGCTGGGCGCCAAGGCCGAAGCCCGGGGCATCATGGACGGGCTGCTGATCTCCAACCCCAACATGCCCGAGGCGCTGTACGCCCACGCCCTGCTGTCGGCCGAGACACAGGACTGGGCCGGTGCCCTCGCCACGCTGGAGCGGGTGCCTGAGGCCAACCGCACCCGCGACATCGCCGCCCTGTACAAGCGGGTGTGGGTGCATGTGCAGGCCGACGGCGCTTCCGCCCTGGCCTTGCAGGGCCGGCAGGCCGAAGCCCTGGCCAAGCTGGCCCAGGTCGAACCCTTCACCGGCAACGACCCCGAACTGCTGGGTGCCGTGGCCCTGGCCTACACCGACGCTGGCGACGCCAACCGCGCCATGGCCACCATCCGCCAGTTGCTGGCCCGCTCGGCCCGGCCCGAACCTGGCCTTCGCCTTCAATACGCGGCCATTCTGCTGAAGACCAAGCAGGACGTGGAGCTGGCCGGCATCCTGCGCCAGCTGCAGGGCACGCCCATGACCCAGACACAACGGGCGGCTTTCGATGAGCTGCGCGTGGGCTACACCCTGCGCCAGGCCGATGCGCTGCGCGAAGCCGGCGACCTGGCGGCCGCCTACGACACGCTGGCCCCGGTGCTGGCCGAACGCCCCAACGATCCGCTGGTGATGGGCTCGCTGGCTCGCATGTATGCCGCCAACAACGACTACGTGCAGGCCATCACCCTGTACAACCGCCTGCTCGAACGAGACCCCAACAACCTGCAGCTCCTGCTGCCGGCGGCCTCGCTGGCCATCTCGGCCAAGGAATACGCCTACGCCGACTCGGCCATCCAGATCGCGCTGGTCCGGGCCCCGAACAACCCCGAGGTGCTGACGGCAGCTGCCCGCCTGTACCGGGCCCAGGGCAAGACCAGCAAGGCCACCGAGTACTTCACCGCCGCCGTGGCGGCCGAGAACCAGCAGCGCAACGCCCAGCTCGCCGCCAGTGGCGCCCTGGTGCAGGCGCGCTCGACCAACCCGTTCACCAACCGCAACAACCAGCCCCAACGCCAGCCGTTTGCCCCGCTCACACCCGGCGCCATGCCCACGGCCGTGCCGGTGGGCACCTCCATGGGGCCCAGCTCGATGGCCCCGGTGGCCGAGCCCCTGCGCTTTGCCCCCGTGGCATCGCTGGGCACACCACCGGCCGTGGCCGCTGCCCCCCGTGGTGCTACCCTGATCACTGAACCGGCAGGTGCGGCACGCAACCTCAGCGCAGCGAGCGGCGCCTACAACCTGTCCAACTACCCGCCGACCGCGGCCGGGGCACCGACCGCATCGGTCGCCGACATCCCCAACCCGAACAACTACCAGACCCAGACCTACAAGCCCGCACCGCTGGGCACGGTGGTGCCCTCCAGTGGCAGCGTGAGCGAGCGCGCCACCTCCAATGGCACGACACTCAATCAGCGCACGGTGGTCAACAACACGGAGCCCGCCACCAGCAGCCGCAGCCGCCCTACAGCCAGTGGCAACGCGGGCAGCGGCAGCTCGGGCAGTGGCGGCAGCAGCCGCAACGTCGCCGATCGGGTGGCCAGCCAGTCCGCCAACACCTCCCTGCTCAGCCCGGCCGAAGCCGCAGCGTCGCGCAGCCAGCCCCTGCCCGCCAGCGCGCCGGTGGCGCCGATCTATGCGGCGCAACCCATCCCCGAACCGGCGGCGGTCTACAGCGGCAGCGTGCCGCCAGCACCGAGCAACCCCACCGCCTGGGCTCCGGCAGCGACCAACAACGCCTACACACCGACCGGTCTGCAGGTCGCCCAGTCCAGCAACCTGACCGCGGCCACCAGCGGCCGCCCGCGCAGCGCTGCGCTGGAGGAGCTCAACGACATCCGCCAGGACCGCATTCCGGTGGTGTCGCTGGGCCTGGTCGCCCGGGTGCGTCAGGGTGAGTCGGGTCTGAGCCAGCTCACCGACATCGAAGCCCCGCTGCAACTCAAGTTCGATGCCGGCGATGGCAAGATGACACTGGGCATCACCCCCACCTCGCTGAACGCCGGCACGCCCGACCTCGACTACGGCACCCTGAGCCGCTTCGGTGGCGGCCCGGTCAGTTCCCTGGCCCTGCCCGATCGCTCGGCCGGTGGCCAAAGCGCCTCGGGCGTGGGGCTGAGCGTGGGCTATGAGTCGTCCAACCTGAAGATGGATGTGGGCACCACCCCGCTGGGCTTCAACAAATCTGATGTGACCGGGGGCGTGAAATACCGCATCCCGCTCAGCGACGAGCTGACCCTGGTGGTCGATGGCTCTCGCCGCCCGGTGACCGACAGCCTGCTGTCCTTCGCCGGCACCAAGGATCCGCGCAGCGGCGACAACTGGGGTGGTGTGTCCTCCACCGGCGGGCGCCTCGACCTGAACTGGGAAAGCGGCGACTTCGGCCTCTACACCTATGGTTCGCTGTACGGCCTGACCGGCACCAACGTGGCCACCAACACCCGGGTGGAAGGCGGCGGCGGCCTTTACTGGCGCCTGGACCGCAGCGCCAACTCGTCCCTGACCACCGGTCTGAACGTGACTGCGCTGAGCTACGACAAGAACCTGCGCTACTTCACCTACGGTCATGGCGGCTACTTCAGCCCGCAGCGCTTCCTGTCGCTGAACGTGCCCCTCGAATGGGCCCAGCGCAGCAACCGCTTCTCGTATCAGCTCAAGGGCTCGCTGGGCGTGCAGACCTTCCGCGAAGACGCCGCCGCCTACTACCCGACCAGCTCGTCCCGCCAGGCCGCCGCCGTGCAGGCCGCCAACGACGCCTTTGCCTTTGGCACAGCAGGCTCCACGGCCACCGGCGCCGTCTACCCGGGGCAATCCAAGACCGGTCTGGGCTACAACCTGGGCGCGGCCATGGAGTTCCAGATGCACCCGCAACTCTTCGTGGGCGGCCAGCTGGCGCTCGACAATGCCCGCGACTACCGCCAGTTCATCGGCGGCATCTACGTGCGCTATGCCCTGCAGCCCTACTCCGGCCTGCAGGCCCTGCCGATCAACCCGGTCAAATCGCCCTACGGCAACTGATCACGCCGCCCCGCGGCCGATCGCTCCCACAGCCCGCACCCGAAAGGGTCGCGGGCTTTTTTTCGGCCTTTGGGGGCCATGCCTGCGGCAAGGCAGACCAGCGCTCCGACACCGACACCGACACAAACACCAGCTACCAGCCAGCGGCCAACAGATGTTTGCCGGCCGGCGCTACCCTTTCGGCCCTGAGCCCTGAGCCCACCATGCCTGCCAATTGACCGGCCCTGACAAGGCCGACCGATGATGTCTGTCAGCCCATGAGAAAAGGCCCCGCAGGGCCTTTTCAAAGGGGGCGTCGGTCCGCTCAGGACTTGGAGCCGATGAACACCAGATTGGCGCGGGTAGTGGCACCGCTGTAGCCCGCGGCCCCGATGCGCAGGCCCACCACGTTGTTGGCACCATCGAACACCGCCGACGCGGCGCCCGACTGCACCGGCAGACCGGCCAGCGAGCAGGTACCGGCGAAGGTCAGCGTGTCGACCCGGTACAGGTTCAAGGTGGTGTTGGAGGGGGTGTAGGCCGAGATATTGCCGGTCAGCGTGCAACCCGTGGTCGTGGTGCCCGTGATCACGCTCTTGGTGCCATCGGTGGTGTCGGCCGCGATCTTCAGGGTCAGCCCCGTGCCACCGAACCCGATGGTCGAGCTGGTGTAGGTGCCATACAGCGCCGACACCGTGGGCAGGATCGGCGAGGTGTACAGATTGGTGGTGTCAGGCACCATGCTGAAGGCGGTCTGGGCACTCGAGGCCGTCGGATCGGTGTAGGTGCCGGTGAAAGTGCTCTGGGTACGCACATCGCCGCTGATCAGGATGCCCGAGGTGTACTGGGTCGAGGCCAGGTTCTGGTTGGCAAAGTACACCCCATCGGTCGAGCTCAGGATGCTGGTGCCCGTGGCGACGACCAGGTTGCCATACAGAGCGTCGTAACCGCCGCCGGCACGCTTGTAGAAGAAGTACGAGTTGTCGGGCAGGACCATGGCGTACAGATCGCCGGAGCTGGTGCTGGTCGAGCTCTTCCAGAAGCCCGCCGCCACCTGCTGGGTGGTGGCCGGCGTGGTGGTGCTGCCCGCCACCAGCACGCCGTCGAGCACATAGGTGTTCAAGGTGGTGGTGCTGCTGCGGGTGAACATCCAGAGGCCGGTCTTGTTGCCCAGCGTGTCGTACTTCAGGAAAGCCACGCCCGACTGCGTGGTGCCGGTGGCGGCGCAGGTGGTGGTGCCGCCCGAGAGGTTGAGCACCACGTTGTAAATGGCCGGCGATGCCGTGCTGTTCGCGGTCACGTTCTGGGGTGTGGCCGTACCCGCCACGGTACAACCCGACACCGTGCCGGCCAGGTTGCCCACCGCATCGGCGGTCAGCACCCAGCTGCCACCGAACAGGGCGCCGCCGGTGTACTTGCCCTGCAGCTTGGCATAAGTGGCGCCGAAGTTGTTCAGGGTGCTGTAGGTCATCTTGAGCGAGGTGACCGCCCCGGTGGCCGCAGCCGTGTTGGCCGGGTTGCTGTAGTTGCCGCTGAAGGTGTCCGTGCGGGCCGCACCCGTGCTGGTGCTGGCCGTGCCGGCCAGGCTCAGGCCGGTGGCGAACTTGCCGTCCTGCACCGAGAAATACGTGACATTGGTCGCCGCCACTGAGGCCACGTCGACCCGCAGCAGGCCATAGATGCTGTCATAGCCCGAGGTGCCGGAAGCGCCTCTGGCCAGGTAGAAATCACCGCCCTTGCCGTCGCTGCCGCCGCTGATGTAGCCCACCACATTGCGTTGGGCCGCCCCTGTGCCGGTGGTGCCGGTCCAGATGCCGTCCATGTACTGCTGCGTGCCCGTGACCGCCCCCACGTTGGAGGTGTCTCCGGTGCTGCCACCGCCGCAACCCACCAGGGCCAGCAAGCCGAGGGCAGGAACCCAAAGTTTTAGCTTCAATGACATCAATTGCGTGATCCTCGTGACAGCAGTCCCTTGCCCTGGTGCAGGCGAAGGCCTCCCAGAGCTTACTGACGCGATGTTACAGGTTTTGGGCTCCCGCACCCATGCGCCGTGGACTGCCGAGACAACATTGTCACGAAAGATCGAGCACAAAAAAGCCCCTGGCGCTGGCCAGGGGCTCGAAACAGGCTGGCAGAGGGCTTGGAAGCCGCCTGCCGGAGGACGATACCCCCTCAGAACGGAATATCGTCATCCATGTCGTCAAACCCCGACGACGGACGGCTCGCCATCGGCGCAGGGGCCGGGGCCGGGCGGGGTGCCGGGGCCCGTGCAGCGGGGGCTGCTGCCGGGGCGCGGCGAGGCGCGGCCTCGTAGCCGCCGCCCTGGCCACCGCCATAGCCGCCGCCGTAGCCGCCTTCATCACCACCGCCACCGCCGCCGCCCATGCCCTGGCGGCTGCCCAGCATCTGCATCTGGTCGGCGCGGATCTCGGTGCTGTACTTTTCGACGCCCGACTGGTCGGTCCATTTGCGGGTGCGCAGCGAGCCTTCGACATAGACCTGCGAGCCCTTGCGCAGGTATTGGCCTGCGATTTCAGCCAGGCGGCCGTTGAACACCACACGGTGCCACTCGGTGGCCTCCTTCATTTCGCCCGACTGCTTGTCCTTCCAGCGGTCGGTGGTGGCGATGGTGACGTTGGCCACCTGGTCGCCGCTGGGGAAGGTGCGGATCTCGGGGTCGCGCCCCAGATTGCCGACGATGATGACTTTATTGACAGATGCCATGGCTCAATTCTCCGATTCAGGGCGAGATTATGGCGTCAGTGGGCGCGGCGGCACGCCCCGGGGTGCTCATGGGCCAGGCCACGAGCAGCCACACGGCACTGGCCAGGGTGCTGACGAGGAACAGGCCCTGCAGGCCCACCGAACGGGCCAAAAGCCCCCCCGCCGCGCCACCGGCAAACAGCCCGAGCGACTGCAGGGTGTTGTAGACCCCCAGCGCGGTGCCACGCAGCCGTGCCGGCGCCAGGCGTGAGGCCAGGCTGGGCTGGCTGGCTTCGAGCACATTGAAGCCACAGAAGAAGACGAACAGCAGCCCCCCCAGGGTGAGCAGGCCGGGCTGGTGATCGACCACCGCCCACAGGCCCAGTTGCACCAGGCCGATCAGCACGATGGCGGCCAGGAAGACCGGACGCAGGTGGCCCCGACGCTCCAGCGGGAACAAGGTGCCGCCCATGACCACGAAGGAGGCCAGCACGGCCGGCAGGTACACCTGCCAGTGCAGGCTTTTCTCGAGACCGGCCTGCACCAGCATCGAGGGCACGGCCACCCACATCGCCAGTTGCACCGAGTGCAGCACGAACACGCCGAAGTCGAGGCGCAGTAGCGGGCCCAGGGCCAGCACCTCGCGCAGACTGCCGCGCGGCGCATCCACGGGCAGCGGCGGCGCTGCAGGCACGCGCCACAGCACCACAGCCACGCCGCACAAGGCCAGCAGAGCGATCAGCACGAACAGGCCCGACAGGCCCAGCCAGGCGGTCAGCACCGGCGCCAGCACCAGCGACAGCGCGAACATCAGCCCGATGCTGGCACCGATCAGGGCCATCGCCTTGGTGCGCACCTCGTCCCGGGTCTGGTCGGCCAGCAAGGCGGTGACGGCCGCCGAGATGGCCCCGGCCCCCTGCAGGGCCCGCCCCAGCACCAAGCCATGCAGCGTGCCGGCGGCCGCCGAGATGAAGGCCCCGAGGGCGAACAGCAGCAGGCCGGTCACGATCACCGGTTTGCGCCCGAAACGGTCGGAGGCCATGCCGAAGGGGATTTGCAGCACCCCCTGGGTCAGGCCGTAGATGCCCATGGCCAGCCCCACCAGGGCCGGGTCATCGCCCCCCGGGTATTTGCGTGCCTCCAGGGCAAACACGGGCAGCACCAGGAACAGGCCCAGCATGCGCAGGGCAAAGATGAACGCCAGCGACTGGGTGGAGCGGCGCTCCAGCGCTGTCATAGCGGTTGATGCGGTCATGAAATGTGAAAGGGGTGGGAAGCCGGTGCCCGTGGCATTCAGGCACAAAAGCCATATTGTCGGCGAAGCCCGCCGGGTCGGTCTGTGCCAAACCGTGAGGTGATGTCTATCATGGTGGGTTTTTCCCAGCCCGGATCACCGTGAACCCAATCGCTCCCGACAGTGACTCTTCTGACGGCCCCTACCTGGCCAGCCTGGTCAACGAACTGCGGCAGCAGCGCATCAGCGTGCGCGGGGCTCGCACCCACAACCTCAAGAACATCGACCTCGACATTCCGCGCAACCAGCTGGTGGTGATCACCGGGTTGTCGGGCTCAGGCAAATCGAGCCTGGCCTTCGACACCCTGTACGCCGAGGGCCAGCGCCGCTATGTGGAAAGCCTGTCAGCGTATGCGCGGCAGTTCCTCCAATTGATGGACAAGCCTGATGTGGACGTGATCGAGGGCCTGTCGCCCGCCATCTCGATCGAGCAGAAGGCCACCTCGCACAACCCGCGCTCCACCGTGGGCACGGTGACCGAGATCCACGACTACCTGCGCCTGCTGTTCGCCCGTGCCGGCACGCCGCACTGCCCCACCCATGGCCTGCCCCTGCAGGCACAGACGGTGAGCCAGATGGTGGACGCCGTGCTGGCCCTGCCCGAAGAGACCAAGGTGATGATCCTGGCCCCGGTGGCGCGCGAGCGCAAGGGTGAGTTCGTCGAGCTGTTCGCCAGCATGCAGGCCCAGGGCTATGTGCGTTTCCGGGTCGATGGCGTGGCGCACGAGTTCGACCAGTTGCCCGCGCTCAAGAAGAACGAAAAGCACGACATCGATGTGGTGATCGATCGCCTGAAGGTGCGCCCCGACATGCAGCAGCGCCTGGCCGAGAGCTTCGAGGCGGCCCTGCGCCTGGCCGATGGGCGTGCCATCGCCCTCGAGATGGAGGCCGATCCGGCCGCGCTGCGACCGGCCGAGCACCTGTTCAACGCCCGTTTCGCCTGTCCGGTGTGCAGCTACTCGCTCAGCGAACTGGAACCGCGGCTGTTCTCGTTCAACTCGCCGGTGGGGGCCTGCCCGGCCTGCGACGGCCTGGGCGCCACCGATGTGTTCGACCCGCAGCGGGTGGTGGCCTTCCCGACGCTGAGCCTGGCCAGCGGCGCCATCAAAGGCTGGGATCGACGCAACGCCCATTACTTTTCGCTGCTCGAAAGCCTGGCCGAGCACTACGGCTTCGACATCGAAAGCCCGTTCGAGTCCCTGCCCGAGGCCACGCGCCAGGCGATTCTGCACGGCTCGGGCAGCACCGAGATCCGCTTCAGCTACGAGCTGGAAGGCGCGGCCGGCAAGGCACCGCGCAAGGTGGCCAAAAAGCACCCCTTCGAGGGCATCATCCACAATCTGCAGCGGCGCTTCCGCGAGACCGACTCACCGGTGGTACGCGAAGAGCTGGCCCGGCTGCGCAGCACCCAGCCCTGCCCTGACTGCGGTGGAGCCCGCTTGCGCACTGAAGCGCGCCACGTGCGCCTGGGCGAGGGCCCCGGAGCCCGCGCCATCTTCGAGATCAGCCACCTGACCCTGCAGGAGTGCCACGCCTATTTCCAGCAACTGCGGCTGCAGGGCGCGAAGGCCGAGATCGCCGACAAGGTGGTGCGCGAGATCGGCTCGCGCCTGAAATTCCTCAACGATGTGGGCCTGAGCTACCTGAGCCTGGACCGCAGCGCCGAAACCCTGTCGGGCGGCGAGGCCCAGCGCATCCGCCTGGCCAGCCAGATCGGCTCGGGCCTGACGGGCGTGATGTATGTGCTCGATGAGCCCAGCATCGGCCTGCACCAGCGCGACAACGACCGCCTGATCAGCACCCTGCAGCGCCTGCGCGACATCGGCAACAGCGTGCTGGTGGTCGAGCACGACGAGGACATGATGCGAGCCGCCAACCACGTGATCGACATGGGGCCCGGCGCGGGCGTGCATGGCGGCCGCGTGATGGCCCAGGGCACCTACGAGGAGGTCCGGGCCAACCCGCAATCGCTCACCGGCCAGTACCTGAGCGGTGCGCGCAAGATCGAGGTGCCCGAGCAGCGCCATGTTCAGAAGGACCCGGCCCAGGTGATCCGCATCACCGGTGCGCGCGGCAACAACCTGAAGAACGTGACGGTCGAGTTCCCGGTGGGCCTGATGACCTGCGTGACCGGGGTCTCGGGCTCGGGCAAGTCGACCCTGGTCAATGAAACGCTCTACACCGCCGCAGCACGTCAGATCCACCGTGCCCACGACGAGCCCGCCGAGCACGACACCATCGACGGGCTGGAGCAGTTCGACAAGGTGATCAACGTCGACCAGTCGCCCATCGGCCGCACGCCGCGCAGCAACCCCGCCACCTACACCGGCCTGTTCACCCCCATCCGCGAGCTGATGGCCGAGGTGCCCACCGCGCGCGAGCGCGGCTACGGCCCGGGCCGCTTCAGCTTCAACGTGGCTGGCGGGCGCTGCGAGGCCTGCCAGGGCGACGGCGTGGTCAAGGTGGAGATGCACTTTCTGCCCGACGTCTACGTGCCCTGCGACGTGTGCCAGGGCCAGCGCTACAACCGCGAAACGCTGGAGGTGCAGTACAAGGGCCGCAACATCGCCCAGGTGCTGGACATGACGGTCGAGACGGCGCATGAGTTCTTCAAGGCGGTGCCCGCCATCGCCCGCAAGCTGCAGACCCTGCTGGAGGTGGGGCTGTCGTACATCAAGCTGGGGCAGTCGGCCACCACGCTGTCGGGCGGCGAGGCCCAGCGCATCAAGCTGGCCCTGGAGCTGTCCAAGCGCGACACCGGGCGCACGCTTTACATCCTCGACGAGCCCACCACCGGGCTGCACTTTGCCGACATCGACCTGCTGCTCAAGGTGATCCACCAATTGCGCGATGCGGGCAACACCATCGTGGTGATCGAGCACAACCTCGATGTGATCAAGACCGCCGACTGGCTGATCGACATGGGCCCCGAAGGCGGAGCCGGCGGCGGTACCGTGGTGGGCGTGGGCACGCCCGAGACCCTGGCTGCGCTGCCGGCCAGCCACACCGGACGCTACCTGGCAAGGCTCCTGGACGCCGCCGCCGGCGCCTGAGGCCGGCGCAGGCCTCGGCGCTCAATCCGGCAGACCACCCCTGGGCTGCTGGCAATAGGCCACGAATGCCTCGGGCGGCAGGGCCCGGGAGAACAGAAAGCCCTGCCCCATGTCCACGCCCAGCGAACGCAGGCGCTCTGCGATCGCGACTGTCTCGATCCCCTCGGCCACCACCACGGCACCGAAGCGGTGTGCCAAGGCCACGATGTGTTCCACCACCATCTGAGACTTCGGATCGCCAAACGACGTCACGAGGCTGCGGTCGATCTTGACCTCCGAGAATGCGAAGCGGGTCAGCAAGAGCAGATTGGAATGACCGGTGCCGAAGTCGTCGATCGACAAGGGCACCCCCAAGGTGATGAGCCTGAGCAGATTGGTCTGCACCAGTGGATCGT
Source organism: Curvibacter sp. (assembly GCA_003987795.1). Lineage (GTDB taxonomy): Bacteria > Pseudomonadota > Gammaproteobacteria > Burkholderiales > Burkholderiaceae_C > Curvibacter. The sequence continues at coordinate 22,986 of RXJO01000363.1, forward strand.
CGGCCAGTTCAGACCACTCGACCAATTCCAGGCCCAGCAGGCCGGGCGCCAACTGGCATTGCGCCAGCAAAGCCTGTATCCGATGCGCGAAGCCGGGCACGCACAGCGATTCGGCCGAGACATTGACGGCCACCGACACCCCGGACAAGCGGCTTTCCAGACGCTGCAACAAAGACGCCGTCGCCACCACGGTGGCCCACTCCAGATCGGCCAGCCGACCTTCGCGCCGCGCCACCGCGATCACCCGCATCGGGGAGACCGGTCGCCCCTCAGGATCGTGGAGCCGCAACAGGGCTTCGGCGCTGCCCACCCGTCCGCTGGACAGATCCAGCTTGGGCTGCAGCCAGATCGGCACCTTGTCCGGATCATCAGCCCAATGATCGATCTGCCCACCGATGAAGGCCTCCAGGGCCTGGTCCTGTCGCATCAGGCCATTGAAGTAGGCCACCCCGCGCGACAGGGAGTTCAGCGCCTGGGTGATCTCACGGTCGGGCAGTGCGCACGCCTGTGCACCGAAAGCCGGCTCCAGTTCCACCACAGCGCACCGCAGACTCGCCCGATACCCGGGCCATCGGAGACTCAGCTCAGCCTCGCAGCGTTGCAACAAGGCTTCTAGCGCTGCGCGCTCCTGCAACTCGGCCAAACCCGTGCCCTGCAGCACCAACGCCAGCGAGAAGTCGTTGTACCGGAACGGCTCGGGCCGATAGTCTTGTAAGGCCTTGAGCAGCTCGTGCAGCAGGCCCTCACCCTGCGACGCCCCTGCGCCCCGCCACAGCTGCGAGACCGGCTCGTGACCATGCCGGGACAGCAGATCGTTCAGGTTACCAAGCTCCAGCACCATCAGACAGGCCCGGCCTGCGCCATCGCGATGCCGATGCGCCTGCAGCCACTCGCCCAGGGCCTGCCGATTGGGCAGACCGCTGACCGGATCACGCCGCAGCCAGGCCTGTTCACGAGCCTGCTGTCCATCCATCTGCGCGTCGGCGACCAACAGCAGCAGGCTGCAATAGATGACAAGCAGTGAGATGGGCAACACGGCCGCGCGCCCCTGCCAGAGCAAGGCCAGGATCTCGGGTGAGGTGTCGGACAGCGCCGTGCCCACCCAGATCCCCAGACCGGTGGACACCAGACGCCCCAGCCAGACCCACATGACCGTGCTCGCGCGAAGATGCAGCAAGGCGCGTGGATCGATCATTTGGCGCAACACCCAGCCGCAAAGCACATGAACCGAACCATCGGCCAAGGCAGCCCCCAGATGCAGGATGCCGCCGAACTGCCAGCGCGCCAGCTCGACCAGCGCAAAGCTGAGCAGACCTCCGATCCAGCCCCCCAGATAGGCACCCAGGTACAGGAAATCGATCACCAGCGTGGGGCGCAGACCGCTCTCGCCATAGTTGGCCACCAGCGCCGCCACCACATAGCCTGCGCAACCGACCGACAGCCCCAGAATCAGGCTGCGCCGACGCAGGGGCAGGCCGAGCCGGCGACAGACCAACAGCACACCAGCCAACAGGCCCACCAAGGCGGCGCCCTGCAGGCCCAGCAGCGGGGTGTCGGCGGGCAGCTGGCGCAAGAGGCCGGACAGCGGCTGCAGCATTTCATGAAGGGCTGTGGCCATGCGGACTCCAGACGGGATGGCAAAGACAATGACACGTTCGCCCACCAGACAAGGGGGCCTGTGCAACCGGGGGAATCAAGATCGACGCCCGGGCTCGAAGGAACGCTGGAGAATTCTTGACGCCGGCCGTCATTTCCTGCGCCGCCAACCGACCAGCGGCTCAGGCTGTGGCGAGTTGCACCACAAGCGGCCAGCAAGACAACCGCCGGTCGGGAATAATGCGGCTTCCAAAGACTCTCCACCCACACCATGCATTCCATCGTCCTGCGCTTTCTCGCCGAACCCAGCACCGTCAATTTCGGCGGCAAAGTGCACGGAGGCACCGTGATGAAATGG